>NZ_CP050192.1:2940480-3296071 GCF_011694515.1 Mycobacterium sp. DL592 | reverse complement strand
CGGATAGACTCTCGGGCAGACGGAGTTGGTCGTTTTGAATTTTTTATTGTTCTTGATGACGCAGCGACCACCGAGTACTACACTCTCCTGTTCGTCGGCTGCGTCGTATGTGTATAAGAGACGGCCGGCGCGGCGGCCACCGGCATTGCGGCGGCCGGGGCGGGAGCAGCCGCCGGCACAGCAGCCGGCGCCGGGGCGGGTACCGCGGCAGCCAGCGGGGCCGGGGCCAGCGCCGAGGAGTCCGGGGTCGCAGCCGGGATCGCGTTGCCCAGCATCTCGGGCAGCGTCTCCGGGGATGCGGTGAACTGCTCGATGATGCTTCCGCACGGCACCCCGGGGCTTGATGCGGTGTCGGCGCCGGCCAGCGGGTGCAGGGAGAAACCGAACAAGATCAGCGCAGAGATGCCGACCGACAGAACTGCCGGACGGTCGATGTTCGGTGACAAGACTTCCCCGTCTCTGGTGATCTTGATTCGTCAATCAGACGGTATCGGGTTGCGGGCCGCAGACAAGGCGACGTGGGCGCCTTTATGAAACCGATGCACGGCAGAGTCGCATCGGTGATACGAATTCTGAATCCATTGCGACTCAAGGCGTTTACCGCTGCACGAGCAGCGAACCGACCAGCTCAGGTGTTGTCGGCGTTGCTCCGCGGGAAACCGCCACCCTGGGGGAAGAGCGGGAAGACGACGTCGTCGAGCTTCTCCGGGTCGCCCGCGGTGCGGTTGATCGTTGCGCCCCAGATGTTTCCGTCCGGCGATACCTGCAGGGCCCACGCGTGGCCGTGCGTGTCCTGCCGCACCACCTCGGGCTGGCCGGTGACGGCGCCGGTGCCCTGGGCCAGCCGCACCGCGACCGTCTGCTTGGTGTTGACCAGGTTCACCAGGACCGTACCGTCCAGCGCCGCGCAGCCCGCCACGCCCGGCCGGTCGGGCCACGTCCACACAGTGGATGCTTTGGAGTCCGGGCCGATGCGCTGCAGCCGGTCGCCGGCCGGAGTGCGGTCGGTGATGTAGAGCGACTTGTCCGTCGGGTCGATGCACATACCACCGCCCGAACCCATGCCCGACAGGGCGGTCGTCGGCGCAGCCTGATTGACGGTGGTCGGCTGCTCGATGCGAATTACCTTGCCCGCCAACGAATTCGGGTCTGCTGCCAGGGCGGGATTGCCCGCGTCACCGGTCTGCACCACCAGGGTGGTCGGGCTGGTGAAGATCAGCGAACCCGTGTTGCCGACCGCGCCCTTGGGAATGCCGGCCAGGATCTCCTTGGGGATGTCGCCGTCGGCCACCCGGATCACCCGGTTGTCAGTCGGCGTGCTGATGTAGGCGTACATCAGCCGGTCCTGCGAATAGGTGGGCGACAGCACGATGTCCAGCAGTCCGCCGTCGCCGCTCGGATCGACCGGGATGACGGTGCGGATCTTCGGTTCGGCGCTGACCGACACCTCTTTGACCGCGCCGGTGGTGCGCTCGGCGACCAACGCCGTCTTGCTGTCCGGTCCCATGATCAGACCGCTGGTGCTTTCCAGGCAGCCCTGCATGACCCCCGGTGCGGGGCAGGCTTTCGGGAACGGCTTGGGCGGCAGCGGCGGGGGAGGCGGCGGCGTCGACGTCGGGCCCGGCGCGAGCTGGGGGGCGGTGGTGAACGGCTGCGAAATCGCATCGTTGAACTTCGCGCAGCCAGAGGACACCAGGGCCGCCGCGCACACCGCGGCCAGCACACCACGGACCGGGCGGCGCATTCGCATGCCCGCCAGGTTACGGATACAGCCCCGGTGTTCGCCACGACGGTACGGGCGAGCATGTCGGCGGGTAGGAATTTCCACTGGCGGAAGCGCCGCTCAAATCCCCGATTTGCGCGAAGTTGCACTTACTCTGACTTTCGTGACGAGTCAAGGCCCCGAAACGCGCTGGCAACGCCCCGACGACTCCTCGGCTCGACCCGCGTCGGCCCAGCTCGTCGACCCGGAAGACGATCTCCCGTCGGCCACCTACGGCGGCGACTTCGAGACCACGAAGATCCCGCACTACAACCCGACAGTCCCCGGTTCCGACGCGGCGCCGTCGACCGGTTACGGGTTGCTGCACGACCCCGAGCCGCTGCCCTACGTGCAGCCACATGCCCAGCCCGCACCGATCACCGCTGCCGGGCCGATGGAGATCGAACCCATCGACGCTGAGGAACGGGCCAAGGCGGCCGGCAAGCGCGGTACCCAGGATCTCGGTCTGCTGTTGCTGCGGATCGTCGTCGGCGTCATCTTCATCGCCCACGGCCTGCAGAAAGCATTCGGCTGGTTCGGCGGGCAGGGGATGGGCGGGTTCCAGACCGCGCTCGCCGATGCCGGCTACCAGCACGCCGGAATCCTCACCTATGTCGGCGCAGGCGCGCAGATCGTCATCGGCGTGCTCCTGGTGCTCGGACTGTTCACCCCACTGGCCGCGGCCGGCGGTTTGGCCTACCTGGTCAACAGCCTGCTCACCGTCATCGCCGCCCAGCGTCAGGACGGCTACTTGTCGGTGTTCGGCGCCCAGGGGATGGAATACCTGATCGTGCTCATCGCGGCCGTCGCCTCGATCATTCTGGTTGGTCCGGGCCGCTACGGATTCGACGCCGGCCGGGGCTGGGCACGCAGGCCGTTCGTTGGCTCGTTCGTCGCGCTGCTGGTGGGCGTGGGCGGCGGGGTGGCCGCATGGTTCTTCCTGCACGGCAGGCTGGGCTGACCACTCCGCGCGCGGAGCCTCACTCGTAAGGGTTGGGCACCCGGCCGCCACTGGCCGAGGTCAGCAGCGGCAGCGTCGCGAACGTCACCGCGGGCAGCCTCAACTCTGAGTCGTCGCGGAGGCGGGCCTTGGCCCAGGCGCTCCGGTCGAATCGCAGCCCCTGGACGTCGTCCCACCGCACCGTCCGGCTGCCCAACAGGGTGCGCGCGGTGACCGTCTCCCGGTCGGCCACGGTGCGAAACCGCACGATGGCCACCGAGGCGACCACCGGGATCACCAGCAGCGCCATGCCCCACCTCGGGAACAACGGCACCAACGCCAGCAACGCCAGGGCCAGGAAGCCGGAGGCGAAGTGAGCCATCGGCGACATCTTGATCACCACCGGCTTTGCGGGTTCGGTGGTGGCCGAGGTCGGGTCGGGGACGGAACCGGAGGGCATGCCTGCATCATCCCATCACCGCCGAGGCAACCGAGATTTGACGCCTGACCAGTGCGGAGGCTACCGTCGGCATATGAAGTTCGGCGGAATGCTCGTAGTAATTGGCCAGCGCGTTGGTGCCGCGCTTGCCCCGACCCGGGCATAGCCACTCGCACCAGCGCGCAACCCTCGTACAGCCGCCGACGCTGACGGGGGTTTTTTCTTGCCCCAAGGAAACAACACGAGGACATCGAGGACAACGTGAGCGCACCGACCACGCGAGCACCCGAGCCAACGGCGGCTGCCCCCGCCAACGGCGCCGACGCCGCAGCGCAGACCACCGGTAAGACCGCCCCCGCGTCGGCGTTGCCGGCACCCAAACGCATCGCCCCCTACCAGCTCACCGGGGCCGAGTCCGTGGTGCGGTCGCTGGAGGAACTCGGCGTCGACACCATCTTCGGGATTCCCGGCGGCGCGGTGCTGCCGGTCTACGACCCGCTGTTCGACTCCAAGAAACTGCGCCACGTCCTGGTCCGCCATGAGCAGGGTGCGGGCCACGCGGCCAGCGGATACGCGCACGCCACCGGCAAGGTCGGCGTCATGATGGCCACCTCCGGTCCGGGCGCGACCAACCTCGTCACGCCGCTGGCCGACGCCCAGATGGACTCCATCCCGGTGGTTGCCATCACCGGGCAGGTCGGCCGCTCGCTGATCGGCACCGATGCCTTCCAGGAAGCCGACATCTCCGGCATCACGATGCCGATCACCAAGCACAACTTCCTCGTGCGCGAGGGTGACGACATCCCCAAGGTGATCGCCGAGGCATTCCACATCGCCGCCACCGGGCGTCCCGGCGCGGTGCTCGTCGACATCCCCAAGGACGTGCTGCAGGCCCAGTGCACCTTCGCCTGGCCGCCGCAGATCGACCTGCCCGGCTACAAGCCCAACACCAAGCCGCACAGCCGTCAGATCCGCGAGGCCGCCAAGCTCATCGCGGCTGCCCGCAAGCCGGTGCTCTATGTCGGCGGCGGCGTGATCCGCGGCGAGGCCACCAGCGAGTTGCTGGACCTGGCCGAGCTGACCGGCATCCCGGTGGTCACCACCCTGATGGCGCGTGGCGCATTCCCGGACAGCCACCCGCAGAACCTGGGCATGCCCGGCATGCACGGCACGGTCGCTGCAGTGGCCGCGCTGCAGAAGAGCGACCTGCTCATCGCCCTGGGCGCCCGATTCGACGACCGGGTGACCGGCAAGCTGGACTCCTTCGCGCCCGAGGCCAAGGTGATCCACGTCGACATCGACCCCGCCGAGATCGGCAAGAACCGCAATGCCGACGTCCCGATCGTGGGTGACGTGAAGCTGGCGATCGCGGAACTCATTGAGGCGCTGCGGAAAACCACCGGCGGGCAGGAGCGAAGCGACCTGGGAATCGGCAAAGCGCCCGAGAAGGCGGATCTGGACAACTGGTGGGAGTACCTGTCCGGAATCCGGGCCACCTACCCGCTGAGCTGGGACCCCCAGAGCGACGGCAGCCTCAGCCCCGAGTACGTCATCTCCGAGCTGGGCAAAATCGCCGGACCGGACGCCATCTACGTCGCAGGCGTTGGCCAGCACCAGATGTGGGCCGCGCAGTTCATCAAATACGAGAACCCGCGCACCTGGCTGAACTCCGGCGGGCTGGGCACCATGGGCTACGCCATCCCGGCGGCCATGGGAGCCAAGATGGCCCGTCCCGACGCCGAGGTGTGGGCCATCGACGGCGACGGCTGCTTCCAGATGACCAATCAGGAGCTGGCCACCTGTGCCCTCGAGGGTGTGCCGATCAAGGTCGCGCTGATCAACAACGGCAACCTCGGCATGGTGCGCCAGTGGCAGACCCTGTTCTACGGCGAGCGCTACAGCAATACCGGCCTGTCCACGCACAGCCATCGCATCCCCGATTTCGTCAAGCTGGCCGAGGCCATGGGCTGTGTCGGATTGCGTTGTGAGCGTGAGGAAGACGTGGTCGACGTGATCAACCAGGCGCGCGCCATCAACGACCGCCCGGTGGTGATCGACTTCATCGTCGGCGCCGACGCACAGGTGTGGCCGATGGTCGCCGCGGGCACCGGCAACGACGAGATCATGGCCGCGCGCAACATCCGTCCGCTGTTCGACGACAACGAAGAAGGGCGCGCCTAATGGCCGGCTCAGCTAATAGCACTGTCACCCATACGCTTTCGGTGCTGGTCGAAGACAAGCCCGGTGTGCTGGCCCGCGTCGCGGCGCTGTTCTCCCGGCGTGGCTTCAACATCGAGTCACTGGCGGTCGGTGCCACCGAGCAGAAGAACATGTCGCGGATGACGATCGTGGTCACCGCGGAGGAGACCCCGCTCGAACAGATCACCAAGCAGCTCAACAAGCTGATCAACGTGATCAAGATCGTCGAGCAGGACGAGGAGAACTCGGTTGCCCGCGAACTGGCGTTGATCAAGGTCCGCGCCGACGCCGGTACGCGCAGCCAGGTGATCGAGGCGGTCAACCTGTTCCGCGCGAAGGTCATCGACGTCTCCACCGAGTCGCTGACCGTTGAGGCCACCGGAACCCCGGAGAAACTCGAAGCGCTGCTGCGGGTGCTCGAGCCCTACGGTATCCGTGAGATCGTGCAGTCCGGAGTGGTGTCGCTGTCCCGCGGCCCGCGCGGAATGACCAACGCCAAGTAACAGACCCCACCGAAGAAACAAACAGAAAGGCAAAGGCCACCGTGGCTGCAAATACCATCGAGATGTTCTACGACGACGATGCCGACCTCTCGATCATCCAGGGCCGCAAGGTCGGAGTGATCGGATACGGCAGCCAGGGGCATGCCCATTCGCTGAGCCTGCGGGACTCCGGCGTGCAGGTGAAGGTGGGCCTCAAGGAAGGCTCGAAGTCGCGGGCCAAGGTGGAGGAGCAGGGCCTCGAGGTCGACACTCCCGCCGAGGTCGCCAAGTGGGCCGACGTGATCATGCTGCTCGCGCCCGACACCGCGCAGGCCGAGATCTTCACCAACGACATCGAGCCCAACCTCAAGCCCGGCGACGCGCTGTTCTTCGGGCACGGCCTGAACATCCACTTCGGTCTGATCAAGCCCCCGGCCGACGTCACCATCGGCATGGTCGCCCCCAAGGGCCCCGGCCACCTGGTGCGCCGCCAGTTCGTCGACGGCAAGGGCGTGCCCTGCCTGGTCGCCGTCGAGCAGGACCCGACCGGTGACGGCCTGGCGCTGGCGCTGTCCTACGCCAAGGGCATCGGCGGCACCCGCGCCGGCGTCATCAAGACCACCTTCAAGGATGAGACCGAAACCGACCTGTTCGGTGAGCAGGCCGTGCTGTGCGGTGGCACCGAGGAACTGGTGAAGACCGGCTTCGAGGTCATGGTCGAGGCGGGCTACGCCCCCGAGCTGGCCTACTTCGAGGTGCTGCACGAGCTCAAGCTGATCGTCGACCTGATGTACGAGGGCGGCATCGCCCGGATGAACTACTCGGTGTCCGACACCGCGGAGTTCGGCGGCTACCTGTCGGGCCCGCGCGTGATCGACGCCGACACCAAGGAGCGGATGCGCGCCATCCTCAAGGACATTCAGGACGGCAGCTTCGTCAAGGAACTCGTCGCCAACGTCGAGGGCGGCAACAAGCGCCTCGAGAAGCTGCGCAAGGAGAACGCCGAGCACCCGATCGAGGTCACCGGCAAGAAGCTGCGCGACCTGATGAGCTGGGTCGACCGGCCGATCACCGAAACCGCCTGACGGCACCCGCCGCGAATCGGCGCGCTTGTCACCGCCCACCAGCGGTGATAAGCGCGCCGTTTTCGTTTCTCAGGGGGCGATCTCAGTTGGTTGTCAGTGGAAACTGGGAGAAGGCCACCTCCGGTCAGACCGCTGCGGCCTATGCGGGTTCAGTGAAGTTGTCACTTCCGCATTCCAGGTTGCAGTCGGGCGGGCCGGGGTCCGCAAAGGGTTTCTGAATGCGCTGATTGTTTGAGTGGCGGTTGCAAAACACCAGCTCAACGCCCCTTTTAAGCGCGTTGTCAGCGTTCTCGCAGCTGTTTGAGGGCGAGATCGAGGCTAAGTTTCTCTCACTCAGTACGCGTGAGGCAAGGAGCGGCCGATGACAGAGACTTTGGAGGGCGGGCCGGGTCGGTTGCTGGGCATGCCTTGGCTGAACATTGTGGGTGTTGTCGCCGTCGTGGTGGCATCGGTGCTGCTCGTGGCGAAGAACCTGCCTGACGACACTCCGAATCAGATCCTCAACGTGTCCTACGACCCCACTCGTGAGGTGTACGCCGCGCTGGACAAGGACTTCGTCGACAACTATCGCAAGCAATCCGGCATAACCCTCGATATCAAGCAATCCCACGGCGGTTCCGGCCGGCAGGCGCGAAGCGTTATCGACGGCGCGCAGAAGGCCAATGTCGTCTCGCTGGCGCTGATCAGCGATGTCGACGCGTTGCGCAAACGGGGCCTGATCCAGCCGGACTGGCAGAAGCGGCTGCCGCACAACTCGGTGCCGTACACCTCGACGATCGTGTTCGTGGTCCATAAGGGAAACCCCAAAGGCATCCACGACTGGCCGGACCTCGCCAACGACGGCGTCGCGGTGGTGACTCCCGACCCGCGTACTTCAGGCAACGGCCAGCTGACCGTGCTGGCGGGGTGGGGTGCGGTCATCACCCGCGGCGGGACGGAGTCGCAGGCGCTTGACTATCTGAAGGCGCTGTACCGGAACGTGGTCGTGCAGGACGAGGGCGCCAGGAGTTCGGCGCAGAGCTTCTCCGACCGCCAGATCGGCGACGTGCAGCTGGCCTGGGAGAACGAAGCGCTGCGTGAGGCGGCGGACAGCAAGGGCGCACTGGAGGTCGTCTATCCGCCGGTAAGTCTTCTCGCCGAGCCGGCCGTCGCGTGGGTCGACGCCAACGACACCAACAGCAAGACGGCCGCGTTCGCCAAGGCGTATCTGGAGTATCTGTACACCGATCCCGCGCAGGAGCTGTTCGCGCAGTACGGATATCGGCCGTCCAACGCAGCGATCTTGGCCAAGCACTCCGACCGGCTGCCGAACATCAAGCTGTTCCCTGTTACCGCTATCGCCAACGACTGGGACGATGCGCGGCAACGCTTCTTCGGCACGAACGGCATCTACGACATCGTCTCGGCATCGGTGCCGGCTGCGGTGTCCGGTCACTCGATCTCCAGCGGCCTGGGAAGGGGCGGAGCATGAGTCTTTCGCTTAACTACAGCTGGGCCACCGGCCGCCGTGATCTGGTCGCCGGTCTGACCGTCGCGGCCGTGGCGCTGCCGCAGGGCATCGCGTACGCCCTCATCGCGGGCGTGGACCCCAAATACGGGGTCTACTCGGCGATTGTCGTCACGACCATCGCCTCGATCTTCGGTTCGTCCTCGCATCTGATCAACGGGCCGACGAGCGCGATCTCGTTGCTGGTGTTCAGCTCGCTGGCGTTCATCGATCCGGAAAATCGGACCGTCCTGTTCGAAGCGCTGTTCGCGCTCGGGATCCTGGCCGGTACGTTCCAGATCCTCATTGCCGTGTTCAAACTGGGTGACCTGACGCGTTATATCTCCGAATCGGTCATCATCGGGTTCATGGCCGCTGCGGCGTTGCTGCTGGCGATAGGTCAGATCGCCAACGCGCTCGGTGTCAAGAACAAGGGCAACGCCCACATGCAGGTGCTGGAACGGCTGTACCTCACCGTGTTTCACGGTGACCCGATCAACCTGCGCGCAGTGTTCCTCAGCATCACCGCCGTCGTCCTGGCCGTCGGACTGCGAAAACTGGTGCAGCGCTTTGGGTTGCCGCAGATCGACCTGCTGACAGTGCTGATCGTCGCGGCGGTGATCGCGTATCTGGCGGGATGGTCCACCGCGGGTAAAGGTGGTAAGACGGCCGTCGCCCTCGCCGCAAAGGTTCCACAGAGCCTGCCGTCGCCCCACATTCCCTCTGTGGATCTCGGATCGCTCGCACAGCTGTCCCAGGGTGCGCTGGCGATCGCCTTCATCGGTCTCATTGAGGCGCTGTCGATCGCGAAGGCCATTGCGCACCAGTCACACCAGAAGATCGACTACAACCGCCAGATCCTCGCCGAGGGCCTGGCCAACCTGGTCGGCGGCTTCTTCCAGAGCGTGCCCGGTTCCGGCTCGCTGTCCCGATCGGCGATCAACTACCAGGCCGGTGCGCTGACCCGGTTCTCGGGAATCGTGTCCGCCGCCGCGGTCGCGGTGGCGCTGCTGCTCTTTGCGCCGCTGCTGCACTACGTTCCCGAATCTGCCCTGGCCGGGCTGCTGCTCGTCACCGCCGTGCGTCTCGTCGACTTCCGGCGGCTGGTCACGACGGTGAAGGCATCGCGTTATGACGCAGGGTTGGTGGTGATCACGGGCCTGACCGGTGTGCTGATCGACCTGGATAAGGCTGTGCTGCTCGGGATTGCGTTGTCCATCGTCTTGTTCGTGCCCCGTGCCGCTAAGCTCAAGGCCGCTGAACTGACCGTCACGCCGGACCGTGTGGTGCGTGAGCGCCTCGGCGATGATCCGGAGGATCCGTCCTTGGCCATCTTCGATCTGGAAGGCGAGTTGTTCTTCGGCGCTGCTCCGGAGCTCGATCGCTATCTGGATACACTGCGCGACCGGATACGGACTCAGCAGCTGCTGTTCGTCATCTTGCGGCTCAAGCGAGTACGCAACCCCGACGCAGTGACCATTGAGCGGCTGGAGCACTTCCTGCGTGAAGAAAACGGGCGCGAACACGAGGGTGTCCGCACGGCGATCCTGCTCGCCGGTGTGCGTCCCGATGCGCTGAAGGTCTTGCACAACATCGGGTTTGACGAGTGGTTCCCTGCCGAGCAGGTGTTCCCTGAAGAAGCCGAAGAGTACTCCGCGACACTGCGGGCGGTGCGCTTTGCCAGGTCCAGAATCAGCGTCGCAGAGCCGGAAGCAGTGCCCGTCGAAACCAATGGTGAGAAGCGTCGCGACCCGCTCTATTACCTGGTGTGACTAATCGTGGAACAGTCGGGGCTCGCCGAGGTCGTCGATTATCGCGGTGAGCTGATCGACGAGTCGTCCGCGGTCAGTTTGATGGCACACCGCCCAGCCAGGCGCTGATGGTGGTGGAGGCGCCCCGCATCGCAGCGCCGGCCGACGAAGGCTGGGCAGAGTGCCGGGCCCCCGACCACCGGATCGGCACGCTTCGGTCGGAACCGATCCGCTTCATCACCAGTGTCGACGTCAGACGTTGCACGCCCGGTAGCGCGCCGAGCCCGTTGTCGTAGATGTTCTGGTAGGCGAGCAGGTCGTGGGCGAGCACGCGCAACGTGAAGTCCGGCTCGCCTAAGAGCCGTTCGGGGGTGACGATGTATCGGTTGGCCGTGACGTCTCGCTCGAACGCGGCGATGGTTCTCCTGGTCGGTACGCACCATCGTGACGAAGACGAATATTTCGGTCAAACACTTTCTATGCGGATAGTTCTCCCACCGAAAGCCGTGGATCTGTCAGGATCGGCGAATCTTCGGAAAGATGATTCCGGACTGTGGTGGTTCGCATTGCCGGGAGACTTTTGGCGACGGAGGAATCCGGGTTGTCACGAGGTCGAGCGCCCTAAGCAGTGGAGGAACCCGCTGACGTCGACTGAAAATGAATCGCAGGCTTTGGGTGGTGCTCATGCCCGGCGGTTGGCGAATGCCATCAAGACTGTTCCGCAGTTGGCGGCCATACACTCCGACAAGCCGACACCGTGAGAACCACCAAACGGTTCCTCGTTGTCCGTCATCAGGCAATCACCCGTCTTGGAACGGCCTGACGATCGGCGGCAGCCGCCTCGACACGGTATTGCTGGCGTTCACTGGATGTCATCGCACCCCACACCCCGTGTGGTTCTGGGGTGTTCAATGCGTGTGAAAGACATTGGGCTCTCACCGGGCAGTCGGTGCAGATGCTCTTGGCTTGCCGCTCAAGTCGAAGACGATTAGCGCGTGGGCCGTCTTCGGGGAAGAACACCTCTACCGGCTCGCCGACGCATCGTCCGATCGTCTGCCACTCCCATTCGACGGCCAACGGCGGCGGCAGTCGTTGACCGGAGCGAGCAGACAGCGATAACGGATAGCGCGACACCACGATGGCAAGTACTCCTCTCGGCGGTTTGTTGCTCTGATCATCAGCGTTCAGCCTCGCCAATCCGAGGTATCCGATCGATGTGAATCTAGAGGATGGCGCTGACCGGTAGCGCCGACAGCTCGGCGACGTTTCTCCTTCGCCGGGGTCTCAGGTTTCGTAATGATCCGCCTGGTGCGATCCGGTCTGCGACCCAGGGCTTAAAGGAAAAGCCCTGCGCTGACGGGCTTTAGCTGAACGCGTCGTTGAGAGTCACGGAGCGCAGGTTGCGCTCGTGAATGAAATCAAGCAGCTGTCCGTAACAGCTCGTGGTCGGCGCCAGGATTGTTGTGGGCCAACACGATCTGTTGCGGTGGGAGGGAACTTGAGGCAGCGGTGACGAGGTCGGGCGCCGCGACCGGCTTGGATTGACCGACGGTTCCCGCTCTACAGCGTGATGGTGGGGCAGCCGAAATCGGCCGCTTCGCGGTCGGTGTCGGCGTTGTCGCGACCGTAGGGCGGCCGGAGAATGTAGGAGATTGGGGCGCAAGCGTGTACGCGGACTGCACCAAGCTTCCCCGGCGACCGGCCTCGGCGCCCATCGAGGGGACCGGACAACCTTCCCTGGGTAGTCCCGATGGTCGATAGACAGGTAGCTGGCGACGATCGCCTTCAAAGCTTCGGCAGGTTGATGACTCTCCGCTGTGGATCCTGCAACATTGAGTCGATCGGTAGTGCTGCTCACAGCAGTCGTCGGGGACGCTGTCGAAGGCGAATTGTTAGATGAGCCGGGGAGATCCGCTGCGAAGCGCTATCTGCTGCGCGACCCTTTTGAGGGTGCCGCGTCCGCATTCGACGCGGCTGCGGTCGCGGGCCTTACCGCGGACGGTCGAACGTTGGGGCCGTGTCAAGCCAGCCCTCGCCGCCAATGCACCACACGGCATGATGATCTTGTCCACGATGTTCGGGGAACCCGCATTATGACAAGGGCAGCCCGGGTGCCCAGATCCGATCTGGCGTCGACCAACTCGCCAGAACCCGATGCATTAAAGCGTGCTGGCCGGCCCGTATAACTTGATGATCGCCCAGCACAACGCCAACCACCTCGACGAACTAGCACAGGCTTGCGTGCAAGGAACATAGCTGCTGCCGATTGCATGGACGGTGGCACTCAGCGGCGCGATCGCAGCGCTGACCGGACTTGAACGTAGCAATGACCCAGGGGCGGCCACCTGACCATCACTTTGAGCTGATTTGCCGAACACCTTCAGGCGCTCAGGGGGCGAGACTCGGCAGCGGCAGGCCGAATTCGCGCTTGAGCACGGTACGCGCGGCGTAGTACCCCGACATGCCGTGCACCCCGCCGCCGGGAGGGGTGGCCGACGAGCACAGGTAGGCCTGGGGAATCGGCGTCGACCACGGGTTGACCCGCGGGGTCGGTCCGAGCAGCGCACGCACCACAGAGTTACCGCCCACCCCGATGTCGCCGCCGACATAGTTGGCGTCGTGGTCGGCCAGCCGGGCGGCCGGGATGCTGCGCGACGCGACGACGATGTCGCAGAAGCCCGGGGCGAAGCGCTCCATGATCGCGGTGATGGCCTGGGTCTGGTCGAGGGTCGATCCCGCAGGCACGTGGGCATAGGTCCAGAACGGTCGACGCCCTTGGGAGTCGATGCGTGTGAGATCGGCGGTATAGGGCGTGGCACCCAGAACCATCGGCCATTCGGCGTGGCGCCCGGCGGCGATCTCCTTCTCGGCGTGCGCCATCTGAGCGCGGGAGCCGCCGAGGTGGAAGGTGGCAGCCGAGGCCAGCCGGGAATCCGCCCACGGAATCTCATCGGAGAGCACGAAGTCGACCTTGGCGACGCCGGGCCCGAAGGTGTAGCGCCGCAACGCCTTTGCATACCGGTCTGGCAGCTGGTCGCCGTAGATGTTGAGCAACGCGGTCGGTGCGGTGTCGTAGAGCACCACCCCCGAGGGCGGTGTCCGCACTTCGGCATTGGTTTCCAGAACACCGCCGTGAGCCTGTAGGTCGGCGATCATGGCGTCGGTGATGGCCTGGCTTCCGCCCACCGGCACCGGCCAGCCGACCGTGTGGCCCAGCGTCGCCAGCATCAGCCCAGCGCCCGCGGCAACCAACGACGGCATCCGCGAAATCGTGTGTGCTGCAACACCGGTGAACAGTGCACGGGCGTCTTCGCCGCGCAGCGAACCCCAGGCCGGCGTGCCCTGCTCGAGCATCCGGCGCGCCAGGGCCACCGACGCCGGGATGTTGGTGGGGACCGAGCGTTTGTTGCCGAGCAGCAGCCCGAGCACGGTGTCCGCGTTGCGAGTCAGCGGCTCGAACAGCGCCTGCCACGAAGCCCCCTGCTGGAGGCCGGCACTGGTGCGCGCCAGGTCGTGGTAGGCGATCGCGGCCCCGCCACCGGGCAGCGGGTTCGCGTAGGAGATCTCCGGCACCGCCAGCCCGACCCCGCGCGCCGGTAGGTCGAACTCGGCGAAGAACGGTGACGCCAGCGCCAGCGGGTGGATCGCCGAGCAGATGTCGTGGCGCACCTCGCCGTATTCGGGGTCGGCCAGGGTGCGGGACCCGCCGCCCAGCGTGGGCTGGGCTTCCAGAACCCGCACGGACAGGCCGGCTCGCGCGCAGATGACGGCGGCCGCCAGCCCGTTGGGACCGCTGCCGACTACGGTGACGTCCACCTGTCCAGTACACCCCAGATGTCGCGACGAGGGCGAGCAGGGCGGGACAGGTGGGCCGCTGCGCTCGGTCCGTTCTGGCCCGCGGCGCCGCCACGATAGGCTGACCGGCGTGAATCTGCCCGTTGTGTTGATCGCCGACAAACTCGCCGAGTCGACCGTCGCCGCCCTCGGCGACAACGTCGAGGTGCGCTGGGTCGACGGCCCGGACCGCCCAGAACTGCTGGCAGCGGTAGCCGACGCCGACGCGCTGCTGGTGCGCTCGGCGACCACCGTGGACGCCGAGGTGATCGCGGCCGCACCCAAGCTCAAGATCGTCGCCCGCGCGGGCGTCGGCCTGGACAACGTCGACGTCCCCGCGGCCACCGCCGCGGGTGTGCTCGTCGTCAACGCGCCGACCTCCAACATCCACAGCGCCGCCGAGCACGCGCTGGCGCTGATGCTGGCCGCCGCCCGGCAGATCCCGGCCGCTGACGCCACCCTCCGGGAGCACACCTGGAAGCGGTCGTCGTTCAACGGCACCGAGATCTTCGGCAAGACCGTCGGCGTCGTCGGCCTCGGCCGCATCGGCCAGCTCGTCGCCGCGCGCCTGGCCGCCTTCGGCACGCACGTCGTCGCCTACGACCCCTACGTCCCGCCGGCCCGCGCCGCGCAGCTCGGCATCGAGCTGCTGTCCCTCGATGAGCTGCTGCCCCGGGCGGATTTCATCTCCGTCCATCTGCCCAAGACCCCGGAGACCGCCGGCTTGCTGGGCAAGGAGGCGCTGGCCAAGACCAAGCCGGGCGTCATCATCGTCAACGCCGCGCGCGGCGGCCTTATCGACGAGCACGCGCTGGCCGAGGCGATCACCAGCGGCCATGTCCGCGCCGCCGGGCTCGACGTGTTCTCCACCGAACCCTGCACCGACAGCCCACTGTTCGAGCTGCCCCAGGTCGTGGTCACCCCGCATCTGGGCGCATCGACCACCGAGGCGCAGGACCGGGCCGGCACCGACGTCGCCGAAAGCGTGAAGCTGGCGCTGGCGGGGGAGTTCGTCCCGGACGCGGTCAACGTCGGTGCGGGTGCGGTCAGCGAAGAGGTGTCGCCGTGGCTGGACCTGGTGCGCAAGCTCGGCGTGCTCGTCGGCGTATTGGCCACCGAGCCGCCCACCACGCTGTCGGTTCGGGTCAGCGGCGAGCTGGCAGCCGAAGACGTTGAGGTACTGAAACTTTCGGCCCTGCGAGGGTTCTTCTCCACCGTCACCGACCAGCAGGTCACCTTTGTCAACGCCCCCGGTCTGGCCAACGACCGCGGCCTGCAGACCGAATTGAGTACGGCCACCGAGAGCATCAACCATCGCAGCGTGGTCGACGTGCGTGCGCTCGCGGCGGACGGCTCGGCGATCAACGTCTCCGGCACCCTGTCCGGCCCGCAGCAGACCGAGAAGATCGTCCAGATCAACGGACGCAACTTCGATCTGCGGGCCGAGGGCGTCAACCTGATCCTGAACTACACCGACCAGCCGGGTGCGCTCGGCAAGATCGGCACCCTGCTCGGCGGTGCGGACGTCAATATCCTTGCCGCGCAGATGAGCCAGGACACCAGTGGCACGGCGGCGACGGTGATGCTGCGGCTGGACCGCGACGTGCCTGCCGATGTGCGTGGGGCGATCGGTGCCGCCGTCGGTGCGGTGACTCTGGAAGTGGTGGATTTCTCATGAAACGCGCCATCGACGATGCAGAGCGAAGCGATGAGGAGGAGTGGCGCAGATGAAATTGGCTGTGATCGCGGGCGACGGTATCGGCCCGGAAGTCATCGCAGAAGCACTGCAGGTGCTCGACGTCGTGCTGCCCGGTGTGGACATCACCGAGTACGACCTCGGTGCGCGGCGCTACCACGCCACTGGTGAACTGCTCACCGAGCAGACCATCGAGGAACTCAAGGGCTACGACGCGATCCTGCTCGGCGCCATCGGCGACCCGTCGGTGCCCAGCGGTGTGCTCGAACGGGGCCTGCTGCTCAAACTGCGTTTCGCCCTCGACCATCACGTCAACCTGCGGCCGGGCCGGCTGTACCCCGGTGTCAGCAGCCCGCTGTCCGGGGTGACGGGTATCGACTTCGTCGTGGTGCGCGAGGGCACCGAAGGTCCCTACACCGGCAACGGTGGGGCGCTGCGTGTCGGGACACCGCACGAGGTGGCCACCGAGGTCAGCGTGAACACCGCGTTCGGTGTCGAGCGCGTGGTGCGTGATGCCTTCGCGCGGGCCCAATCCCGCCGCAAGCATCTGACGCTGGTGCACAAGACCAACGTGCTGACGTTCGCGGGCAGTCTGTGGTCGCGGGTGGTCGCCGAAGTCGGCGCGCAGTACCCCGAGGTCGAGGTCGCCTATCAGCACATCGACGCG
Source organism: Mycobacterium sp. DL592 (assembly GCF_011694515.1). Taxonomy (NCBI): domain Bacteria; kingdom Bacillati; phylum Actinomycetota; class Actinomycetes; order Mycobacteriales; family Mycobacteriaceae; genus Mycobacterium; species Mycobacterium sp. DL592. The sequence goes on along the minus strand of NZ_CP050192.1, from coordinate 3,279,730 downwards.
GCCACCATCCACATGGTTACCGACCCGGGCCGATTCGACGTCATCGTCACCGACAACCTGTTCGGCGACATCATCACCGACCTGGCTGCCGCAGTGTGCGGCGGAATCGGATTGGCGGCCAGCGGCAATATCGACGCCACCGGCACCAACCCGTCGATGTTCGAGCCCGTGCATGGCAGCGCGCCGGACATCGCGGGCCAGGGCATCGCCGATCCCACCGCTGCGGTGATGTCGGTGTCCTTGCTGCTGAACCACATTGGCGAGGACGCCGCCGCGGCTCGTGTCGACAAGTCCGTCGCCAACCATCTGGCCACGCGGGGAGATAAGACCTACTCCACCCGCGAGGTCGGCGAGCGGATTCGCGCGGCGCTCTAGCTCTGGGTGCTCGGCGGGTCGGCCGGCACCAACTTCAGCGCGGCGAGCGGGAACAGCGCGCACACCGCGAACGCCGCCGGAAAGCCCAGCACCCCGATCACGGCGCCGAACAACGGCGGCGTGATCCCGGTGGTGAACAGTTGGCTGGTGTTCTGCGTTCCCAGCGCCCGCCCGCTCCAGAACGGCCCGGCGATCTCGGCGATGGCGGTGAACGCCAACCCGTTGTCGCTGACCGTGATCACCGAGGCTGCGACCATCACCGCGATACTCAGCGGGGAGTGCAGCGCATCGGTGACCGCGAGGGCGAGCATCGAAGCGGCCGCGGCGACGGCGATGAGCCGGATCGGGCGCAGCCGCAGACCCATCGAGTCCGACCAGCGCCCGGCGGCGATGCGGCCCAGCGCGCCCAGCAACTGGGCGGCCAGCATCAGCACACCCGCGGATTCCGGTGACCATCCGCGATCGGCGATCAGCCACACCAGAGTGAAGGTCCACACCACACACTGCGGAACTACCAGCAGCACCGAGACCGCGTGGATTCGCCACAGCACGGCCGAACCGCGGTACGGGTTGGCCAGGTCTTCAGCGGGAGCCTCCGCGCGCGGCGTCCGTGGCGGGTCCAGCACCAAGCCCGCGCACACGATGGCCGCCACCGCGCACACCAATGCCGGGAACAGCAGAGCGGGCCCGACGCCGTGTTCCTGTGCCAGCCGCGGGATCACCAGAGCACCGAAGCCGACGCCCAGTGGCGTAGCGGTCTGGCGGATACCCATCACCAGCCCGCGCTGCTGCGGCGGAAACCAGCCCACCACCAGCCGACCGCTTGCCGAGTTGCTGCTGGCCGCTGCCATGCCCCCGAGCAGCAGGAACACGCCCATGACGGGCAGTGAGTGTGCGGTCGAGGCGGCGAAGGACGCCGCTGCGGTCAGCGCCGAACCGACGGTGAGGACGAACCGTTCCCCGATGCGGTCCACCACGTAGCCCCAGGCGATGAGGGTGACCACCATGCCGAAACTCGGCAGCGCCGAGATCAGTCCGGCCTTCGCCAGATCCATGCCCATCGTGGTGTGCAGCGTGGGAATCAGGAAGGCGACGCCGTTGATGAAGACGTTGGCCGACAGGGTGGCGAACAGCGCGATGACGAGCATCGACCAGCGCCGCACGGTGCTGATGTCGTCGGTGCTCACCCGGTCATGATCGCATGCAGTTCCCACGATGCTGAATCTGATTCCCACATAATGAGATACGCGAAGTGACAAATCTCGCAGTGGATGTGCGGGTGCAGGTCTGCGTGACTCCTCACTCAACGCGCAACGACCGACCACTAGGCTTTACCGAATGCGCCTGGGAAGAATTGCCAGTCCCGACGGGGTCGCCTTCGTCAGCATCGAAGGCGACGGGTCGGACCTCCAAGCCCGTGAGATCGCCGAGCATCCGTTCGGCACCCCCACCTTCACCGGGCGGAGCTGGCCGCTGGCCGACGTCCGGCTGCTGGCGCCGATCCTGGCCAGCAAGGTGGTCTGCATGGGCAAGAACTACCAGGCCCACATCGAGGAGATGGGTGGTGAGGCGCCGGAGGATCCGGTGATCTTCCTCAAACCCAACACCGCGATCATCGGCCCGGGCGTGCCGATCCAGCTGCCCGCCAACGCCTCGCCGGTCCACCATGAGGGGGAGCTGGCGGTGGTGATCGGCCGGCCGTGCAAGGACGTTCCCGCCGCGCGGGCGTTCGAGAACATCCTCGGCTACACCATCGCCAACGACGTCTCGGCACGTGATCAGCAGAAGGCCGACGGCCAGTGGATGCGCGCCAAGGGCCACGACACCTTCTGCCCGGTCGGGCCCTGGATCGTCACCGATCTGGACCCCTCGGATCTGGAGATCCGCACCGAGGTCAACGGCGAAGTGCGCCAACTGAGCCGGACCTCGATGATGATCCACGACATCGGCGCCATCATCGAGTGGATCTCGGCCGTCATGACCCTGCTGCCCGGCGACCTCATCCTCACCGGCACCCCCGAAGGTGTGGGTCCGATCGAGCACGGTGACACCGTCAGCGTCAGCATCGAGGGCATCGGCACCCTCACCAATCCCGTCGTGCGAAAGGGCAAATGATGACCGGGGCGGCTGATAAGCCTGTGCGCGTGCGGTTTTGCCCGTCACCGACCGGCATTCCACATGTCGGTATGGTGCGCACCGCATTGTTCAACTGGGCCTACGCCCGGCACACCGGTGGCACCTTCGTGTTTCGCATCGAGGACACCGACGCCCAGCGCGACTCCGAGGAAAGCTATGCCGCACTGCTGGAAGCGCTGCGCTGGCTGGGACTGAACTGGGACGAGGGACCCGAGGTCGGCGGCCCGCACGAGCCCTACCGCCAGTCCCAGCGCAAGGACCTCTACGCGGACGTGGTGGCCAAACTCGTCGAGGCCGGTGAGGCCTACCCGGCCTACTCCACCCCCGAAGAGGTGGAGGCGCGGCATCTGGCCGCCGGCCGCAATCCCAAACTGGGCTACGACAATTACGACCGGGACCTGACCGACGAACAGCGCGCCGCCTATGCCGCCGAGGGCCGTAACGCCGTGCTGCGGCTGCGGATGCCCGACAAGGACATCAGCTGGCACGACCTGGTGCGCGGCAAGACGACCTTCGCCGCCGGCACGGTGCCCGATTTCGCGCTCACCCGCGCGACCGGAGAACCGTTGTACACCTTGGTCAATCCCGTCGACGACGCGCTGATGAAGATCACCCATGTGCTGCGCGGCGAGGACCTGCTGCCCTCCACGCCGCGCCAAATCGCCCTGTATCAGGCGCTGATCCGCATCGGTGTGACCGATCAGGTTCCCGAATTCGCCCATCTCCCACCGGTATTGGGCGAGGGGACCAAGAAGCTGTCCAAGCGCGACCCGGAATCGAATCTGTTCCTGCATCGCGAGCGCGGGTTCATTCCCGAGGGTCTGCTGAACTATCTGGCGTTGCTGGGCTGGGGGATCGCCGAGGATCGTGACATCTTCAGCATCGAGGAGATGGTGGCCGCCTTCGACGTCGTCGACGTCAACTCCAACCCGGCCCGCTTCGACCAGAAGAAGGCCGATGCGGTCAACGCCGAACACATCCGGCGCCTCGACCCGGCCGAATTCGCCAGCCGGCTGGCCGGTTACCTCGCTGAGCACGGCCATGACACCGGCTTGGACGACGCCGCATTCGCCACCGCCGCGGAACTGGTGCAGACCCGCATCGTCGTGCTCTCCGACGCCTGGGGGCTATTGAAATTCCTCGACGACGGCTCCTACGAACTCGATCCGAAGGCCGCAGCCAAGGAACTCGGGCCCGATGCGGTGCCGGTGCTCGATGCGGCCATCACCGCACTCGAGGGAGTAGGCCTGTGGACGACCTCCGGCATCGAGGAGGCGCTCAAAGCCGCGCTGCTCGAAGGCCTCGAACTCAAGCCACGCAAGGCCTTCGGGCCGATCCGGGTGGCCGCCACCGGAGCCACCGTCAGCCCGCCGCTGTTCGAGTCGCTGGAGCTGCTCGGCCGCGACCGGGCGCTGCTGCGGCTGCGGGCGGCCCGGGACGGCGCCGGGGGGCTGGAATAGCCGGGCCGAAATCTTTGATAGTGTGCTCGTCGGCCCGCAACTGATGCCGGACAGGCGTACGTCACCCGCTAAACTGACAGCCTTCCGACCAGCGGTTATAGGCAGCCAATGGGGTATGGTGTAATTGGCAACACAGCTGATTCTGGTTCAGCCATTCTAGGTTCGAGTCCTGGTACCCCAGCAATTTCGTCGGTGAAGTGCCCGATTTCATCGGGTAGGTGCTCAATTTCGTCGGTACGACGCTCTGAGCTATGCTGACTTCCCGGTGCGCCGCAAGGCGCGCCACGGATTGGTTCTGGCCCCGTCGTCTAGCGGCCTAGGACGCCGCCCTCTCACGGCGGTAGCGTGGGTTCGAATCCCATCGGGGCTACCAAACCAACAACCCCTGGAATTTCTCCGGGGGTTGTTTTCTTTTTCCCAGGTGCGTGCGCGAGGCGCATAATGCGGCGATGAACGTGCACCGCGGGGGACGCACGCGAGTCCGGCCGGCGATCGCCATCGCCACCGCGCTGCTGATCGCAGTGGCGGCGGCGGGGCCGTGGCAGTCGCGGCTGGCCCTCGGCGCGCCGGTGATCCCCGGCCCCTACGCGTCGCTGCTGGCCGCCTCGAGCAACCTCGGCCCGTCGCACGCTGATGATGCCCAGCTCACGTTCACGCTGTCCGGGACCACCCGCCCCGGCACCCTGATCGGGTGGGCGCAGTCCCGCGGCCTGACGGTGCGCTGGCGGGACGGCGACGACTGGGCGGTGGTCAGCGGTCCCGCGCAACGGCTCTCGGACGCCTTCGCCGTGCCGATCCACGACTACCGGGGCCGTCGCGGTCAGGTGTTCTACGCCTCCCCGAGCCAGCCGGAGCTACCCGCCGCCGTGCGCGGTGAGGCCACCGCGGTCGGGCGGATCCTGAGCTACCTGCCCTACCGGATGGCGCGCCCCGATCTACCGCTGGATGTGCCCAGGCCGGGCTTGAGCCCTCGGCATCTACTCACCGCCTACAACGCGGCACCGCTCGCCGCCGCGGGCTACACCGGCAAGGGCGCCACCGTCGTATTCTTCGCCTTCGACGGCTTCGACCAACGCGATCTCGACATGTACGCCGACACCTCCGGGCTGCCGCGGTTCACCCCGGTCGTGGTCGACGGTCCACTCGGTCCCGCGCACGGCGAGACCGTGATGGATCTGGAAGTGGCACACGCCATCGCCCCCGACGCCCAACTCGTGGTGGTCAACGCGCGTCCGACGCTCGACGGCGGGGGCACGTTCGAGAAGATCGGCCGGATGTTCGACGTCGCGGCCGACCGGTACCCGGGCTCGGTGTGGAGCCTGTCGATCGGGTGGGGCTGTGAGGCTCTGGTCACCGCGGCCGACCTGGCGCCGGTGCGGACCGCCTTGACCAACGCCCACCGCCGCGGCATCGCGGTCTTTGACGCCAGCGGCGACGCCGGCGGGCTGGAATGCAAGGGCGGCCAAGACTGGTCGGCCGCCCCCGGACCCGACGACATAGGTGTGGACTCGGTGGCGTCGCTGCCGGAGATCACCTCGGTCGGCGGGACCACGCTGTCGACCGATCTGGAGGGCAGGTGGATCGAGGAGCGGGCCTGGGTCGACGTACCGCTGTCGCAAGGCTCCAGCGGGGGAGTGTCTCGGTTGTTCGACCGCCCCGGCTATCAGCACGAGGTGTCCACCGGACGCGATACGCAGCACCGGCTGGTTCCCGACGTGTCAGCCGTGGCCGACCCCTTCACCGGGGTGAAGCTGATCTTTGAGCAGAACCCCAGAATCGGCGGCGGCACCTCGCAGGCCGCGCCAATCTGGGCAGGACTGACAGTGTTGATGAATCAATACGTGATCGCCCGCGGTGGACGGCCGCTCGGTGACATCAACACCCTGCTGTATCACGTGGCCGAGGGGTCGAGACTCCCCGGATTCCGCGATATCGCGTTGGGCGGCAACGCAGTTGACGTCCCAGGCGACGGATACGACCTCGTGACCGGGCTCGGCAGCCCCAACGTCGCCAACCTCGCCAGCAACCTCCTCGACGCGCAGATCGCACGATCGATCGCCGGCGACTACCTGTCCGCAGGCGGATGACGAGTTCCCTCTTCCCGCAGCTCTCCCCGGGCGGGCGTAGGAGTTTCGGTGTCGCACTGCTGCTTCTGGTGGCGGTACTGGTGGGCCTTGCTCTGCTGCGATGGCAGGCGCCCATGATCACGATCGCCTCGTTCGGCCTGACGATGCTGTTCGGCCTTTATGTGTGGCAGATCCGGCCCGGGGTGCGCGACATCGTGGTCACGGTCGTCGTCGGCCTCGGATTGGGCGTGGGGTGGGCGGTGGTCGTCGGCCCGATCGTCGCCCAGGCCTACGGTGCCGCGCTCGGCTCGCAGACCAATCTTCGCCACGTGCTGGTGGCCGGCATCGCCGTTCCGATCAGCGGCGCGCTGTTGATGATCGTTCCCGCTGCGGTGGTGCGGGCGCTCGACCGGTGTGCCCGGGCGCCGTTGTACGGCTTCGCCATCGGGGCGCTCGGGGCGTCGGCTTTCAACTCCGCTGCCACCGCCACTCTGTTGGTGCCGCAGCTGGCGATGGGTGTGGTCGCACACGATCAGTCGGCGACGAGCCTGCTGGCCGAGGCGGTCGTCGAAGGCGTGGCGTGGGCGGTGTCGTGTCTGGCCGTCGGCGGAATCGTCGGTATCGCGCTGTGGCGCCCCGCCGACGACGCGCAGCGCCACCGCAGGGTCGTGGCCGTCTCGCTGGCGGTGGCGGTGTGCGTGGTGACCGCGCTGGGTTTGGTCGACGTCGCTCCGCTGCCATTGCGGGTCTACATTGCCGTGCAACTGCTCATTGCGGTGGTGGCTGTGATCGCGCTGCGGTTCGCCGTTAACGCAGCGACGCGGGACGGCGCCATCGAGCTGGCGAGCCCGAACCCGCGTCGCACCAACTACGTCGCCGTCCTGGCGCCGTTGGCGGCGATCCTCGGCGTCGTGGCCGCCGCGGGCGGGGGCACCTCGGCGCTCATCACCCCGGTGGCCAAGGCGTACGTGTGTCCGCCGGACTGCGGGCGGCCGCCGCTGGGCACGCCGGTGGAGACAAACCCGCGCTACAGCGGGGACAACGGTGCGTTCTCGGTGGCCTATCCAGACAAGGGTTCGGCCTACGACGTGAGTTTCGACCCGGATGGACTGCAGGGTGTGAAACTGAAGTACACCGGCGGCGACACGGGGACCATGCTGCTCTTCGGTGAGCACGCCGACGGTCGCGATCCCCGGCAGATCGTCGAGCAGGTACTGCGCAGCAAGTACCCGGATGCGTCCGTCAGCTACGAAATCCCCAACGCATCAGTCGGTTACCAGCCGGGCTACGGCGTCATCGCCGACGTCTACTCGCGCGACTCGGCGGCGTCGTTCACCAGGCTGCGGGTGATCGTCATGGCCGCGGTCAAGCACGACTACGCGCTGATCGCGGCTGCCGCGGGGCCCTACCACGAGTTCAGCCCGGATTACGGGACAGGCCACCCCTCGGGGGCCAACATGGAACTCGCCATGGACATGGGCAAGTATGTCAACAGTTTCCGGTGGGGAGGCGACCGCTACGGGCGGCGCTCGTGACGGCCTGCCTACTGCCCGGGCGCGGTGGAACCGGCGATCGGCATCGCCGGCATGCCGAGCTTGCGGTGATCCCACGAGCGGGTGCGGTTGGTGACGATCCGCACCGCGATCCGTTTGTTCATCATCATGTCGACGGCCGGCTTGAGCTCGTCGGTGTAGGGCCCGTTGTAGCGCTCCCACACGTTGACCCCGACCTTGAAGATGGTGTCCGGGTCGTCCACGATCTCGGCGGTACCCTCGAACGCCACACCGCGCAGGGTGTCGTAGGTCATGCCGTCCTCGATCAGGAAACTGACCCGAGGGTTGCGGCGCAGGTTCACCGTCTTCTGCGACTTGGCCTTGGTCTCGACCCAGATCTCGCCGTCGATCACGCCGTACCACATCGCCACCAGGTGCGGCTGGCCGTCAGGTCCGATGGTGGCCATCGTGCCGGTGCGGCTGCGGTTGACGAAGTCGACGATCTCCTCGTCGGTCATCACGATCTGGTTGCGCTGGTTGGTTCCCATGGCCTGTCAGTGTGGCAGGTGGCTCACCGGCCGTTGCACAGAGATCACAAACGGCGGGTGAGCGCCTCGGCGGCGGACAACAGGTCGGCCGCCCAGCGTGCGCCCGGACGCCGGCCCATCCGGTCGATCGGCCCGGAAACCGACACCGCCGCGATGACCGCGCCGCTGCGATCGCGAACCGGCGCAGAGACACTGGCCACTCCGGGCTCGCGTTCGGCCGCGCTCTGCGCCCAGCCGCGGCGGCGTACCTCGGCCAGGGTCCGCTCGGTGAACTTCGCCGATGGGAGCACGGCCTGCTGGGTGGCGGTGTCGCTGTAGGCCAGCAGCACTTTGGCCCCGGAGCCGGCCGTCAGCGGCAGGCGGGCCCCGACCGGAACCGTATCGCGAAGGCCCGCAGGCGGTTCCAGGGCTGCGATGCACACCCGCGTGGTGCCCTCGAGGCGGTACAGCTGCACGCTCTCGCCGGTGATCTCCCGCAGCCTGGGCAGAACGGCGGCGCCCGCGGCCAGCAGGGGATCGTTGACCTGTGCGGCCAGTTCGCTCAGTGCCGGTCCCAGCCGCCAGCGCCCGGCGCTGTCGCGGGCCAGCAGACGGTGCACTTCTAGTCCGGCGGCCAGCCGATGGGCCGTTGCGCGCGGCAGCCCGGTGCGCTCGCAGAGTTCGGCGAGCCCGCAGGGTGACTCGGCAATCGAATGCAGCACGCCCACCGCTTTGTCGAGCACGCCGATGCCGCTATCCTGTCTCATATCGAGATACTAACGTCCCGAAATGTGAGATGGCTAGCTTCCGCCCTGGAGCGGCCGACGGAGGAATCGAGAAGTGATGGCCCAGACCGACAAGCCCAGAACGCTGCCCGAGAAGGTGTGGGACGACCATGTGGTGGTCCCCGGCACGGGCACTGGCGGCTCGCGTGAACCCGATCTGATCTATATCGATCTCCACCTCGTCCACGAGGTGACCAGCCCGCAGGCTTTCGACGGCCTCCGGTTGGCCGGACGGCCGGTGCACCGCCCGGATCTGACGATCGCCACCGAGGACCACAACGTGCCCACGGTCGACATCGACAAGCCGATCGCCGACCCGATCTCGCGCACCCAGGTCGACACCCTGCGACACAACTGCGCTGAGTTCGGCATCCGGTTGCACCGGATGGGCGACGCGGAACAAGGCATCGTGCACGTGATGGGACCGCAACTCGGCCTCACCCAGCCCGGCATGACGATCGTTTGTGGCGACAGCCACACCTCCACCCATGGCGCGTTCGGCGCCATCGCGATGGGAATCGGCACCTCGGAGGTCGAGCATGTGCTGGCGACACAGACACTTCCGTTGCGTCCGTTCAAGACCATGGCGGTCAACGTCGACGGTCAGCTGCCGCCCGGGGTGACGGCCAAGGACATCATCCTGGCCGTTATCGCCAAGATCGGCACCGGCGGCGGCCAGGGCTATGTCATCGAATATCGGGGCAGCACCATCGAATCGCTGTCGATGGAAGGCCGCATGACGGTCTGCAATATGAGCATCGAGGCGGGTGCACGCGCCGGCCTGGTCGCTCCCGACGAGGTCACCTACGAGTTCCTGCGTGGCCGCCCGTACGCGCCGACCGGCGCGGATTGGGATGCCGCGGTGGATGCTTGGGAGAAGCTGAAGACCGACCCCGGGGCCGAATTCGACACCGAGGTCTACATCGACGCGACGACACTGAGCCCGTTCGTGACGTGGGGTACCAATCCCGGTCAGGGCGTCCCGCTGTCCGCGTCGGTGCCCGACCCGGAGTTGATGGCCGATTCCGAGCGGCAATCAGCCGAGAAGGCTTTGGCATACATGGACCTTCGACCGGGTACCCCGATGCGCGAGGTGGCTGTCGACGCCGTATTCGTCGGCTCGTGCACGAATGGCCGGATCGAGGATCTGCGGGCAGTCGCCGAAGTGCTGCGCGGCCGCAAGGTCGCCGACGGCGTGCGGATGCTGGTTGTGCCCGGCTCGATGCGGGTGCGTGCCCAGGCCGAATCCGAAGGCCTCGGCGAGATCTTCACCGCCGCAGGCGCCGAATGGCGTCAGGCGGGCTGCTCGATGTGTTTGGGAATGAACCCCGATCAGCTGGCGCCGGGCGAGCGTTGCGCCTCGACGTCGAACCGGAACTTCGAAGGCAGGCAGGGCAAGGGCAGCCGCACGCACCTGGTTTCGCCTGCTGTCGCCGCCGCCACCGCGGTGCGCGGCACGCTGTCCTCGCCCGCTGATCTCGAAAACTAGCCCTGCTAAGGAGAACACGATGGATGCCTTTCACACCCATACCGGCATCGGCGTTCCGTTGCGACGGTCCAATGTCGACACCGACCAGATCATTCCGGCGGTGTATTTGAAGCGGGTCACCCGAACTGGTTTCGAGGACGGACTTTTCGCCGCATGGCGCAACGATCCGTCATTTATCCTCAATCTGAGTCCATTCGACCGGGGCTCAGTGTTGGTCGCCGGCCCCGATTTCGGCACCGGCTCATCGCGGGAGCACGCGGTCTGGGCGCTCATGGACTACGGATTCCGAGTGGTCATCTCGTCCCGATTCGCCGACATCTTCCGTGGCAATGCCGGCAAGGCGGGCCTGTTGGCGGCCGAAGTTGCCCAAGATGACGTCGAACTGCTGTGGAAGCTGCTCGAGCAGAATCCGGGGCTGGAAATCACTGTGAATCTTCAAGATCGGAATATCACCGCCGGAACAGCCGTGGTGCCGTTCACGATTGACGATTACACGGCATGGCGGCTGCTCGAGGGTCTCGACGATATAGGCCTCACGCTGCGGAAACTCGAAGAAATCGAGGCTTACGAAGCAGCTCGGCCGAGCTGGAAGCCGCGCATCGTCGCCCCGTCCTGAGACCCCCCGAGAGCCGAATTCCCGCCCCTGGCGGGGGGTTCGCGGTTCGGGGATTCACCGCCCTAGGGCGGCAACCGGTTTGCTGAAATCCTCCTAAGCAATACCTGAAATTGGGCGTGGCACTTGGAAATCTGCTGGCCTTGGGTTTACCGTGTTTGTCAGTCGGTCCAGAAAGGACCACTGTTTTCGGAGGATTTGAATGAACAAAGCAGAGCTGATCGACGCTCTCACCGCGAAGCTGAACGTGGATCGTCGGCAGGCTACTGACGCGGTCGAGAACATCGTCGACACCATTGTGCGCGCGGTGCACAAGGGCGACAGTGTGACCATCACCGGTTTCGGTGTTTTCGAACAGCGTCGTCGTGCCGCCCGCGTTGCGCGCAATCCGCGCACCGGTGAAACCGTGAAAGTGAAGCCGACCTCCGTTCCGGCCTTCCGCCCGGGCGCTCAGTTCAAGGCTGTCGTCTCTGGCGCGCAGAAGCTTCCGGCCGAAGGACCTGCGGTCAAGCGCGGCGCTGTCGGTGGCCCGGTCAAGAAGGCTGCCGTCAAGAAGGCGGTCCGCAAGGCCGTCGTGAAGAAGGCTCCGGTCAAGAAGGCCGCTCCTGCCAAGAAGGCTCCGGTCAAGAAGGCCGCTCCGGCTAAGAAGGCTCCGGCCAAGAAGGCGGCTCCGGTCAAGAAGGCCGCTCCTGCGAAGAAGGCTCCGGTCAAGAAGGCCGCTCCTGCCAAGAAGGCTCCGGTCAAGAAGGCCGCTCCGGCTAAGAAGGCCGCTCCTGCCAAGAAGGCTCCGGCCAAGAAGGCGGCTCCGGTCAAGAAGGCCGCTCCCGCCAAGAAGGCCCCGGCCAAGAAGGCTCCGGCCAAGAAGGGCCGTCGCTAAAGTTCACCGTCGGATACGCCGCGGGCCCAGCGCCCGCGGCGTATTCGCGTTTTCGGGGTCCGAAAGCGGGCTAGCCTCTGCGGGCCAGCGGGCTGGCGATGTAGTCGGCCGCGACGATGTCGGCGCCCGACAGCGACAGCACCCAGGTACTTCCCTTGCGGTTGCGGACCTTGTCCGGCTTACCGACGTCGCCCTCGCGCCACCATGCCAGCAGATACGGAATTACTTTGCCCTGTGTGCAGATCACCGGGGTGCCGCCGCGGGCGACGATGTCGAGCACTCGATTCCGTGCGGCCTTCGGGTCCTCCGCGTAGGCCTCTTCGGTGAGGTCGGCCTCTTTGATGATCGAGACACCGAGTTCTTGTGCCAAGGGTTCGACGGTCTGCATGCAGCGGGCCCGGTCGGCGGCATGGATGACGGTGGGCCCGAACGCCATCAACTGCGCGACCAACGATTCGGCCTGCGCGCGACCGTTCTTGTCCAAGGGCCGGCTCCGGTCGTCACCCTTGTAGCGGGACTTCACCCCGGCAGTCGCGTGCCGCACGATCAACACCGTCTGGGTGTCAGCGGGATGTTCGGCGAACTTCTTGAGCACGTCGCGGTCATGCGGATAGGTGAGCCGTTCGGAGGCGTCCTCCGGTGAGAGCCACTCCAGCCGGTCGACTTCGTCGCCGGGAGTGAACTCACCCCCGACAGCGCGGGCCGCCCAGTAGTGCACCACCTTGATGCCTTCGGGGATGGGATAACTCACCTCGGTCAGCCAACGGCCCAGGTGTGACCGCTGCCCGGTCTCTTCCCAGATCTCGCGTACCGCCGCCGCCGGTTCGTTCTCGCCGGCGTCGAGCTTGCCCTTGGGCAGCGACCAGTCGTCATAGCGCGGGCGGTGGATCACCGCGAGGCGCGTCTCGCCGGTCTCGGGATCCGGCCGCCAGAGCACGGCTCCCGCAGCGATTACGCGCTGGGCAGGCTTGCCCTTCTTAGTCGAAACATTCTTCGCCGATCTGGTCTTCGTGTCGCTGCGTGACGTCCCCTTGGCCACTTCAACTCCCACAAGTCAATTCGGGTCCCGCCGCGGGGCAGAACCTGCCGGCTGCAATGGAAGGTGCTCTCAGCGCTGCCGATGGAGTTCCATCAGCCACACTTGGTGGTCGCGGACCTGGCGACCGTCCTGTGGTGACGCCGTCCAGCTGCCGTCGGATCCGAGTTCCCAGCATCGGGTCGACGGGTCCATCGCCGACTCGAAGATCTCGTCGAGATATCCGGTGAGGCGTGGATCCTTCACCTGAGCCAGCACCTCGACGCGACGGTCGAGGTTGCGGTGCATCATGTCGGCGCTGCCGATGAAGAACTCGTTGATGGCATTGAAGTGGAAAATCCGCGAGTGTTCCAGGAACTGGCCGAGAATCGACCGCACGACGATGTTCTCGGAGAAACCCTCGACACCCGGTTTGAGCGCACAGATCCCGCGCACGACGATCTCGACCCGCACGCCGTTCTGCGAGGCGCGGTAGAGCGCATCGATAACCTGCTCGTCGACAAGGGCGTTGGCCTTCAGGCGGATCCGGCCGTTGCCTGCGGCACGGTGTGCTTCGATCTCGCGATCGATGCGTTCGACAATGCCCCGCCGAACACCGTGCGGAGCCACCAGCAGGTTGCGGTAGCTCACCTTGCGCGAGTAGCCGGTCAGCGAGTTGAACAGGTCGGTCAGGTCGGCCCCGATGTCGGGCGAGGCCGTCAGCAAGCCGACGTCCTCGTAAAGCCGGGCCGTCTTCGGGTTGTAATTGCCGGTGCCGATGTGGCAGTAACGGCGGATCGTCGAGCCTTCGCGGCGGACCACCAGGCAGGTCTTGCAGTGGGTCTTGAGCCCGATCAGCCCGTAGACCACATGCACGCCAGCATCTTCCAAGGCGCGGGCCCACTTGATATTGGCCTGCTCGTCGAAGCGTGCCTTGAGCTCCACCAGCGCAACCACCTGCTTACCTGCGGCGGCAGCCTCGATCAGGGCGTTGACGATCGGGGAGTCACCGGAGGTCCGATACAGAGTCTGCTTGATGGCCAGCACATTCGGATCCGCGGCGGCCTGCTCGATGAACCGCTGCACGCTCGTCGAGAACGAGTGGTACGGGTGATGCACCAGCACGTCGCCGTCACGCAGTGTCGAGAAGATGCTCTTCGGGGTTTCGCGCTCACCGAAGGCCTGGTGGGTGGCCGGCACGAACGGGCGGTCCTTGAGTGCGGGGCGGTCGACGCCGTAGACCTGCCACAGCGCCGAAAGATCCAGCAGGCCCGGCACCTCCACCACATCTCCGGGATGGACGTCCAATTCACGCAGCAGCAATTCGAGCATGTGCTCGGTCATGTCGTCGGCGACCTCGAGCCGCACCGGCGGCCCGAACCGTCGCCGTGCCAGTTCCCGCTCCAGAGCCTGCAGCAGGTCTTCGTCGCGGTCCTCGACATCCATGTCGGCGTTGCGCGTGATCCGGAAGGCGTGCTGCTCCACGATTTCCATGCCCGGGAACAACACCGGAAGGAACGCCGCGATGAGCTCTTCCATGGGCAGGAACCGAACCGACTTGTCCTCCGGATCGGCGCTCTTGAGCACGACGAAGCGATCCACGTTGTCGGGCACCTTGACCCGGGCGAAGTGCTCGCCGCCGTCCTCGGGTGAGCGGACGGCGACGGCGAGGTTCAGGCTCAGGCCGCTGACGAACGGGAACGGGTGCGCCGGATCGACGGCCAGCGGCGTGAGGACCGGGAAAACCTGGTCGTGAAAGTACTTCGATAGATCGGCGCGATCGGCCTCGCTCAGTTCATTCCACGTGACGATGTGGATGCCCTCTTCGGCTAGGCCGGGCCGGACCGATTCCAGGAAAACCTGGGCGTGGCGCAGGGAAATCTGCCGGGTGCGGTCACCGATACGGCGCAACTGCTCGCGGGGTGTCAATCCGTCGGCCGAGCGGACCGACAGGCCCATCTCGTCGCGTCGCTTGAGTCCCGCGACGCGGACCATGTAGAACTCGTCGAGATTGGAGGCGAAGATCGCCAGGAACTTCGCGCGCTCCAGCAGTGGCATCGAGGTGTCGGCGGCCAGCGCCAGCACCCGGGCATTGAAATCCAGCCAGCTCAGTTCGCGGTTGAGGTAGCGGTCCTCGGGCAGAGCGTCGTCCACCGCCGCCGCGGTGGCCGCGGGCGGGGCGTCCGGTGTCTCTCCCGGCTGCCAGTCGTCGTCCGTGGATCTCGGTTCTGCTTCCGTATCGGTCACATCAGCGATCATCCCTCATCTGCGCGGGGCGCGGACGCCTGCCGCTCAAAGTCAACTGCAGTTCAGGCTTTGTTCAGGTCGATTGCCCGGATCGTCGCGCTTCCGACACCGAGCCGGCGGGCCTGCTGCAGGTCGTCGGGGGTGTCGATGTCACAGCGCAGCCCCGGCCAGGCCCCGGTCAGCTCGACCGCGCCGGACTCGCGATGCCACTGGGCCGACTGGGTGCCGAACCGCGGATCCAGGGGCACCCCGAACGCGAAGAGCGCCGCGGTTCCGCTCGTGTGGCGGTCGCTGACGAAGCTGCGCTCATAGGAGCGGGCCTGCGAAAGGGCCTCTTCGAGTTCGGCGGGCTTCAGCGCGGGCAGATCACCCTGCAGCACAACGGTGTTGGGGGTGTGGCTGCTCACCGCCGTCCACGCCGTCAGCACGGCGGTGTTGAGCGGATCAGGATGACCGGGCGCGGTGGGGTCGGGCAGAACATCGGCGCCGAGCGCGCGAACGGTCGCCGCTGCGGTCTCATCGGGGGTGACGACAGTGATCGAGCGCACCGCCTCGACTCCTTGGGCCGCGGTGATCGTGTCCACCAGCATCGCCAGCACCACCTGTTCGCGCACCCCGTCGGCGAAGACCGGCGCCAACCGGGTCTTGGCTGCCGAGAGCCGCTTGACCGCGATGATCAGTCCGACATCGGGCCCACTGCTCATGCAGGCCATCCTGCCAGCGCCGGCCGGTGCGGCACCGCCGCGGTGGTACCTGGCGCCCGCGAGCAGACCCAAAATCGCACTGTCGGGGCGCCAATCGCGCGATTTTGCGCCTGTTCGCGGGTGATCGGCTGCCCTGGGTACGTTATGGGGATGACGAGCACGGTGGGAACGGCCGCGGTGATGGGCGCCGGCGCATGGGGGACAGCGCTGGCCAAGGTGCTGGCCGACGCGGGCTCGGATGTGCGGCTGTGGGTGCGCCGGCCCGAGGTGGCCGAGGAGATCAACACCAAGCACACCAACACCCGCTATCTGCCCGGTGTCGACCTTTCCGACCGGATCCGCGCGACCACCGATCCGGCTGAGGCGCTCGACGGCCTGACCACCGTTCTGCTCGGGGTCCCGTCGCAAACCCTGCGCACCAACCTCGAACACTGGCGCGACCTGCTGGCCGACGGCGCCACCCTGGTCAGTCTGGCCAAGGGCATCGAACTGGACACGCTGATGCGGATGAGCCAGGTCATCGTTCAGGTCACCGGGGTGGATCCCGGTCAGGTCGCGGTGGTCTCCGGCCCCAACCTGGCTGCCGAGATCGCCGATGAACAGCCCGCAGCCACCGTGGTGGCCTGCACCGACTCCGGGCGCGCCGTCGCGCTGCAGCGGGCGATGAGCACCGGGTATCTGCGGCCCTACACCAACGCCGACGTCATCGGCACCGAGATCGGCGGCGCCTGTAAGAACGTCATCGCGCTGGCCTGCGGGATGGCGGCCGGGGTGGGTCTGGGGGAGAACACCGCCGCGGCCATCATCACCCGCGGGCTTGCCGAGATCATGCGCCTGGGCATCGCGCTGGGCGCCAAACCCGCCACCCTGGCCGGGCTGGCCGGTGTCGGCGACCTGGTGGCCACCTGCACCTCACCGCGGTCGCGCAACCGGACCTTCGGGGAGCGGCTCGGCCGCGGTGAAACACTGGACGCGGCGCTGCGTGCCACCGACGGGCACGTCGCTGAGGGCGTCACCTCCTGCACCTCGATTCTGGCGCTGGCCTCCAGCTACGACGTCGAGATGCCGCTCACCGACGCCGTGCAGCAGGTGTGCCACAAGGGACTTTCGGTCGATCAGGCCGTGGTCCTGCTGCTCGGCCGAAGCACCAAACCGGAGTAGGGCGATGGTCGACGGTTACGGCGATTCCACACGTGCGGTGAAAGCGGTTGGTGCCGAAGCTGTTCCGGGGCAGCCGGTGAGCCCCGGCCCGGTACCGGCCTCGGCGTTCCACCTGTCGCCCGATGAGGGCAGCGAGCCGGACACCTACGGGCGCAGCTCCAATCCGAGCTGGCGGCAACTCGAGTCGGCTCTCGCCCAACTCGAAGGCGCCACCGCCGCACTGAGCTTCAGTTCCGGGATGGCGGCGATCACCGCTGCGCTGCGAGTGGTGACCAAGCCGGGTTCGGTGCTGGTGGTGCCCGCCGACGGGTACTACCAGGTCCGCCGATTTGCAGCTGAAAGCCTTGCGCCCCTGGGCATTATCGTGCGGGAAGCGTCGGCGGCGTTGATCTACGAGGCGGCCGAGCAGGCGGATGCGGTGCTGGCCGAGACCCCGACCAACCCCAACCTCGACGTGGTCGACCTGCATCGGCTGGCCGGGATCTGTCGCCGGCGAGGCGCGCGGCTGGTGGTCGACAACACCACCGCGACGCCGCTGGGCCAGCAGCCGCTGTCGCTGGGCGCCGACCTCGTGGTGTCCAGCGCCACCAAGGCCCTGGCCGGCCACAGCGATCTGCTGGCCGGCTATGCCGCGGGCAGCCAGCCCGAGCTGATGGCCGCGGTGGAACGCGAGCGCCTGCTCTCCGGCGCCATCCTGGGCGCCTTCGAGGCCTGGCTGGTGCTGCGCAGCATCGGAAGTGTGGGTCTGCGCTTCGGCCGCCAGTGCCAGAACGCGCTGGCCCTGGCCGCCGCGCTGCGCAGCCATCCCGCGGTGCGTGCGGTGCGCTACCCGGGCTTGCCGGAGGACCCGTCGTACCCGGCGGCCGCCGCGCAGATGCGCCACTTCGGTGGGCTGGTGAGCGTGGAGCTCGCCGACGCGCAGGCCGTCCACGACCTGGTGGGCCGCAGCGAGCTGCTGGTGGCCTCGACCAGCTTCGGCGGGCTGCACACCTCGGTGGACCGCCGGGCCCGCTGGGGTGACCCGGTCAGCGACGGTTTCGCCCGGATCTCGGCAGGTATCGAGGACACCGACGACCTGGTGGCCGACGTGCTGCGGGCGCTTGACCCGAGGTGAACGGCATCACCGCTGCTCACGCCGCCGGATCGTGCGCCCCATCGCCGGGCTGTAGCCTCTCTAGGTTGTGACACGCATCCGCGTCGCCGTCGTCTACGGCGGCCGCAGCTCCGAGCACGCCATCTCGTGCGTGTCAGCGGGCAGTATCCTGCGCCATCTCGACCCGCAGCGTTTCGAGGTGGTGGCCATCGGCATCACGCCCGAAGGCTCCTGGGTGTTGACCGACGCCCGGCCCGAAACCCTGGCGATCAGCGGACGCCAGCTGCCCGAGGTCAGCGGTGCCTCGGGGGCCGCACTGGCGCTGACGGCCGACCCGCTGCGCCGCGGCGAACTGGTCTCACTCGAGCCGGGCGCGGGGGAGATCCTCACCTCGGTCGACGTCGTGTTCCCGATCCTGCACGGCCCCTACGGCGAGGACGGCACCATCCAGGGCTTGCTCGAGCTGGCCGGGGTGCCGTACGTGGGTGCCGGGGTCTTCGCCAGCGCTGCGGGAATGGACAAGGAGTTCACCAAGAAGCTGCTCGCCGCCGGCGGTCTGCCGATCGGCGATCACGTGGTGTTGCGGCCGCGGCAGGCCGCGCCGACTCTGGATGACATTGAGCGCCTTGGCTTCCCGATGTTCGTGAAACCGTCGCGCGGTGGCTCCTCGATCGGTGTGAGCCGGGTGATGCACGCTGACGAGCTGCCGGGGGCGATCGCCGAGGCGCGCAGGCACGACCCCAAGGTGATCATCGAGGCCGCGATCGTGGGTCGCGAACTCGAATGCGGCGTACTGGAATTCCCGGACGGCTCGGTGCGGGCCAGCGCGATCGGAGAGATCCGGGTCGCCGGGGTGCGGGGCCGCGAGGACGGGTTCTACGACTTCGCCACCAAGTACCTCGATGACGCGGCTGAGTTGGACGTACCGGCAAAGATCGACGACGATGTCGCAGAAGAACTGCAGCGCTTGGCAATTCGGGCCTTCGAGGCGCTGGACTGCCAGGGCCTGGCCCGAGTCGACTTCTTCCTCACCGAGGACGGTCCGGTGGTCAACGAGATCAACACGATGCCGGGGTTCACCACGATCTCGATGTTCCCTCGGATGTGGGGCGCCAGCGGCGTCGACTACCCGACGCTGGTCGGCACCATGGTGGATACCGCGCTGGCCCGCGGAACGGGACTTCGCTAGCGCGCCGCTCCCGGCCTGATCGCCACCGCGGGCAGCGTGCGCGCGATCAGGTCCGACACCGCCTGGATGGGGGTGGGACCCGAGCCGGACGGCAGGGTCAGCGCCACATAGACCGGCCGGTCCACGCTGACCCAGGTGCTGCGGTCGGTGGCGGAGTCGTCGAGCCGGAACCACTGCACCTGGTTGACCATCTGAATGGGGGAGCCGACGACGAACTCGGCAGGCCGGTCGATGCCGCATCGCAGGATCACCGCGTCGCCGTCGGCACCGGCCCGCCAGGCCGCGGTCCCGGCCGGGGCCGGTGCCATGGCCGCCGCGCGGTCGGCGTCGCCGAGTCTTGCGGGCAAGACGTCGATCAGGGCGTGGCAGTCGGCGGAGTCTGCCCGTGGGGCCGGCACCGACGCGATCGCCACCGGCTGGGTAGGAGCGCTGCGGGTGGCGGCGATGGCCAGGACCGCGCCGATGGCGATCACGGCGACCACCAGTGCGGCGATCAGGACGGCGCGGGGCGGACCGTCGGAGATGTCGGCCTCGTCCGCAGCGGGCAGCGGCTCAGTCGGCATCGGCGATCGGGCAGGTGAGCGTGCGGGTGATCCCGGCAACCTGCTGAACGCTGGGAACGATGTTCGTGGTGAGGTCGGCGGTGCTGTTCGCGCCGATGCGGACGACGACGTCATAGGGCCCGGTGACGTACTCCGAGGACAGCACGCCCGGCAACGAGGCCACCTGCTTGGCGACGACCTCGGCGCGACCCACCTCGGTCTGGATCAGCATGTACGCCTCGGCCACCCGTCGTCTCCTCGTCTCGATGTTTGCCGTGCGCGCTGCCGCCCCGCCTACACTGACGTGTCCTGTTCGCGACGCGGGCTGCGCGTCGGCAGGGACCAAACTTACCGCAGGTTGGGACGCCTTGCGGCGGTGGAGCGCGCCGCTGCGGAAGGGGAGACGTGGTGGCCGAGGGCCCGGAACCGACGCTGCACGAGTTGGGTGAGTTCCCGATGATCGACCGCCTGGTGGCCGGACGCCGCCAGCCACCCGGCGTGACGGTGGGCCCCGGCGACGACGCCGCGGTGCTGAGCACGCCGGACGGGCGAGTGGTGGTCACCACCGACATGCTCGTCGAGGGTCGGCACTTCCGCCTGGATTGGTCTGCGCCACATGATGTGGGGCGCAAGGCGATTGCGCAGAATGCCGCCGACGTCGAGGCCATGGGCGCCCGCGCCACGGCGTTCGTCGTCGCATTCGGCGCCCCGTCCGACACCCCGGCCCGGCAACTGCAGGACGTGGCCGACGGAATGTGGCAGGAGGCCGGGCAGTTCGGTGCCGGGATCGTCGGCGGCGACCTGGTTGCCAGCCCGCAGTGGGTGATCTCGGTGACGGCACTGGGCGACCTGGCCGGTCGCGCTCCGGTGCTGCGCAGCGGGGCGTGCGCCGGGTCGGTGATCGCGGTAATCGGTGAGCTGGGCCGCTCGGCTGCCGGATACTCCTTGTGGCGCAACAGTATTGACGATTTCGATGATCTGAAACGTTGGCATCTGGTGCCGCGGCCGCCGTACGGGCAGGGCGCGCGCGCCGCCGACGCCGGAGCCTTGGCGATGACCGACGTGTCGGACGGGTTGCTCGCCGACCTCGGTCATCTCGCGCAGGCATCTGGGGTGGTGGTCGACCTGGCTACGGACTCGCTGCGTCCAGATGTCGACGCCGTCGCGGCCGCGGCGGCGGCCGCCGGCGCTGACCCGTGGTCGCTGGTGCTGGCCGGTGGCGAAGATCACGCCCTGGTGGCATGCTTCGCCGGCGATGTCCCCGACGGGTGGCGGGTGATCGGCACGGTCACCGACGGTGCGCCCGCGGTGCTGGTGGACGGGCGACCGTGGGCCGGACCGGCGGGTTGGCAATCCTTCGACTGACCGCCTCGGTAGGTTTGCCTCCGTGACGACGACCGCCCGACCCCTGAATGAACTCGTCGAGGACGGCTGGGCCCGGGCCCTGGCACCGGTGGCCGACCAGGTGACGCAGATGGGCCAGTTCCTGCGTACCGAGATCGCCGAGGGGCGGCGCTATCTGCCCGCCGGCCCGAATGTGCTGCGGGCGTTCACCTTCCCGTTCGAGTCGGTGCGGGTGCTCATCGTCGGCCAGGATCCCTACCCGACACCGGGCCATGCGGTGGGTCTGAGCTTCTCGGTGGCTCCGCAGGTGCGGCCGTTGCCGCGCAGCCTGTCCAATATCTTCACCGAGTACACCGCCGACCTCGGATATCCGGCACCGTCCAACGGTGATCTGACGCCGTGGGCGCAGCGCGGCGTCATGCTGCTCAACAGGGTGTTGACCGTGAGCCCCGGCACGCCCGCCTCGCATCGCGGCAAGGGCTGGGAGGCGGTCACCGAGTGCGCGATCCGGGCGTTGGTCGCGCGTGACCAGCCCATGGTGGCGATCCTGTGGGGCCGCGACGCCGCCACGCTCAAACCGATGTTGGACGGTTCCGGCGGGCAGGAGCGAAGCGACTCGGGGATTCAGCACAGTAAGTGCCTGGCCATCGAGTCGGCCCACCCCTCGCCGCTGTCGGCGTCACGGGGCTTCTTCGGGTCGCGGCCGTTCAGCAGAGCCAACGAACTGCTGGCTGGTATGGGTGCCGAACCGATCGACTGGCGGCTGCCCTAGCAGCGACGACTGCCGTGGGCCCGGCCGACCGGCCAGGCGTCTGCGCCGACGGGCCGCTACCGCAGGGCACGTTCGTGTGCCCGCCGATCTCGTTCATATGCCCGTGACCGTCGGAGCGCCCGCGCCTGCGTAGTGCGCGAGACAGATCAGCCGCGGGTGACCTTGCCTGCCTTGAGGCAGGAGGTGCAGACGTTGACACGCTGCTTGTTGCCGCCGGGGCGGGTCACGGCGTGCACGGTCTGAATGTTCGGGTCCCAGCGACGGCTGGTCCGGCGATGGGAATGCGACACCGACTTACCGAAGCCGGGGCCCTTTCCGCAGATCTCGCACACGGCAGCCATGTAGAACTCCTCTGTAGTAAACGTCTGGTCAAGGGGCCAACGACCGAACTACGGGTGACCCGACAACCTGACAAGAATAGCCGTCGGGTGAACCGAACGCCAAAATGGCCCCGCTGATCGCGCTGAGCTGGGCCGTCAGAGCTGCCCGTGGCGCGGCGGAGGGGTGCCCGACAGGGTGTGCCTGCCGATGTGCTGCAACTTCCAGCGGGTCGCGTCGTGCAGCGTGTGCGTGCGGGCGTCGCGCCAGTACCGGGCCAGGTTGGCCGCATCGGTGGCGCTGCGGGTGCCGCCCAGCTCGAACAGCACGCTGGCGGCCTCCAGCGAAGCCCGCACCGCCGCCACCTTGGCCACCGCCACCGCGACCGACGCCGCGGCCGTCGTCTCGTCCGTGGTGTCGGCCCGCGCGGCGTCGACCGCCCGGGCGGCCTCGGCAAGCAGCGCCTGAGCGCCGCGCACGGTGACCGTGACCTCGCCGGCCACCTGGATCAGCGTCGGATCCTCGGCGGCGACCGGGACACCGGCCTCGAAGTGCGGGCGTGCCTTGCCGGCTTGTCGGACGCCCTCGGCGAGCGCGCCGGTGGCGATGCCCACGTCCAGCGCCGCGTGCAGGAGCTGGGCCCGCGCCCCGTAGATCGTCGGCCGGGTGAAGATCGGCGTGTAGGGCACCACGTGGGCGGCAGGCACCCGGACCCGGTCGAGCGTCACGGTTCCTGAAGCAGTGGTGCGCTGTCCCATCCCGTCCCAGTCGTCGACGACGTCCAGGCCCGCCGCGTCGCGTGGGACGAACGCCACTGCCTTGGGGGTCCGCGAATTCGGGGTGGCCCCGTTGCCGTCGGACAGCGACGCGCGCACCACGATCCAGTCGGCGAACAGCGCTCCCGTCGAGTAGAACTTGCGGCCGCTGAGCAGGAAGTCGCCCCCGGCGGGCACCAGTGCGGTCGTGTCCATGTCGATCGGGTGGGGGCCGCGCTCGGACTGTGCGTTGGCCACCAGCGCCCCGTCGAGGATCTGGCCGTAGAAGAACGCCTTCTGCTCGTGGGTGCCCTCCAACCGGAGCGCCTCGGAGAAGGTGAAGTGCGAGTGCGGAATCTGGGCCAGTGAGGGATCGCCGTGACCCAGCAGGCGGAACACCTCGGCGAGCACCGTCGCGGGGGCGTCGATGCCGCCGTAGGCCACCGGTACCGGCAAGGCCAGCAGCCCGGACCGTTTGAGTTGTTCGACCTGGGCGTAGGGCAGTTCGCGGCAGGCGTCCCGGGCGGGTGCCCCGACGGCGAAGGACTCCGAGAGTTCGGCGGCCACCGCCAACGCCTGCTGCACCGAGGCGATACGGGTGGTGCCGGCGTCGGCGCTGGGTGAGGCGGTCATCAGATCCCTTGAACGTGCCTGATAGATGCGCTGCCATGATCGCGCGTCACATCGGCGGTCGAGGCCGGCGTCGACGCGAAATGCCACGGCTGGCCGTGAATCCGTGGCGCCGCAGGTGTGCTGGGCAGGTCGAGGTGAGTCGCACACCGCCGCGGCACCGATAAAAATCACGCTGATCGAGATGCGCTGATGCCGCACGCCCGAAAGGTTCGCCGGTGACGGCGAACTGTCGGGCCGACTGGCTAGGCTGACGCGACGGAAGCGGTGTGCCAGGGATCGCGAGGGAGGTGCCGATGCCGGACCGACGGCTGGACGCATCAGCCCTGCGCGACTGGGCCCATACCGCCGTCGGCGACCTGATCACTCACACCGACGAGATCAACCGGCTCAACGTGTTCCCGGTGGCCGACTCCGATACCGGAACCAACATGTTGTTCACCATGCGGTCGGCGCTGGCCGAAGCCAAGTCCTCGGCCGGCTCGGGCGACGTGACCGCGGTGGCGGCGGCGCTGTCGGAGGGTGCGCTGCACGGTGCCCGCGGCAACTCCGGTGTCATCTTGTCTCAGATCCTCCGGGGGCTCGCCGACGTGACCGCGTCGGCTGCCGCCGACACCGAGGGCGCACTGGCCGATATTGACGCGGTTCTGCTCGGGGCGGCGCTGCGCCACGGTGTCGGGTTAGTGGTGTCCTCGATGGGCGGGCAGATGGTCGACGGCACCATCGTCTCGGTGCTGCAGGCCGCCGCCGAAACGATCGAGCATCGGGCAGCCGAGGGCGCCGGGCTGGCCGGCGCCCTCGCCGCGGCGGGCGACGCGGCCGCCGCCGCCCTCGAGCGCACCCCCGATCAGCTGGCCGTGCTGGCCGATGCCGGGGTGGTCGACGCCGGCGGGCGTGGCTTGCTGGTGCTGATCGACGCATTGACCGCGACGATCGGTGGTGACGCGGCGCATCGGCGCGCGTACGAACCGGCGCCGCCGCCGATGGAGAGCGTCCCGGCCGACACCGCCCCGCCGCAGTTCGAGGTGATGTATCTGCTGGCCGACTGTGACGCGGCGGCGGTGGAGGCGCTGCGCACGCGGTTGGGTGAACTCGGTGATTCGGTGGGTATCGCCGCCTCGGCGGGAGAGTCGGTGGACCGCTACTCGGTGCACGTCCACACCGACGACGCCGGTGCGGCCGTGGAGGCCGGGCTGGCGGTCGGTGCGGTCAGCAAGATCCAGATTTCGGTGCTGACCACCGGTGCAGCCCGGGTGTCGCCGGGCGGCTGGAGCCGTGAGCGCGCGGTGCTCGCCGTCGTCGACGGCGACGGCGCAGAGGAGTTGTTCAGCCAGGAGGGCGCTTTCGTGCTGCGGCCGGAGTTGGTGTCGGCGGACCCGGCCAACGGGATCAGCGCCCGCCGGCTGCTGCGTGCCCTCGTCGATACCGGTGCCGCCCAGGTCATGGTGCTGCCCAACGGCTATGTGGCCGCCGAAGAGATGGTGGCCGGTGCCACCGCGGGGATCGGGTGGGGGATCGACGTCGTCGCGCTGCCGGCCGCCTCGATGGTGCAGGGACTGGCGGCGCTGGCCGTTCACGATGCCGGTCGCCAGGCGGTCGACGACGGGTACACAATGGCCCGCGCCGCGGCAGCGGCCCGGCACGGCTCGGTGCGGATCGCCACCGAGCAGGCCCTCACCTGGGCGGGCACCTGCCATCCCGGCGACGGTCTGGGCATCGCCGGTGACGAGGTGCTCGTCGTCGGCAAGGACGTTACCGACGCGGCCGCCGGGCTGATCGACCTGCTGCTGGTGTCCGGCGGGGAACTGGTGACGGTGCTGATCGGCCAGGGTATCGACCCGGACATCGCCGACGCGCTGACCGAGCATGTGCACCGCAGGCATCCGGGCATCGAGCTGGTGACGTACTGCACCGGACACCGCGGGGACGCACTGTTGATCGGGGTGGAGTAGCCGTGGTCGGGCTCACGGACCGACTGGACGGGATCGTCGGCGCCAAAGCCGCCGGCCTGCTCGACGACGTGTTCGGCTTCCGGACCGTTGACGACCTGCTGCGGCACTACCCACGCAAGTACAGCCACGGCATGACGGTCTGGGGCGAAGACGAGGTGCCCCCGGAAGAAGGCGAACACGTCACGTTCGTCGGCGAGATCGACAAGGCTGAGGTGCGCTGGACCAACCGCAGCCCGAAGCGCGAATACCTGGTGATCACCCTGAATCAGGGGCGGCGCAAGGTCACCGCGACGTTCTTCAACGCCAAGTACCTCAAGAAGGGCTTGGTCGAGGGCACCCGGCTGATGTTGTCCGGCGAGGTCGGCTACTTCCGCAGCACCATGCAGCTCACCCACCCCGACTTCCTGGTGCTCAGCTCACCCAACGGCGATCGCCAGTTCGGCAGCAAGTCGCTCAAGACCATCGCCGACGTGTCGAAGGCCGAGACCGGTGAGTTCTCGATGTCGGCGTTCGAACGTGACTTCTTCCCGATCTACTCGGCCAGCTCCAAACTGCAGAGCTGGGAGATCTACGCCTGCGTGCGTCAGGTGCTCGCAGTGCTCGATCCGATCCCTGACCCGCTGCCGGAAAGCGTTGTGCGCCATTACGGTTTGCTCGACGAAGACTCCGCTCTGCGGGCTATTCATCTCGCCGAGAACGATGCCGAGCGGGAGGAGGCGCGCCACCGGCTGCTGTTCGACGAGGCCGTCGGGCTGCAGTGGGCGCTGGCCCAGCGCCGCAACAGCGAGCTGGCCGAGTCCGGCCCGCCCGCGCCACGGCGCGACGACGGCCTGGCTGCCGCCCTCATGGGTCGGTTGCCGTTCGAGTTGACCGCCGGCCAGCACGAGGTCCTCGGCGTGATCTGCGATGAGCTGGCCGCGACCAAACCGATGCACCGGCTGCTGCAGGGCGAGGTGGGGTCGGGCAAGACCATCGTGTCGGTGCTGGCGATGTTGCAGATGGTCGACGCCGGGTATCAGTGCGCACTGTTGGCGCCCACCGAAGTCCTTGCCGCCCAACATGCCCGGTCCATCCGCGATGTGCTGGGGCCGCTGGCGATGGCCGGGCAGCTCGGCGGCGCCGAGGGTGCGACGCGGATCGCGCTGCTGACCGGGTCGATGTCGGCGGCGCAGAAACGTCAGGTCCGCGACGAAGTGGCATCCGGTGAGGCGGGCATCGTCGTCGGCACCCACGCGCTGCTCCAAGACGCGGTCGAGTTCCACAACCTGGGCTTCGTCGTTGTCGACGAGCAGCACCGGTTCGGTGTCGAGCAGCGAGATCGGTTGCGGGCCAAGGCTCCTGAGGGGCTGACCCCGCACCTTCTAGTGATGACGGCCACGCCGATCCCGCGGACTGTGGCGCTGACGGTATACGGCGACCTGGAAACCTCGACGCTGCGCGAACTTCCGCGCGGGCGCCAGCCGATCACCACCAACACGATCTTCGTCACGGACAAGCCGCAGTGGCTGTCCCGGGCCTGGCAGCGGATCGCCGAGGAGGTCGCGGCGGGCCGTCAGGCCTATGTCGTGGCGTCGCGTATCGATGAGGACGACAAGACTGGCGGCGAGCAGGCCGGGCCGCCCGCCGAGACGGTGGTGAAGCTCTACGACCGCCTCAAGGGCGGGCCGCTGGCCGCGCTGCGGCTCGGGCTCATGCACGGCCGGCTCTCCGCCGATGAGAAGGACGCGGTGATGGCCTCGTTCCGCGCCGGTGAGATCGATGTCCTGGTGTGCACCACCGTCATCGAGGTCGGTGTCGACGTACCCAACGCCACGGTGATGGTGGTGATGGACGCCGACCGGTTCGGGATCAGCCAGCTGCACCAGTTGCGGGGCCGGATCGGTCGCGGCTCGCATCCGAGCCTGTGCCTGCTGGCCACCAAACTGCCGGAGGGTTCCAAAGCGGGTGAGCGGCTCAATGCTGTCGCGGGCACCCTGGACGGGTTCGTGCTGGCCGACCTCGACCTGCAGGAGCGCCGCGAGGGAGATGTGTTGGGGCTCAACCAATCCGGGCGCCCGATTACGCTGCGATTCCTGTCGCTGGCCGAGCATCTGGACCTGATCGTCGAGGCCAGGGAGCTTTGTCAGCAGCTGTATGCCGCCAATCCCACGGACGCGGGTATGGCGGTGTTGGCCGGACAGTTCACCGGCTCGGATCGAGTCGACTTCCTGGACAAGGCGTGAGACGCGTCCACCTGATCTGGCTGGCGGCGATCACCGCGCTCGCTGTGATCGTCGCCGTCCAGGTGGTCAGCGCCGCGGGTGACGAGCGGGAACTGACGGCCCGCGCCGACGTTCCCACCGTGGCCCCCGGTTCCGATGTACTGGCCGGGATTGTCGTTGTGCCGCAACGGCAACGCGGCTATGACTATCGGCGTGCCGCGTTCGGCGACGCCTGGGACGACGACAACGGTGCGCCGTTGGGGCACAACGGCTGCGACACCCGCAACGACATCCTCGACCGCGACCTCGTCGACAAGGCCTACGTGTCGGTCACCCGCTGCCCCCACGCCGTGGCCAGCGGTGTGCTGCACGACCCGTACACCAACGAGACCATCTCGTTCGTGCGCGGCGCCCAGGTCGGTGCCGCCGTGCAGATCGATCACATCGTGCCGCTGGCCTATGCCTGGGACATGGGCGCGCGGGACTGGCCGGATGCCATGCGGATTCGGTTCGCCAACGATCCGGCCAACCTGATCGCGGTGGCCGGGCAGGCCAATCAGGACAAGGGCGACCAGGGTCCGGGCAGCTGGATGCCGCCGAATCACGCGTTCTGGTGCCAGTACGCGATGCAGTTCATCGCGGTGCTGCGCGGCTACGCCCTGCCCGTCGACGAGAGCTCGGCGAACGAACTGCGCGAGGCGGCCAGTTCCTGTCCCAGCGGCTAGGCGCGTAGCTCCTTGGCCAGCTCACCGAACGCGCCCACCCACTTGTCCATGTCCGCGTCGGTGTGCGCCAGCGACACCAGCCACTGATCGTCCATGCCGGGCGGTGTCAATACGCCACGGTTGATACCCCACAACCAACCCAGTTCGGCGACCTCGAAGTCGGTGCTGAGTTTGTAGTCGCGGTAGTTGCGGATCGGGGTGGGTGACCAGGTGACCGCGCCCTTGACGCCGAAGCCGACGGTGTGGGCCGGCAGTTCGTACTCGCGGATGATGGTGTCCATCGCCTCCATCGCGTTGTCATTGACCTGTTCGGCCGCCGCCAACGCTTGAGGGGTGGCGATCTCGTCGACCGCGGCCGCCGCGGCCATGCAGAGCGGGTTGCCGTTGTAGGTGCCGAAGTGGGCCATGCGGTTGTCGACGACGGCCTGCATGACTTCAGCGGTGCCGCCGAAGGCGGCCAGCGGCAGGCCGCCGCCGATCGACTTGGCCAACGTGATGAGGTCCGGCTTGACGCCCAGACGGGCGGCCGCGCCATGGGCGCCGGCGGTCAGGCCGGTCTTGACCTCGTCGAAGATCAGCAGCACGTTGTGCGCGTCGCAGAGTTCGCGAACCCCGGCAAGATAGCCGGCGTCGGGCAACACGATGCCCAGGTTCTCGATGACCGGCTCCATGATCACGCACGCGATGCGTGCAGCGTTGGCGGCCAGGACGCGTTCCATCTGGCCGAGGTCGTTGTAGGCCACGACGAACACTTCGCCGGGCTCGACGTCGAAGGGCACCTGCGGGGTCGGGTTGTCCGCGGGACCGGTTTCGGAAAGGTCGGGCTTGACCGACACCGAAAGGCCGTCGTAGCCGCCGTGGTAGCCGCCTTCGATCTTCACGATTGCCTTGCGGCCGGTGTAGGCGCGTGCGGTGCGCACCGCATAGCCCGTCGATTCGGTGCCCGAGTTGGTGAACCGCAACATGTCCAGCCCGAAGCGTTGCTTGAACCTCTCGGCAACCTCGGTCGAGACCGGCGACGGGGTCACGAACAGCGTGCCGATGTCGTCGAGAGACTCCTTGACCTTGGCGACCACCGTGGGGTTGAGGTGGCCGACGAGCATCGCGCCGAAGCCCATCGACAGGTCCAGCACCTGACGGTCGTCACAGTCCGTGACGTAGGCGCCGCGGGCGGACTTCACACCCATCGGATACGGATCCCAGTACTGGAAGCTACTGGTCACGCCCAGCGGCAACGTCTTGCTCGACCGGGCCGCGTGATCGGCCGAGCCGGGAGTGGTCTTGGCGTACCGCTCCCACTCCTTGGCCATCAGTGCCGAGACCCGCGCAGGGTTCAGTGGCGTGTACGACGCCGGCAGCTGCCGCCAGCCGGCGGGATCATGGGCGGGAAACGTGCCAGTGTCTTGGCTCATCGAGATTCCTCTTCAACCAATCGGTATTACCTCGCGGCAGCCTAACCGTCAGCTCCACCCGGCGGTCGAAAACAGCCGGTGACGCCGATGGCATTGTCCGCCAGCGGGATCGGTAGCCGAGCTACGCGCCGGTGTAGGTGTCCGGATTGGGCCGGAACCGGGTGCCGTCGTCGAGACCGTTGATGGTCTCGACCTCGTCGGCGGTCAGCTCGAAGTCGAACACGTCGATGTTCTCGGCGATCCGCTGCGGGTTCGACGAGCGGGGGATCACCACGTTGCCCAGCTGCAGGCTCCAGCGGATCAGCACCTGCGCCGGGGACTTGCCGTGGGCGGCCGCCACCGCGGCGATCGCCGGGTTCTCCAACAGCTTGCCCACGCCCAGCGGGCTGTATGCCTCGGTGACGATCGAGTAGTCGGCGTGCACGGCACGGAGCTCAGCCTGGTTGAGCAGCGGATGCAGCTCGACCTGGTTGACCGCGGGGGTGAAGTACGACAGATCGATGATGTTCGACAGGTGCTCGGGGGTGAAGTTCGAGACGCCGATGGACTTGGTGTAGCCGTCCTCGCGGATCCGCAGGAGCCCACCCCATGCGTCGACGTACTTGCCGTTCTGTTCGGCGGGCCAGTGAATGAGGTAGAGATCCACGTAGTCGAGGCCGAGGCGTTCGAGGCTGGCCTTGATGGCGTCCTGCGAGGCCTGGAAACCCTGGTCTGCGGTGGCCAGCTTGGTGGTGATGAACAGCTCGTCGCGCGGGACACCGGAGGCGGCGACGGCCCGGCCGACGGCTTCCTCGTTGCCACCGACCGAGGCGGTGTCGATCAGGCGGTAGCCGGCAGCCAGGGCATCGGTCACCGCCCGCTCAGCCTCATCCGGCGACAACTCGGCGACACCAAGCCCGATCACGGGGATGGTGTTGTCGTCGTTGAGTGTGACGGTGGGGATCTCGGCCGCCGGTGCCATGTCACCTGCCTGTGCTGTCGAAGGTCATTCGCCGGTGACCTCCCAGATCGCGGGTCACCGACGTCGCCGCTGAGGATAGTACCCAGCACGACACACGTCTGATCAGGGCCGTGGCACCGCGCGGCGCGGGCCCGAGTAATTGTCGAATCCGTTAATCGAGCCCTGTGCGAAGCTGAGGCCATGGCAGCGAAACGAGGCCCCCTGGCGCAGAAGGCGCTCGCGGTGGGCAACCGGGCCGGGGTGAAGGCGATCCCGCATCTACCGGGTGGACTCAAGCGGCTGGTCTCCGGCGGGCGGGCCGTCACGATCGACGGAAACACCCTCGACCCGTCGCTTCAGATGCTGGCTACCGCGCAGCGGTTGCAGGGGCTGACCGGATTCAGCGCCGGCGGCGACCCGGTCGCCAGCCGCGTGCAGACGGCACAACTCTCTGCCAGCTTCGACGAGCCGGACATCCTGGTGGCCGGCACGGCTGCGGTGTCGATACCCGGGCCCGCGGGGGTGATCCCGGCCCGGCACTACCGCCCGCTGGGCGACGGCCGGGCGCCGCTGCTGGTCTTCTATCACGGCGGTGGCTATGTGGTCGGTGACCTGGAAAGCCACGATGCGGCCTGCCGGCTGATCTGCCGGGACGGCGGCGTCCACGTGCTGGCCGTCGACTACCGGCTGGCGCCCGAACAAAAGGCCCCGGCCGCCGTCGACGACGGCTACGCGGCCTACCTGTGGGCGTGCGAGCATGCCGCCGACCTCGGCGCCGACCCCGACCGGGTGGCCGTCGGCGGCGACAGCGCCGGCGGGAACCTGGCGACCCTGGTGGCTCTGCGGGTCCGCGATGCCGGCGGGCCCAGACCTGCGCTGCAGTGGCTGATCTATCCGGTCACCGACTTCCGAGGGCAGAGCCGGTCGCGAACGCTGTTCGCCGACGGTTTCCTGCTCACCCGCCAGGACATGGACTTCTTCACCGAATCGCTGCTCGGGGGGTCCGGCCTGGACGCCGCCGACCCGCGGGTATCGCCGCTGCTGGCCGATGACCTCAGCGGGCTGCCGCCCGCATTGGTCATCACGGCGGGCTTCGATCCGCTGCGCGACGAGGGCGAGCAGTACGCGGCAAAACTGCAGGACGCCGGCGTCGTCGTCGATGCGCGGCGGATGGGGTCGATGACCCACGCCTTCCTCAATCTCAATGCACTCGGCGGGCAGGTCGCCGGGGCCAACGCGGAGATGATCTCGGCGCTGCGCGCCCACCTGGCCCGCGCCTGACCGGAAGCCGGCACCGCGCCGGTACTCTTAAGAGGCCAACACGCCAGTCCTGAATCAGCGAGGATCTCCCGACCCGTGGCCAATAACAAGAAAAGCACGCCCCGCTACGACCT
The DNA here is from genome assembly GCF_011694515.1 of Mycobacterium sp. DL592. NCBI lineage: Bacteria > Bacillati > Actinomycetota > Actinomycetes > Mycobacteriales > Mycobacteriaceae > Mycobacterium > Mycobacterium sp. DL592. The sequence continues at coordinate 3,247,515 of NZ_CP050192.1, read as the reverse complement.
GAAGGCTGCGGACCGCAAGCGCAACCTGGCTATCCAGCTGGGCCTGACCGCGATCGTCGTCATCTTCGCCGTCGCCCTGGTGCTCTACATCGTGATGGGCCACGACAAGAAGACCGCCGCCGGCGACGCCCAGGCCGTCCGGATCACCTCGTCCGCGCTGATCAAGAAGGACGGCAGTGACGAGCCCAAGGCCGTTCTGTCGCTCTACGAGGACTTCCAGTGCCCGCACTGCCGCGACTTCGAGAAGGCCTACGGCCCGACCATCAGCAAGCTGGTCGACGCCGGTGCCATCGCCGCCGACTACTACTCGGTCGCCATCCTCAACTCGCGGCTCAACGACAACTACTCCACTCGCGCGGCCAACGCCGCCTACTGCGTCGGCGACGCGGACAAGGAAGCCTTCACCCGCTACCACTCCGCCTTGTTCGCCATGCAGCCCGAGGAAGGTGCGGGCGGTGCCCCGGACAACGCCCGGCTGATCGAGACCGCCCGGCAGGCCGGGGTGCCGACCGACAAGGTCTCGTCGTGCATCAACGGCGGTAAGTACAGCGACATGGTCGACGGCCTGGCGGCGGCGGCCAAGATCACCGCCACCCCGACGATCCGGCTCAACGGCCAGGACATCAGCCCCGCCTCGCCGGATGAGCTGATCGCCAAGGTCAAGGCGATCGTGGGTAACGTGCACGCGCTGGCGCCGGCGTCCTCCCCGGCTCCGCCCGCCCCGGCACCCGCAGCACCGTGAGCGTGGCGACGCCGGCACCCGTCGGGCCGACTGAACCCGCCGAATCGGCGGGCAGTACGGCCGGGGTCTCGGTGCGCGCAACCAGTGCCTGGTGGGTGCTGATCGCCGGTGTGATCGGCTTCGTGGCGGCGGCGACGCTGACGATCGAGAAGATCGAGATGCTGAAGAACCCGGCCTACGTGCCGAGCTGCAGTATCAACCCGGTGCTGTCGTGCGGCTCGGTGATGGTGACCCACCAGGCGTCGGTGTTCGGCTTCCCCAACCCGCTGATGGGTATCGCCGGATTCTCGGTCGCCATCGTGACCGGCGTGCTGGCGGTAACCAAAGTCCGCCTGCCGCAGTGGTATTGGGTGGGTCTGATGATCGGCACCGGCCTCGGTGTGGTGTTCGTGCACTGGCTGATCTACCAGTCGCTGTACGTCATCGGCGCGCTGTGCCCGTACTGCATGGTGGTGTGGTCGGTAACCATCCCGCTGTTCGTGGTGGTCACATCGATCGCGCTGCGCCCACTGGCCGGAAACGCCGTGCTGCGCGGCATCTACACCTGGCGCTGGTCGATCGTCACGCTGTGGTTCACAGCGGTGATTCTGTTGATCCTGGTTCGCTTTTGGAGTTACTGGTCGACGTTGATCTAGCAGCGTCGAATGTGCACTGAGGATAGGGTCCGACTGTGATCTCCAAAGTCCTGGTCGCCAACCGCGGTGAGATCGCGATCCGCGCTTTCCGCGCCGCCTATGAGATGGGCATCGGCACGGTTGCCGTCTATCCCTACGAGGATCGCAATTCTCTGCACCGGCTCAAGGCCGACGAGTCGTATCAGATCGGCGACATCGGCCATCCGGTGCGGGCCTACCTCTCGGTCGGCGAGATCGTCGAGACGGCGTTGACGTGCGGGGCCGACGCGATCTACCCCGGATACGGATTCCTCTCGGAGAACCCCGAACTGGCCGCGGCGTGCGCGGCGGCGGGCATCACCTTCATCGGCCCCGAGGCCGGCATCCTGGAGCTGACCGGCAACAAGGCGCGTGCGATCGCCGCCGCCCGGGAGGCCGGGCTGCCGGTGCTGGCGTCCTCGGTGCCCTCGGCATCGGTCGACGAGTTGGTCGCCGCCGCGGCGACCATGGAGTTCCCCCTTTTCGTCAAGGCCGTCGCCGGCGGTGGTGGGCGCGGGATGCGACGGGTGAGCGATCCTGATGCCCTGCCGGAGGCGATCGAGGCGGCCAGCCGCGAGGCGGAGTCCGCCTTCGGCGACCCGACAGTGTTCCTCGAGCAGGCGGTGGTCAATCCGCGCCACATCGAGGTCCAGATCCTGGCCGACACCCACGGCAACGTCATCCACCTCTACGAACGCGACTGCAGCGTGCAGCGCCGTCATCAGAAGGTGATCGAGCTCGCCCCGGCACCCAATCTCGACGAGGTTCTGCGCGAACGCATCTGCGCCGACGCAGTCGCCTTCGCCCGGCACATCGGGTACACCTGTGCGGGCACGGTCGAGTTCCTGCTCGACGAGCGGGGCCGGCACGTCTTCATCGAGATGAATCCCCGAATCCAGGTGGAGCACACCGTCACCGAGGAGATCACCGACGTCGACCTGGTGTCCTCGCAGCTGAAGATCGCCGCCGGGGCCACACTGGCGGAGCTGGGCCTGTCCCAGGACGCGGTGCGCCCGCACGGTGCGGCGCTGCAGTGCCGTATCACCACCGAGGACCCGGCCAACGGGTTCCGTCCCGACACCGGCCGGATCACCACGTACCGTTCCCCGGGCGGCGCGGGGGTCCGGCTGGACGGCGGCACCCATCTCGGTGCCGAGATCAGCGGGCATTTCGACTCGATGCTGGTCAAGCTCACCTGTCGCGGCCGCGATTTTCCGACTGCGGTGGCGCGGGCCATGCGTGCGGTCGCCGAGTTCCGCATCCGCGGGGTGTCGACGAATATCCCGTTCCTGCAAGCTGTTCTGGACGATCCGGACTTTCGGGCCGGCCGTGTCACGACGTCGTTCATCGACGAGCGGCCGCGGTTGTTGACCTCGCGTACGTCGGCGGACCGCGGTACGAAGATGCTGAAGTTCCTCGCCGAGGTCACGGTGAACTCGCCGTACCGGGATTCTGAGCGGGTCTACCCCCAGGACAAGCTGCCCGCGATCGATATCGCGGGCACCACCCCGGCGCCAGGCAGCAAGCAGCGCCTGACCGAACTCGGTCCCGAGGGATTTGCGCAGTGGCTCAAGGATTCTGCGGCCGTCAGGGTGACCGACACGACCTTCCGCGATGCCCACCAGTCACTGCTGGCGACCCGCGTGCGGGCCTCGGGGCTGCTGATGGTGGCGCCCTACATCGCGCGGATGATGCCGCAGCTGTTGTCGATCGAATGCTGGGGCGGCGCGACTTACGATGTGGCGCTTCGCTTTTTGAAGGAAGACCCGTGGGAGCGGCTGATCGCATTGCGTGAGGCCATCCCCAACATATGTCTGCAGATGCTGCTGCGCGGCCGCAACACGGTGGGCTACACCCCCTATCCGGAGACGGTGACGCACGCGTTCGTCGACGAGGCCGCCCGCAGCGGCGTCGACATCTTCCGGATCTTCGACGCGCTCAACAACGTCGAGTCCATGCGGCCCGCGATCGACGCGGTGCGCGACACCGGAACGGCGGTCGCCGAGGTGGCGATGTCCTACACCGGCGACCTGTCCAACCCGGCCGAGACGCTGTACACGCTGGACTACTGGCTTCGGCTGGCCGAGCAGATCGTCGATGCGGGCGCGCACGTGCTGGCCATCAAGGACATGGCCGGCCTGCTGCGGCCGCCGGCGGCGCACACCCTGGTCTCGGCGCTGCGCAGCCGCTTCGACCTACCGGTGCACGTCCACACCCACGACACCCCGGGCGGACAGCTGGCCACCTACACGGCGGCTTGGCATGCCGGGGCCAGCGCGGTCGACGGGGCGGCCGCTCCGCTGTCGGGCACCACCAGCCAGCCGCCGCTGTCGGCGATCGTCGCGGCCGCCGCGCACACCTCGTTCGACACCGGGCTGGATCTGGCTGCGGTGTGCGACCTCGAGCCGTACTGGGAGGCGCTGCGGCGGGTCTACGCCCCGTTCGAGGCCGGCCTTCCCGCGCCGACCGGGCGCGTCTACCACCACGAGATTCCCGGTGGGCAGCTGAGCAATCTGCGCACCCAGGCCATCGCGCTGGGGCTGGGCGACCGCTTCGAGGACGTCGAGAACGCCTACGCGGGTGCCGATCGCATCCTGGGCAGGCTGGTCAAGGTGACCCCGTCGAGCAAGGTCGTCGGGGATCTGGCGCTGGCCTTGGTCGGGGCCGGGATCACCGCCGAGGAGTTCGCCGCAGACCCCGCCCGCCACGACATCCCGGACTCGGTGATCGGCTTCCTGCGCGGCGAGCTCGGTGACCCGCCCGGGGGATGGCCGGAACCGTTGCGCACCAAGGCATTACAGGGGCGTGGCCCGGTGAAGCCCGAGCAGCCGCTGTCGGCCGAGGACGAGAAGGTGCTCGCCGAACCCGGCCCGGCCCGCCAGGCCGCGTTGAACCGGCTGCTGTTCCCCGGCCCGACCCGCGAATTCGAGGCCCACCGCGAGGAATACGGCGACACCTCGGGGCTGAGTGCCAACCAGTTCTTCCGCGGCCTGCGCCACGGCGACGAGCATCGCATTCAGCTCGAACGCGGTGTCGAGCTGATCGTCGGGCTCGAAGCGATCTCCGATCCCGACGAGCGCGGCATGCGCACCGTCATGTGCATCATCAACGGCCAGTTGCGTCCGGTGAAGGTTCGCGACCGCAGCATCGACGACACCGTGCCGACCGCCGAGAAGGCCGACCGCACCAACCCCGATCACGTCGCTGCCCCGTTCGCCGGGGTGGTCACCGTCGGACTGGCCGTCGGCGACGAGGTCGCGGCCGGGCAGACGATCGCCACCATCGAGGCGATGAAGATGGAGGCGGCCATCACCGCACCCAAGGCCGGCGTCGTCAACCGGGTCGCGGTCGCGAGCACCGCCGGTGTCGAAGGCGGGGATCTGCTGGTGGTGATCGGGGGTCCAGGTCCGGCGGGCTGGGGGTACCGCCCGGCCGCAGGCGAGGGGGCGAGCGAAGCGACCGGGGGATTATCCTGACCCGGATCGTCGCCGGTGTGGCGGGGGGCCGGCGAATCGATGTGCCGGCCAAGGGAACTCGACCGACCACCGACAGGGTGCGCGAAGCGCTGTTCAACGTCCTGGGCGCCCGGCGTGACTTCGACGGACTGCACGTCCTGGATCTGTTCGCCGGCTCGGGAGCGCTCGGGCTCGAGGCGCTGTCGCGCGGTGCGGCCTCGGCGGTGTTCGTCGAAAGCGATTCGCGCGCAGCCGCGGTCATCACCCGCAATATCGCGGCGCTCGGGTTGGCCGGTGCGACGGTGCGCCGCGGTGCGGTGGCCGCGGTACTGGCGGCGCTTGCACCGCGGCCGGCGGACCTGGTGCTGGCCGACCCGCCCTACGACGTACCCGCTGCCGAGGTCGAGGCCATGCTGGAGCTGTTGGCGCGCAACGGCTGGGTCGCGCCCGACGCGGTGGTGGTGGTCGAGCGGTCGGTGTCCTCGCCGCTTGTGAGCTGGCCGTCGGGCTGGACGGCATGGCCCGCGCGGCGCTACGGCGACACCCGGGTTGAGGCCGCCGAGGTGCCGTGAGCGCCTGCTAGCGTCTGCGTATGAGTGGCGCTGTCTGCCCGGGGTCGTTCGATCCGGTGACGTTGGGGCACGTCGACATCTTCGAACGGGCCGCCGCGCAGTTCGACGAGGTGGTCGTCGCGGTGCTGATCAACCCGAACAAGTCGGGGATGTTCGACATCGACGAGCGCATCGCGATGATCGAGGAAGCCACCAGCCATCTGCCGAACCTGCGAGCCGAGTCCGGCAGCGGCCTGGTCGTCGACTTCGTCAAGCAGCGCGGCCTGACCGCGATCGTCAAAGGTCTGCGTACCGGAACGGACTTCGAGTACGAGCTGCAGATGGCGCAGATGAACAGGCACATCGCCGGGGTGGACACCTTCTTCGTCGCGACCACGCCGCAGTACTCGTTCGTGTCGTCGTCGCTGGCCAAAGAGGTGGCCAGCCTCGGCGGCGATGTCTCGGCGCTGCTGCCCGATGCGGTGAACCGTCGCCTGCAGGCCAAGCTGGCGCAGCGCCGCTGACCTTTCGCCGCGAGCGTGCATGTCGGTACGCCGTCACGCGGCCGCCGGCGTACCTTCACGCACTCTGGCGCATCGGCACCTCCGGTCCGGCCAGGGCCACATAATGGTCGGAGAGTGCGGGGTGGGCCGCCCTCTGACCAGTGGTCCTGCCAGATTCGGTGGCCGACACACCGACACGGCACCGCAGTCACAGGCGTAACACCAGGCACACTGGTCACTACCAACTACGCCAGGAGGGCGGCGCCGTGTACCGAGTTTTTGAAGCGCTCGACGAACTGAGCGCAATCGTCGAAGAGGCCCGTGGCGTGCCGATGACGGCCGGCTGCGTCGTTCCGCGCGGTGATGTGCTGGAACTGGTCGACGACATCAAGGACGCCATCCCCGGCGAACTCGACGACGCCCAGGACGTGCTCGATGCCCGCGACGCGCTGCTGCGCGAAGCCAAGGAGCACGCCGACTCCATGGTCGCCAACGCCACCGCGGAGGCCGACTCCCTGCTCAGCCACTCCCGCGCCGAGGCCGACCGGCTGCTCGCCGACGCCAAGTCGCAGGCCGACCGCATGGTGGCAGAAGCTCGCCAGCACAGCGAGCGCATGGTGCACGAAGCCCGCGAGGAGGCATCGCGGCTGGCTGCGACGTCCAAGCGTGAGTACGAGGCGGCCACCAGCCGGGCCAAGGCCGAGGCCGACCGCCTGGTGGAAAGCGGCAACATGTCCTACGAGAAGGCCGTCCAGGAAGGCATCAAGGAGCAGCAGCGACTGGTCTCCCAGACCGAGGTCGTGCAGGCTGCCAACGCCGAGGCCACCAAGCTGATCGACACCGCACACGCCGAAGCCGACCGGTTGCGCGGCGAGTGCGACATCTACGTCGACAACAAACTCGCCCAGTTCGAGGACTACCTCAACGGAACGTTGCGCTCGGTGAGCCGCGGCCGTCACCAGCTGCGCACCGCCGCCGGAACCCACGACTACGTGCAGCACTGAGCCGCGCCGCTGACGGGTAACCGTCCTGATCGTGTCGGGCCGGGCCCTAAGATCGAGAGTCATGGCGAGCTCACACCGTGCGAAAACGCACCCCGATGCGCGGTTGCCGCTCATCTTCGACGTGTCCCGGCTCGGTCGCAGGCCCGGCTCCATGATGGAAGTGCACGAGACGGTACCTAGCCCGTCGCGCATCGGGCTCGACATGATCGCCATCGAACGCGGCGCCGACGTCGACCTTGACCTGCGGCTGGAGTCGGTGTCCGAAGGTGTCCTCGTGTCGGGCACCGTGGCCGCACCGACCAGTGGTGAATGCGCCCGGTGCCTGGGGCCGGCCACCGGCGAGGTGGAGATCGAGCTGACCGAGCTGTACGCCTACCCCGACAGTGCGACCGAGTCCACCACCGAGGAGGACGAGGTGGGCCACGTCATCGATCAGACCGTCAACATCGAACAGGCCATCGTCGACGCCGTCGGGCTCGCACTGCCGTTCGTGCCGCTGTGCTCCGAGGACTGCCCGGGGCTGTGCCCCGACTGCGGCGTTGCGCTGGCCGCCGCCGAGCCCGGCCATCACCACGACAAGATCGATCCGCGCTGGGCGAAGCTGGCAGGCATGGTGGGCGACGGCAACGAGGAGGCAGACCCGTCGTGACGCCCCCGCGCCAACACCTGCTGGACGCGCTTGGTGTCGAACTGCCCGAGGAACTGCTGACTCTTGCGCTGACCCACCGCAGCTACGCCTACGAACACGGCGGGCTGCCCACCAACGAACGCCTCGAGTTCCTCGGCGACGCGGTCCTCGGTCTGACCGTGACCGACGAACTCTTCCACCGCCATCCCGAGCGTACTGAGGGCGACCTGGCCAAGCTACGCGCCAGTGTCGTCAACACCCACGCCCTGGCCGATGTGGCGCGGGGCCTCACCGAGGAGGGTCTGGGCGCACATCTGCTGCTGGGGCGCGGCGAGGTCAACACCGGCGGCGCCGACAAATCCAGCATCCTGGCTGACGGGATGGAGTCGCTGCTGGGCGCGGTGTACTTGCACCACGGCGTCGAAGTCGCCCGCGAGGTCATCCTTCGACTGTTCGGCGAACTGCTCGACACCGCCCCGACACTGGGCGCCGGCCTGGACTGGAAGACCAGCCTGCAGGAACTCACCGCCGCGCGCAGCCTGGGCCCGCCGTCCTACGTCGTCACCTCGACCGGGCCCGACCACGACAAGGAGTTCACCGCCGTCGTGGTCGTGCTGGACACCGAATACGGCAGCGGTGTCGGCCGGTCGAAGAAGGAGGCCGAGCAGAAGGCGGCAGCAGCGGCGTGGAAGGCACTGGAAAAGGCTTGACGCACAGCATGATTCAACTCATCGATGCCTGAGCTTCCCGAAGTCGAGGTGGTCCGCCGCGGTCTGCAGGCCCACGTCGCAGGCAAGACGATCACCGCGGTGCGGGTACACCACCCGCGGGCGGTACGCAGACACGAAGCCGGCGCAGGCGATCTCACCGCCCGGCTGCTCGGCGCCACGATCCTCGGCACCGACCGGCGCGGAAAATACCTGTGGCTCAACCTCTCCGACGACGAGGCGCTGGTGGTGCACCTCGGGATGAGCGGTCAGATGCTGCTGGGGCCCGTCCCGAATACCGGCCACCTGCGGATCGCGACACTGCTCGACGACGGCACCGCGCTGAGCTTCGTCGACCAGCGCACGTTCGGCGGTTGGCAACTGGCCGACCTGGTGACCGTCGACGGCAGCCGCGTGCCCGCTCCAGTGGCGCACATCGCCCGCGACCCGCTTGATCCGCTGTTCGACCGCGACGCCGTCGTAACTGTGCTGCGCCGCAAGCATTCCGAGATCAAACGGCAGCTGCTGGATCAGACCGTGGTCTCCGGGATCGGCAACATCTACGCCGACGAGGCGCTGTGGCGGGCGAAGATCAACGGCGCCCGGCTGGCCGAGAAGCTGACCCGGCGCCAGCTCGGGGAGCTGCTGGATGCGGCCGCCGAGGTGATGCGCGAGGCGCTGGGACAGGGCGGCACGTCGTTCGACTCGCTGTACGTCAACGTCAACGGCCAGTCCGGCTACTTCGACCGGTCGTTGAACGTCTACGGCCGGGAGGATCGGAACTGCCGGCGCTGCGGGGGGGTGATCCGCCGGGAGAAGTTCATGAACCGGTCGTCGTTCTACTGCCCGGTCTGTCAGCCCGCACCGCGCAGACCGACTCGGTGACAAGGATGCCGGCAACGGCGGGAGGGTGACATGGAGCAACATCGCATCGAAATCCGTTCGGGCACAAACCTGGAACTGGCTCCGGGCGCCATCAACCCGGACTGGATCCTCGAGGGCGATCCGCAGATTCGCTCCACCTGGTGGTCCAGCGACACCGACGGTCTGGCGGGCAACTTCGTGTGGGACTGCACGGCCGGCCGGTTCCGCTGGTACTTCGGATCCGACGAGACCGTGCACATCATCGAGGGCGAGGTCGAGGTGAGCGCCGACGGTGTGCCCCCGACGTGGCTGCGCGCGGGCGACTCGGCGATCTTCCGGGCCGGCACCTGGGCGACCTGGTACGTGCCGACCTACCTCCGCAAGCACGCGGTGGTCCGCACCAACCTGCCCTGGCCGTTGCGCAAGCAGGTCACCGTTGGCCGGCGCGCCAAGCACCTGCTGCGGCGGATGCTCGGCCGCGGCCCGGCTCCCCAGCCCCGGCTGTGAGGGTGCGATGGAATATCCCCGCGTCGGCAGATGTAGGAATGTGCCATGACTGAACTGTGGGTTGAGCGCACCGGCATCCGGCGCTATACGGGGCGCAGCAGCCGCGGCGCGGAGGTCCTGATCGGCTCGGAGACCGACGAGGGTGTCTTCACACCGGGTGAGCTGCTCAAGATCGCGCTCGCCGGGTGCAGCGGCCTCAGCAGTGACCAGCCGCTGCGCCGCCGCCTCGGCGACGACTTCCAGGCGGTGATCAGGGTCTCCGGTGACGCCGACCGCGGCCAGGAGCGCTACCCGCTGCTGGAGGAGAACCTGGAGCTCGACCTGTCCGGCCTGTCGGCCGAGGACGTCGAACGGCTGCGCGTGGTCGTCAACCGGGCGATCGACCAGGTCTGCACCGTCGGGCGCACCCTGAAGAACGGCGCTCAGGTGAACTTCGAGGTGACCGACGTTGGCAGAGCCTGACGTTCGGCTGACCGCCTGGGTGCACGGCCACGTCCAAGGTGTGGGTTTCCGCTGGTGGACGCGGTCACGGGCGCTGGAACTGGGCCTGACCGGCTACGCGAGCAACCAGCCCGACGGCCGGGTCCTGGTGGTCGCCCAGGGCAAGCGGGCCGATTGTGAGCGGCTTCTGGAGCTGCTACGCGGCGATTCGACACCCGGTTCGGTGACCAAAGTGGTCGCCGACTTCACCGAACCCGGCGAGCCGATTGCGGGCTTCCGCGAACGCTGAGCCGCCCGCCGGTAATCTCACTGCACGTGTACCTCAAGAGTCTGACGCTGAAGGGCTTCAAATCCTTCGCCTCGTCGACGACTCTGCGCTTCGAACCGGGCATCACCTGCGTCGTCGGCCCCAACGGCTCGGGTAAGTCCAACGTCGTCGATGCCCTGACCTGGGTGATGGGCGAGCAGGGCGCCAAGACGCTGCGCGGCGGCAAGATGGAGGACGTCATCTTCGCCGGCACCTCGTCGCGCGCGCCGCTGGGACGCGCCGAGGTCACCCTGACCATCGACAACTCCGACAACGCGCTGCCCATCGAATACTCCGAGGTCTCCATCACCCGGCGGATGTTCCGCGACGGCGCCGGCGAGTACGAGATCAACGGCAGCAGCTGCCGGCTGATGGACATCCAAGACCTGCTCAGTGACTCCGGCATCGGCCGGGAGATGCACGTCATCGTGGGGCAGGGGCGGCTGTCGCAGATCCTGGAATCGCGGCCCGAAGACCGCAGGGCCTTCATCGAAGAGGCCGCCGGGGTGCTCAAGCACCGCAAACGCAAGGAAAAGGCGGTCCGCAAGCTCGAGTCGATGTCGGCCAACCTGGCCCGCCTGACCGACCTGACCACCGAACTGCGCCGTCAGCTCAAACCCCTGGGCCGCCAGGCCGAGATGGCCCGCCGGGCCCAGACCATTCAGGCCGACCTTCGCGACGCCCGGCTGCGGCTGGCCGCCGACGACCTGGTGACCCGCCGCGCCGAGTTCGCCGGCGCCGACAACACCGAGACGACGCTGCGCCGGGAACACGAGGATGCCGCCGCCCGCCTTGCGGTGGCCACCGAGGCGCTGGCCACCCACGAAGCCGCTGTCGCAACACTTTCGGAGCGCACCGACGCCGCCCAGCAAGCCTGGTTCCGGTTCTCGGCGCTGGCCGAGCGGGTCAGCGCCACCGTGCGCATCGCCACCGAGCGGGCGCAGTACCTGGACACCGAGCCGGAGGCCAGCACCGGACCCGACCCCGACGCGCTCGAGGCGCAGGCCGACGAAGTCGCCGCCCGCGAGCAGCAACTGCTGGCCGAGTTGACCGAGGCCCGCGCCCGGCTGGAAGCCGCCCGCGCCGACCAGACCGAGAAGGAACGTGCGGCCGCCGAAGCCGAACGGGCCCACATGGCCGCCGTGCGCGCCGAGGCCGACCGCCGAGAAGGCTTGGCGCGGTTGGCCGGTCAGGTCGAGACGATGCGCGCGCGGGTCGAGTCGATCGACGAGGGTGTGGCGCGGCTGACCAACGCGATCGAAGAGGCGGCCGCTCGCACCGAGCAGGCCAAGGCCGAGTTCGAGACCGTGCAGGGCCGGATCGGCGAGCTCGACCAGGGCGAGGTCGGCCTCGACGAGAACCACGATCGCAGCGTCGCCGCGCTGCGGGTGGCCGACGAGCGGGTGGCCGAGCTGCAGGCCGCCGAACGCGCGGCGGAACGTCAGGTGGCCTCGCTGCGGGCCCGTATCGAGGCGTTGTCCGTCGGCCTGGAGCGCAAGGACGGCGCGGCTTGGCTGGTGCAAAACCGGGGTGGCGCAGGGCTTTTCGGCACGATCGCCAAGCTAGTCAAGGTGCACGCCGGCTACGAGGTGGCGCTCGCGGTGGTGCTGGGTGCGGCGGCCGACGCGGTCGCGGCCGATGATTTCGAGGCCGCCCGTTCCGCGGTCCGAGCGCTGAAGGAAGCCGACGGCGGGCGGGCCGCAATCGTGTTGGGGGACTGGCCCGTTGCCACCGGCCGCGACACCGCGCCGCTGCCCGCCGGTGCCCGCTGGGCGGTCGATCTGATCGACGCCCCGCAGCGGCTGCGAGGTGCGCTGTCGGCGATGCTCGCTGACGTGGCCGTGGTCGAGGACCTTGGTGCGGCCCTTGACCTGGTGGCCGCCCGGCCCGCGCTGCGCGCGGCAACCCTCGACGGTGATCTCGTCGGCCCGGGCTGGGTCAGCGGTGGCTCGGACCGCAAGCCGAGCACACTGGAGATCGCATCCGAAATCGAAAAGGCCACAACGGAACTGGCCGCCGCCGAGACACAGGTCGAAGAACTCTCCGCCGCCCTTGCCGGTGCGCTGAGCGAACAGTCCAACCGGCAGGACGCCGCCGAGCAGGCGCTGGCCGCCCTCAACGAGTCCGACGCGGCGATATCGGCGATCTACGAACAGCTCGGCCGGCTGGGTCAGGACGCCCGCGCCGCCGAAGAGGACTGGCGTCGTCAACTCGCCCAGCGCGCCGAGCTGGAAACCAGCCGGGTGCAGACCGTCGAGGAACTGACCGCCCTGGAGGCCAGGCTCAGCGCAGCCCAGGAGACCCCGACCGAGACCGCCGACGCCCCGGCGGACCGCCAGCACATGCAGGCCGCCGCCGAGGCCGCCCGCGCGGTGGAGGTCGAAGCCAGGCTCGCGGTGCGCACGGCCGAGGAACGCGCGAATGCCGTTCGCGGGCGAGCTGATTCGCTGCGCCGAACCGCCGCCGCCGAGCGCGAGTCGCGCATCCGCGCCCAACGAGCCCGTGCCGCCCGCGCACATGCCGCAGCCGTCGCCGCAGCGGTGGCCGAGTCCGGCCGGCAGGTCGCCGAGCGCCTCTCCGGGGTTGTCGCAGCCGCCTCGCGTCGCCGCGACGCACTTGCCGCCGAGCGACAGCAACGCGCCACCGCGATGGCCGCGGCCCGGGAAGAGGTCAGCACTCTCAACAACCGCATCACCGCACTGACCGACTCGCTGCATCGCGACGAGGTGGCCAAGGCGCAGGCCGCGATGCGCATCGAACAGCTCGAGGAGATGGTGCTCGAACAGTTCGGCATGGCCGCCGACGACCTGATCGCCGAGTACGGGCCCGACCTGGCACTGCCGCCGTCGGAGCTGGAGATGGCCGAATACGAACAGGCCAAGGAACGCGGCGAGCAGGTGACCATGCCCGCCCCGATGCCGTTCGACCGGTCCAGCCAGGAGCGGCGCGCCAAGCGGGCCGAACGCGAACTGGCCGAGCTGGGCCGGGTCAACCCGCTGGCGCTCGAAGAGTTCGCGGCGCTCGAGGAGCGCTACAACTTCCTGGCCACCCAGCTCGAGGACGTCAAGGCCGCCCGCAAAGACCTGCTCGACGTGATCGCCGACGTCGACAACCGCATCCTTCAGGTGTTCGCGGAGGCCTACGCCGACGTCGAGCGAGAGTTCGGGCAGGTGTTCTCCACGCTGTTCCCCGGCGGTGAGGGCCGACTGCTGCTCACCGACCCCAATGACCTGCTGACCACGGGCGTGGAAGTCGAGGCCCGGCCGCCAGGCAAGAAGGTCAAGCGGCTGTCGCTGCTCTCCGGCGGCGAGAAGTCACTGACCGCGGTGGCGATGCTGGTGGCGATCTTCCGGGCCCGCCCGTCCCCGTTCTATGTGATGGACGAGGTGGAGGCGGCACTCGACGACGTCAACCTGCGCCGGCTGATCGGGTTGTTCGAGCAGCTGCGGACCCAGTCGCAGCTGATCGTGATCACCCACCAGAAGCCGACGATGGAGGTCGCCGACGCGCTCTATGGCGTCACCATGCAGGGTGACGGCATCACCACCGTGATCTCGCAGCGGCTGCGCGGGCAGGAGCTTGTCGCCGCCCCGACCTAGGCGGTGGGGGTGACACCCAGCCGGCGCAGCCCGGCCACATCGTCCACACCGCAACCGTGCAGGCAGATCCGCAGCTCCTCGACGAACCCCTCCAGCGCATCCAGCGCCGCCGCGGGTGACTCGATCGCGGGGGCCAGCAGTGGACGCGCCAGCGCCACCACGTCGGCACCCATCGCCAGCGCCTTGGCGGCGTCCATCCCGGTCCGGATGCCTCCCGAGGCCACCAGCGGCATGCCGGGCAGGGTCTGACGGACCTCCTGCAGCGCCTGAGCGGTGGGCACACCCCACTCGGCGATCGCCGGATAACGGACCTCGCCGTAGCGCACGAGTTGCTCCACACGCGCCCAGGACGTGCCGCCCGCCCCGGCTACATCGACCGCTGCGATCGGCAGGTCACGCAGCCGCTCGGCGGCGGCGGTGCCGATGCCGTGACCGACTTCCTTGACTAGCACCGGATACGGCAGCTCCTCGGCCAACCGGCGAAGCCGTTGCAGGGAGCCGCTGAAGTCGGTGTCACCGTTGTCCTGCATGGCCTCCTGCAGCGGGTTCGTATGCACCGCAAGGGCATTCGCGCCGACCCGCTCCAGCGCGGCGGCCAGCTTGGGGATGACGGCGTCGGACAGCTGTGCCAGGCCGATGTTGCCGATCAGCAGCACGTCGGGTGCCAGTTCGCGAACCTCGAAGCTGCGGGCTGCCTCGTCGTCGTCGAGCATGATGCGCTGCGAACCGAGCATCATGCCGACACCAAGCTTCTGCGCGGCCTCGGCCAGATTGCGGTTGATCGTCCGCGACAGCTCGGCACCGCCGGTCATCGCCCCGACCAGCACGGGGGCGCGCAGCTGAGCGCCCAGGAACCGGGTGCTCAAGTCGATGGTGGTCAGGCTGGTCTGGGTGAGCGCGTTATAGGGCAACCCGTAGCGCTCGAAACCGGTGGTGACCGAGACGTACTCGACCGGCCCGGTCAGGCAGGCGTCGATGTGGCGCAGTTTGCGGTTCGCGATGCCGTCGTGGTCCATGGTCACGGCCTACCCGGTTGTGCAGGCGCGACACAGACCCGCATCGCGCCCTGAAACAATGGCACGGTGTCACAAGGTCTCTGGATCGCTATCGCGGTCATCGCCGTCCTGGTCGTCGCTGCACTGATCATCGGTCTGGTTCGGTACCGGCGGCGTCAGATCAGCTTGCGCCGCAGCTCAGAGGCTGCCACACCGATCGACCGGTCGGGCGGCTATACGGCCTCGTCGGGCATATCGTTCACACAATCGTCAGCAACTGCGACGGTCGATACCGGCGGGCAGGAGCGAAGCGACTCGGGGATAGACAGCGGCGTGGGCCGGCCCGGGGTCGGCGACGACGCGGCGGTGCCGCGGGACTCGGTCAAACGGCCGATTTCCGACGTGCGGTTGCCCGAGCCGCCGGTGGTCGAGGAGCCCGTCGCGCACCAGGCCCAGGCCACCGAGCCTGCCGCACCCGACCTCGGCTCCATCGCGCCACCGGAAGGCCGGCTCGAGCGCCTGCGCGGCCGCCTCGCCAAATCTCAGAACGCTCTCGGGCGCAGCATGCTCGGCCTGCTGGGCGGCGGCGACCTCGACGAAGCGTCGTGGGAAGAGGTCGAGGACACCCTGCTGATCGCCGACCTGGGTCCCGTCGTGACCGCCTCGGTGGTCGAGCAGCTGCGCAGCCGGCTGGCCAGCAGCACCGTGCGGACCGAGGCCGAAGTCCGCGCGATCCTGCGCGCCGTGCTGATCGCCGAACTCAACCCCGGTATGGACCGCTCGATCAAGGCGCTGCCGCACGCCGACAAGCCCTCGGTGCTGTTGGTCGTCGGTGTCAACGGCACCGGTAAGACGACGACGGTCGGCAAGCTCGCTCGCGTCCTGGTGGCTGATGGGCGCCGGGTGGTCCTGGGTGCGGCGGACACCTTCCGTGCGGCGGCCGCCGACCAGCTGCAGAGTTGGGCGTCACGGGTCGGCGCCGAGGTGGTGCGCGGGGCCGAGGGTGCCGATCCCGCCTCGGTGGCCTTCGACGCCGTCGACAAGGGCATCGCCGCCGGGGCCGACGTCGTCGTCATCGACACCGCAGGCCGGCTGCACACCAAGACCGGTTTGATGGACGAGCTCGGCAAGGTCAAGCGCGTGGTCAGCAAACGGGCGGCCGTCGACGAGGTGATCCTGGTGCTCGATGCGACGATCGGCCAGAACGGTCTGGCACAGGCGCGGGTGTTCGCCGACGTCGTCGACATCACCGGGGTGGCGCTCACCAAGCTGGACGGCACCGCGAAGGGTGGCATCGTGTTCCGGGTGCAGCAGGAGCTGGGTGTCCCGGTCAAGCTGGTCGGCCTGGGCGAAGGACCTGACGATCTGGCTCCGTTCGAGCCCGGCGCCTTCGTCGATGCGCTGCTCGGATAACCGCAAATTCGTTCGCAGCGATGCGAATTGCGGGATGTAACAACCGCGAAACGCAGACTGCCGATCCGTTCACATATGCGAAACACCCAGGCGTCCTCGCGGAAACAACCACTCAGCATTGTCTTGGCCTAGGTCAACGGTGCCTAAACCGTGGCATGGGTGAAGGAGATACTGCGAGTGGATGGATTTCCCGTAATGGGTGTGCCGGACACCGGCGACACAGCATGGATGCTTGCGAGCTCCGCGCTCGTGCTGCTGATGACGCCGGGTCTGGCCTTTTTCTACGGCGGCATGGTGCGTGCCAAGGGCGTGCTCAACATGATCATGATGAGCGTCAGTGCGATGGGCATCGTGACGGTGCTCTGGGTGCTGTACGGCTACTCGATGTCCTTCGGCAACGACAAATGGAGTGTCATCGGCGACCCCGGTCAGTATTTCGGCCTCAAGGGTCTCATCGGTGGTAATGCTGCTGCCGCGGTCGCCGCGGATCCGGCGACTGGAACTGCGGCGAAAGCCGCGGTGGAAATCCCACTCGCGGGTACGATTCCGCAGCTGGTCTTCGTGGCCTTCCAGCTGATGTTCGCCATCATCACCGTCGCCCTGGTCTCGGGTGCCATCGCAGACCGCCTGAAGTTCGGTTCCTGGTTGGTTTTTGCAGCTCTCTGGGCGACGTTCGTCTACTTCCCTGTTGCACACTGGGTGTTCGCGTTCGACGGCTTCACCGGTGAGCACGGCGGCTGGATTGCCAACAAGCTCAAGGCGATCGACTTCGCGGGTGGTACCGCGGTGCACATCAACTCCGGTGTCGCCGGCCTTGCGCTATGTCTCGTTCTCGGCAAGCGCAAGGGCTGGCCGGGCACCCCGATGCGGCCGCACAACCTGCCGTTCGTGATGCTGGGTGCCGGTCTGCTGTGGTTCGGCTGGTACGGATTCAACGCCGGTTCGGCGTTGAACTCCAACGGCATCGCGGCGTCGACCTTCGTCACGACGACCGTCGCGACCGCCGCGGCCATGCTCGCCTGGTTGCTCACCGAGAAGATTCGCGACGGCCATGCGACCTCGCTGGGTGCGGCATCGGGCATCGTGGCCGGACTGGTCGTCATCACGCCGTCCTGTTCGTCGGTGAACGTGCTCGGCGCGTTGGCCATCGGTGCGATCGGCGGCGCCCTTTGCGCCCTGGCAGTCGGGCTGAAGTTCAAGTTGGGCTTCGACGACGCACTCGACGTGGTCGGCGTGCATATGATCGGCGGCCTCACCGGCACCCTGCTCATCGGCCTCTTCGCCGCCCCTGAGGCACCTGCCGCTGTCAAGGGCCTGTTCTACGGCGGTGGGTTCGATCAGCTGTGGCGCCAGGCAGTTGGTGCGTTCGCTGTTCTGGGGTATTCGTTCATCGTCACGACTATCTTGGCCTTGATCCTGAAGTACACCATTGGCCTGCGCCTCCCCGAGGAGGATGAATACAACGGTATCGACGAAGCCGAGCACGCTGAAACCGCGTACGACTTCGCCGTGGTTGGCAGCACAGGCTCGGTTCTCAGCCGTCACGGCGCGGAGGAATGAGGGAAATGAAACTGATCACAGCGATCGTCAAGCCGTTCACGCTGGAAGACGTCAAGACCGGTCTTGAGCAGGCGGGTATTCTCGGAATGACCGTCAGCGAAGTCCAGGGGTACGGACGCCAGAAGGGTCACACCGAGGTCTACCGCGGTGCTGAATACTCCGTCGACTTCGTGCCCAAGGTTCGGGTGGAGGTCCTGGTTGATGATTCCGCCGTCGACAAGGTGGTGGACGTCATCGTGCAGGCCGCCCGGACCGGCAAGATCGGTGACGGCAAGGTGTGGGTCAGCCCGGTCGAAACCGTCATCCGGGTTCGTACCGGCGAGCGAGGGTCGGACGCCCTCTGACGTACAAGATGTGAGTCTTCTTGCGGCCACACCGGATAAGAGTTTGTCGGCAACGGCCGCGGGAGGACTGAGATGACGAAGAACACAAGAGATTCCGCCGCCGGCGCGCCCCGATGGGAGGCGCCGGCGGCGGCTTCTTCTAAGCCCGCCAAAGACCTCGCCGCGGCAAACAAGCAATTGCTGGAAGGCGGCCAGCGCCAACTCGATTCGGCCGCGCTACGCGACGCTCTGCTGGATCTGCACGAGTTCTGGCTGACCACCAAGGCCACCGAGATCGGCATCACTGCTACCAGCGGCTTCGCGCTGGTGGCCACCGGGGGACTGGGCCGTCGGGAGCTGGTTCCGTACACGGACCTGGACCTGATGCTGCTGCACGACAACATGCCACCCGAGATCGTGAGTCAGGTGGCCGAGATGTTGTGGTACCCGTTGTGGGACGCCAATATTCGGCTGGACCACAGCGTTCGGACGGTTCCCGAGGCGCTTCAGGTCGCCGGGGAGGACATCTCGGCCGGACTGGCGATGCTGGAGGTCCGCCACATCGCCGGCGATTCGGAGCTGTCGACGCTTCTGATCGGTGGCGCACGCCGCCAATGGCGCACCGGAATCGCATCCCGCTTCGATGAACTCGTCGAGCACACCCAGGCCCGCTGGCAGCGCAGCGGGCAGATCGCGCACCGGGCCGAACCCGACCTCAAGTGCGGCCGCGGCGGGCTGCGTGACGTCCAGCTGCTCAACGCGCTGGCGATTGCCCAGCTCGCCGACGTCTACCCGAGTCATTCGCTTGCCTCGCCCACCGGTTCGCTGGGCGAGGCGCATCTGGCCCTGCTCAACGTCCGCACCGAACTGCACCGGGTGTCCAAGCGCGGCCGCGACCAGCTGCTGGCCCAGTTCGCCGACGAGATCGGCGCCTCGCTGCGGATCGGCGACCGCTTCGACCTGGCCCGAGTGCTCTCGGACGCGGCCCGGACCATCAGCTACTACGTCGATGCGGGGCTGCGCACCGCCGCGAATGCGCTTCCACGGCGCGGACTTTCGGTACTTCGCCGACCGGTTCGCCGACCGCTGGACGAAGGTGTCATCGAATTCGCAGGTGAGGTGATCCTGGCCCGCGACGCCCGTCCCGAGCGCGACCCCGGACTGGTCCTGCGAGTTGCGGCCGCCTCGGCCACTACGGGGCTGCCGATCTCCGGCTCGACGCTGAGCCGGCTGGCCGACTCGGCGCCCGAGTTACGCACCCCGTGGCCGCGGGATGCCCTCAAAGATCTGCTCGTGTTGCTGGCCGCCGGCCCGACCACGGTGACCGTCGTCGAGGCGCTGGACCGGACCGGGCTGTGGGGCCGGCTCTTCCCCGAGTGGGGTGCGGTGCGCGACCTCCCGCCACGCGACGTGATCCACATCTGGACAGTGGACCGGCACCTGGTCGAAACAGTCTCCCGGGCAAGCGCTTTCACCACCCGGGTGTCTCGCCCGGATCTGCTGGTGCTCGGTGCGCTGCTGCACGACATCGGTAAGGGTCGCGGGGGAGACCACAGTGCCATCGGCGCCGAACTCGCCGTGCAGGTGGGCACCCGGCTGGGACTGTGGCCCTCCGACATCGATCTGCTCTCGGCGATCGTGCGCTATCACCTGCTGCTGCCCGACACCGCGACCCGGCGGGATCTGCAGAACCCGAAGACCATCGCCGGCGTCGTCGATGCGCTCAAGGGTGATCCGGTGCTGCTGGAACTGCTCGACGCCCTGGCTGAGGCTGATTCGCTGGCCACCGGTCCGGGGGTGTGGGGGGACTGGAAAGCCTCACTGATCGGCGACCTGGTACGGCGCTGCCGGCTGGTGATGGCAGGCGAATCGTTGCCGCAGGCCGATCCCATTGATCCCCATCATCTTTCGCTTGCCACCGACCACGGCGTCCATATCGAGATGACGCCAGGGGAGAGCGCGCACACCTACAACGTCACGGTGATCGCACCGGACCGGCGTGGCCTGTTGTCCAAGGCGGCCGGTGTGCTCGCGCTGAACTCGCTGCGGGTGCACTCGGCGGCCATCAACAGTGCCAGCGGCGCGGCCATCAACACCTTCGTGGTCTCGCCGCACTTCGGTTCACCGCCGGCCGCAGAGCTGCTGCGCCAGCAGTTCATCCTCGCCCTCGACGGTGAGCTCGACGTGATCGCATCGCTGGAGAAGCGTGACCGCGAGGCAGCCCAGTACGGCACCGGCCGGGTGGGGGAGACCAAGCCGGCGGTGCCGGTCAACTCTGCTCCCGCCCCGCCGCGCATCCTGTGGCGTGAGGGCGCCGGCCCGGGCCAGTTGCTGGTCGAGATCCGCACCACCGACCGCACCGGGCTGCTCGCGATGCTCACCAACGTCTTCGAGCGTTCCGCCGTCGACATCGCCTGGGCCAAGATCACCACGCTGGGATCTTCGGTGGTCGACGTGTTCGGTATCACCGTGCCGGCGCTGGACTCGGTCGACGATGTTCGTAAGCAGCTCGATAGTGAGCTCTACGCGGTGCTGCCTGCTCCGCCGCCGGCGAAACCCGTCGAAGAGGCCAGCTGAAGTCACCGCGACCAGCGTCCAGATAGGCTTAGTGCGTGTTTGAATCCCTGTCCGACCGGTTGACCGGTGCGCTCTCAGGCCTGCGCGGCAAAGGCCGGCTGACCGACGCCGACATCGACGCCACCACCCGCGAGATCCGGCTGGCGCTGCTCGAGGCCGACGTCTCGCTGCCGGTGGTCCGCGAGTTCGTCAACCGCATCAAGGAGCGGGCCAAGGGCGCGGAGGTCTCCGCCGCGCTCAACCCCGCCCAGCAGGTCGTCAAGATCGTCAACGACGAGCTCATCGGCATCCTTGGCGGTCAGACTCGCCAGCTCGCGTTCGCCAAGAACCCGCCCACGGTCATCATGCTGGCCGGCCTGCAAGGCGCCGGTAAGACCACGCTGGCCGGCAAGCTGGCCAAGTGGCTCAAGGGCCAGGGCCACACCCCGCTGCTGGTCGCCTGCGACCTGCAACGCCCCGGTGCCGTCAGTCAGCTCAAGATCGTCGGTGAGCGGGCCGGGGTCAGCGTGTTCGCACCGCATCCGGGCACCGCCGAGGGGTCCCACGACTCCCCGCCGGGAGACCCCGTTGCCGTGGCGGCCGCGGGCCTCGCCGAGGCCAAAGCCAAGCACTTCGACGTCGTCATCGTCGACACCGCCGGCCGGCTGGGCATCGACGAGGAGTTGATGGCCCAGGCTGCCGCGATCCGCGACGCGACCAACCCCGACGAGACGTTGTTCGTCCTCGACGCGATGATCGGCCAGGACGCCGTGGCCACCGCCGAGGCCTTCGGTGCCGGAGTCGGGTTCACGGGCGTGGTGCTGACCAAGCTCGACGGTGACGCCCGCGGTGGTGCGGCGCTGTCGGTCCGCGAGGTCACCGGTGTGCCGATCCTGTTCGCGTCCACCGGCGAGAAGCTCGACGACTTCGAGGTCTTCCACCCCGACCGGATGGCCGGGCGCATCCTGGGCATGGGCGATGTGCTGTCGCTCATCGAGCAGGCCGAGCAGGTTTTCGACCAGCAGAAGGCCGAGGAGGCCGCCGCCAAGATCGGGTCCGGTGAGCTGACGCTGGAGGACTTCCTCGAGCAGATGCTGGCCATCCGCAAGATGGGCCCGATCGGCAACCTGCTGGGCATGCTGCCGGGTGCGGGCCAGATGAAGGACGCCCTGGCCGCCGTGGACGACAAGCAGCTCGACCGGCTGCAGGCGATCATCCGCGGCATGACACCGCAGGAGCGGGCCGACCCGAAGATCATCAACGCCTCGCGGCGGCTGCGCATCGCCAACGGTTCGGGGGTGACGGTCTCGGAGGTCAACCAGCTCGTCGACCGCTTCTTCGAGGCCCGCAAGATGATGTCGCAGATGGCCGGTGCGATGGGCATGCCGTTCGGGCGCCGCTCGTCGAAGAAGAGTGCCAAGAACAAGAAGGGCAAGAAGGGTGGGCGTGGCCCGACGCCGCCGAAGGCGCGCAATCCGTTGCTTGCCGGCGGCCTGCCTGGCGGGTTCCCGGACCTCTCCGGGATGCCCGAGGGGCTCAACGAGCTGCCGCCCGGTCTCGCCGACTTCGACCTGTCCAAGCTGAAGTTCCCCGGTAAGCCGTAAATCGTTGGGGCCGTTACACATCCGTGGCTTCGGCCTGCCTGACGGCGAGCCCGTCGAATGGTGGATCGTCGACGGTGTCCTACATGCCGACCCGGTCGCAGGGGCCGAGACGATCTGGGACGGCGGCTGGGTCATCCCCGGACTGGTCGACGCGCACTGCCATGTCGGACTCGGCCCGAACGGTGAGATGCCACTGGAGGAAGCCGTCACCCAGGCCGAGGCCGAACGTGCGGCCGGGGCTCTGCTGCTGCGTGATTGCGGATCGCCCACCGACACTCGCAGCCTCGACGGCCACCACGACCTGCCGCGAATCATCCGGGCAGGCAAGCATTTAGCCCGTCCGAAGCGCTACGGGCGTGGGCATGCCATCGAACTCGAGGACGAGTGGCAACTGCCAGAAGCGCTGGCGCAGCAGGCCCGAATCGGTGACGGCTGGGTGAAACTCGTCGGAGACTGGATCGACCGGTCGGCGGGGGACCTGGCACCGCTGTGGTCCGATGACGTGCTGCGCGCCGCCATCTCCGCCGCCCACGACGCGGGCGCCCGCGTCACCGCGCATGTGTTCAGCGAGGACGCACTGCCGGGCCTGATCGCCGCGGGCATCGACTGCATCGAGCACGGCACCGGCCTGACCGACGACACCATCGCGATGATGGTCGACCACGGCACCGCGTTGGTGCCCACCTTGATCAATATCGAGAATTTTCCTGGATTCGCCGACGCTGCAAGCAAATTCCCGCTCTACGCCGCGCACATGCGTGACCTCTACGATCGCTGCCCCCAGCGGGTCGCCGCCGCCCGCGATGCAGGCATCCCCATCTACGCGGGCACAGACGCGGGCAGCAATGTCCAGCACGGCCGCATCGCCGACGAGGTCGACGCACTCAAGGGCATCGGAATGACGCCGACGGACGCCCTCGCGGCGGCCTGCTGGGCCGCCAGGAGCTGGCTGGGCCGACCGGCTCTGGAGGACGGCGCTTCGGCGGATCTGCTGTGCTTTGCTGCCGACCCCCGCGGCGGCGCGGACGTCCTGTCCCGCCCTGATCGAGTGATCCTGCGTGGCAACGTGTTTTAGCCGCGATTGCTCGAGACTCCTGGGCTGGTGTGTCAACGTCCACCGATAGGGGGACGGGCGTCATGCTGCGCCGTCGCCTTCGTGGTGGTCGTTGAGCAATCGTTCGGGGTGGTGGTAAGTGTTGATGCCGGCGCCGTTGAAAGGCAGTTGGGGTGGGGGGATCCATTCGGTGGTGCCGTCGGCGCGTTTTCGTACAGTCCAGCCTTCGTCGAGCAGCTTGTGGTCGGGTGGGCAGGCTTGGGTGAGTTTGTCGATGTTGGTCAGCCCGCCTGCGGCCCATTCGTCGATGTGGTGGACTTCGGTGCGGTAGCCGGGGGCATCGCAGCCGGGCCGTGTGCACCCACGATCCCTGGAGTGCAGGACAATTCGTTGATCTCCCGTGGCGATCCGCTTGCTGCGCCCGAGCCAGAGTGCTTGGCCGGTGGCTTTGTCGAACAGGGCGAGGTAGTGGTAGGCGTGGATCGACATGCGGATCACATCCGACATCGGCACCAACGTGCCACTGGCGGTCACGGCCTGTCCAGTCTGGGCCTGGATGTCGTGCAGGGTGGCGGAGACAATGACCGTGACCGGAAGTCCGTTGTGCTGGCCGAGTTTCGGGTCGCCGAGTTGTCCGCGTACCAGGGCGCTGAGGGCGTCGTGTTGACGTTGGGGATGGCTGCGGGCGTCGCGTTCGGCGACCTGCGCGCTGGGTTCGGTTGTAACGGTGGGGGTTTGGTCGGCGGGGTTGCACATGCCGGGGGCAGCGAATTTGGCGAACCAGGCGTCGAGCATGGCGCGCAGTTCGGGGTTGGCGATCAGCTTGCCCACGCTCATGCCGTCGGGGCGTTGGCCGCCGCGCCAGGTGAATCCGCGTTTGCGGGCGCGGTCGTCGTCGCTGAAGGTGCCGTCGGGGTTCAGCGTCAGTGCCAGCCGGTCGGCCACCTTCTGCAGTTGGTCGGGGCGCAGGTTGGCGGCGTGCTCAGCCAGTGATCGTTCGGCTTTCTCGATCTCGGCGGGCCCGACGTGGTCGGGTAGCTCGCGCAAGAACTTCTGGATCACGCGGAGATGCTCGGCGTCGAGCAGCCCGTCGTGCCAGGCCGTTGAGGTCGTGGGCAGCAGTGGCGGCAGTGGCTCACCGGTCAGCGTGGTGCGCGGCTCGAGCTGCTCGGCATCCTTGATCCGGCGTCGGGCCTCGGTGCGGCTGATCCGCAGCATGTCGGCCAGGCTGATCGGTGGCGGTGGGCAGCCGGGAATGTGTTCGAGGCGGGCTAGGTGATCGTGGCTGATCGCGATCTGGCGTCGCCGGGCGGTTTCGAGCCGGTCGAGTACGCCGTAGCGCTCAACCGCCTCAACCGTGCCGAGGTCGGCAGCAGCGATTTCGGCGACCACGGTGTCAAGGTCGTCAAGCATCGCAGCGATCGAACGCATGTTCGAATGCTATCGGCGCGCACTGACAAGAATCGTGACCTGCTACTGCTGTGCGAAACCCCAGTCCAACAGCGTTCGGCCCTGATCCCACAGCGCGTCGTCGCTGTACATCATCACCGCGATCAGCCGCCTGCCGCCGCGCTGTGCCACCGCGACGTAAGTTTCCTTGGCCAGGTTGGTGAAGCCGGTCTTACCCCCGATGAAGCCGGGATAGCTCGCCAGGAGGCGGTCATGGCTGGCGATCTGTTTGGCCCCGCCCTTGCCGTCCGGGAACAGGGCGGTGCTCTGATGGATGATCTCGGCGAACAGCGGATAGTTCAATGCTGCCCGGTAGATGACGCCCAGGTCATGCGGGGTGGTGACCGTTTCCCAACCGGGCCCGTCGAGCCCAGATGGGGAGCCCGCCTTCGTGCTGCGGGCACCGAGTTGATAGGCCTTGATGTTCATCCGTTGGATCGCGACCTGGTATCCACCCACCATGTCGGCCAGCGCGTTCGCGGCATCATTGCCCGACACCATCAGCAAGGCGTCGAGCAGTTGCCGGGCGGTGTAGACCGCCCCGGGCACCAGGCCGACACAGGTGCACTCGACGTCGGTGTTCGCGGTCGTCGCGCGCATCGCGGCCGCTGGGTTGACCAGATCCATGACCACCATCGCCAGCAGCGGCTTGATAGTGCTGGCAGGCGCGTACGCGCCGTACGGATCGCGCCCACCGAGGATGCGTCCGCTGTCCAGGTCGGCGACCAGCGTCGCGCGGGCGGGGCCGTCCGGGGCGGCGACGAAGGCGGCCCCGGGCATCGGTTCGGCCGCGCCCGGCGCGGCTGACAGGAGGGCCATCGACGTCGCAGCCACCGCCAGCAAAGCACGGCGCACCCGCCCAGCGAACACACGCATGTGCGCCGAGGCTATCGGCGCAAGGACGCGTTGCGGGTTCGGCGAGGTCTCCAATTGATCGCGGCGAGGATAACTGCGGTTTGGCCGAGTGTTATCGGGTCGGACGCAGTAATGTTTCCCGAGAAACCGCCGGGAAAAGTCGGCCTTGATCAGCTAGGAGTGACCGTGAAGATCGCGAAACTGGCCGCAGTCGTTGCCACCACTGCCGTCACGTTCGGCGTGGGTGCTGTTAACGCCGCGACGGCGTCGGCGACCGACAGCATCAGGGTGTACGGCGAGCAGGAGACCCTGAACGGGCCCAATGGCCTTCCCTACATCGGTTACGCCGTGGGCAAGCTGAAGCCCAGTTCAGATCCGGTGCCGCACAACGGCAAGTTGTACTCGGCCAAACTGGTCGTCGATGGGTTCGGGGGCAATTTCCCGCCGTTCGTAGAGCGGTTCGGCGCCCGTGCCGAGTCGGGCGATTTCTACCCGTCGATCTGGGGTGCTTCGAACACCGGCAAGCTCTACTTCGATGTCGTCGGTGACATCCCGAACAGCGTCGTCTTCAACGACGGCACTCGCGACCTCCTCGCCTGGGTGCCGGGTAACCCCGGCAGCACTGCGGCCCCCGTGGTCGTGTCAGAGGATGACGAGGACCAATCGCAGATTGTGCAACCGCAGCCCACCGCAACCGGTCCGGCTCCGACCGAAGGTAATTCGTCCATCGTCGCCACCCCGAACGACCTCGCTGCCCCGCCGTTCCAGCTCACCGAGGGTGACGTCGCCACGCCCGGCTTCAACGGTGGCGGCGAAGGACCCGGCAGCGGCGGACACCGCTAGCTACAGCGCCGCGACGCTTTCGGATCGGCTCTGGGCGAAGCCCCAGTCCAGCAGCATGGCCGCCTGGTCCCAATAGGTCGGTCCGCCCTCGTGGATCAGGCCGTACATCATCGCGATGACCAGCCGGCGGCCGTCGCGGTCGGCGGCGCCGACGAACGTCTTGCGGGCGGCGTCGGTGAAGCCGGTCTTGCCGCCGATAGCGCCGGGGTAGCGCACAAGCAGTTCGTCCTGGTTGACCAGTGGCTTGTCGCCGGTGTCGGTGGGGAACATGGCGACCGGCTGTGCGGTGATCTCGGCGAACACCGGATTGGCCAGCGCGGCGCGGAAGATCGCGGCCAGATCATGTGGGGTGGTCCAGCCCGGTCCGCCCGGCCCGTCGAGCCCGGAGGGCGACGTGGCGTGGGTGTTGGTCGCTCCGATCGCGGCGGCCTTGGCGTTCATCTTGTCCACGGCGACCTGGTAGCCGCCGATCATGTCGGCCAGGGTGTTCGCTGCGTCGTTCCCCGACACCAGCAGCACGGCGTCGAGCAGTTGGCGCGCGGTGTAGCTGCGGCCGGGTTTGACCCCGGCGCAGTTGCATTCCACCCGGGTCGCTGCCTCGGAGGCCACTACGGTGGCGTTCAGGTCGACCTCGTCGAGTGCGGTGAGTGCCAACAGCGTCTTGATGGTGCTGGCTGGGGGATGCGGGGCGTACATATCGCGGCCCGCCAGAACCTGCCCGGTGTCCAGGTCGGCGACGATCCATGCCGGCGCAGGGCCGTCAGGGATCGGGACCGACCCGGCCGGCTGGACGCTCGGGTCCGCCAGGGCCGGCGCTGGGCCACCGATAGCGGTGCTGATGATCAGGGTGAAAGATGCCGCGAGAGCGGCCAGGAGCCTACCCATGGGGTCCGAGCCTAACCCGGTCTGGGCGCAACGCCACACGCAGTGTTGAATCGGACGGATGCTGAGCCTGGCGGAAATCTCGGACCGGCTGGAGATCCAGCAGTTGCTGATCGACTACTCCACCGCGATCGACAATCGTCGCTTCGACGACCTCGACCGGGTCTTCACCCCGGACGCGCACATCGACTACACGGCAATGGGCGGTATCGCCGGTCCCTTCGGCGAAGTCAAAGCCTGGCTCGCCGAGGTGATGCCGAACTTCCCGGCTTACTACCACATGCTCGGCAACGTCGACGTCCGCGTCGACGGCGACACCGCGACCTCGCGGTCGATCTGCTTCAACCCGATGAAACTCGGCGACGACGGCCAGATCATGTTCTGCGGGCTGTGGTACGACGACGAGTTCCACCGCACCGCGGACGGGTGGCGGATGACCCGTCGTGTCGAGACCAAGTGCATCCAGAAGTTCTTCTGAGCGCCACCGCCGAAGCCGAGGTCGCCGCCGTCCGGGGGTTACTGGACAGGCTGGGCCTCGACGCCATCGTGGACGTGCACACCCACTTCATGCCCAAGCGGGTGATGGACAAGGTGTGGGCCTACTTCGACGGGATCGGGCCGGGGGTCGGCCGGCCCTGGCCCATCGAATATCGGCTCGACGAAGCCGACCGGGTCCAGCGACTCCGGCAGTTCGGTGTCAGCGCCTTCACGTCACTGGTGTACCCGCACAAGCCGGACATGGCCGAGTGGCTCAACTCGTGGGCCACCCAGTTCGCTGCGCAGGTGCCGGAATGCCTGCACACCGCGACGTTCTACCCGGAGCTGTCCGCGCCCGCCTACGTGCGCCGGGTGATCGACGCGGGGGCACGGGTCTTCAAGGCCCACATCCAGGTCGGTGACTACGCCCCCACAGACCCGCTGCTCGAACCCGTGTGGGCGCTGCTGGAGGAGACGCAGATCCCCACGGTGATCCACGCCGGGTCCGGTCCCCAACCGGGGCGGTACACCGGCCCCGCCCCCGTCGCCGAGGTGCTGCGCCGGCACCCCGGTCTCCGATTGATCGTCGCTCACATGGGACTGCCCGAATACCGGGACTTCATGGAGCTCGCACTTCGCTATCCCGGCGTCTACCTCGACACCACGATGGTGTTCACCGAGTTCACCGAGCAGACCGACCCGTTCCCGCCCGATGCGCGGCCGACGCTGGTCGCGCTGGGGGAGAAGGTGCTGTTCGGCAGCGACTTCCCCAACATCCCGTACTCGTACCACCACGCGCTCGCGTCGATCACCGCTCTCGGCCTGGGCGACCAGTGGTGCCGCAACGTGCTCCACGACAACGCAAGACGGCTGTTTTGGCCGATCAGCACCGGTGCCGGCGATTAACACCTGATCCAGACGATCTGGCACAATGGGCGGCTGTCCGCGCGCGGCTTCTTCGGATGCGCCGTCCTGCGGTCACACACGTGAGGCAAAACCGGATCGGGCATCCCGCCCGCATCGCTGAATTGCAGCGTGGCAATGCATCAGGAGAAGTAGTTCATGGCTGTCAAGATCAAGCTCACCCGGCTTGGCAAGATCCGCAATCCCCAGTACCGCATCGCTGTTGCCGATGCACGCACCCGTCGTGACGGGCGGTCCATCGAGGTCATCGGCCGGTACCACCCCAAGGAAGACCCGAGCCTCATCGAGATCGACTCCGAGCGCGCCCAGTACTGGCTGTCCGTGGGTGCTCAGCCCACCGAGCCCGTCCTGCAGCTGCTGAAGATCACCGGTGACTGGCAGAAGTTCAAGGGCCTGCCCGGTGCCGAGGGCACCCTGAAGGTCAAGGAGCCCAAGCCGAGCAAGCTGGATCTGTTCAACGCCGCGCTCGCAGCTGCCGACGGTGCGCCGTCCGGCGAGGCCACCCAGCCCAAGAAGAAGAAGGCTCCGGCCAAGAAGGCCGACGAGGTTGAGGCCGCCGCTGAGCCCGCCGCCGAGGTTGTCGAGGCCGCTGAGCCCGCCGCCGAGGCCGCCGAGACCGCTGAGGCCGCCGCAGAATGAGCTCGGTCGTCGTCGACGCCGTGGAGCATCTGGTCCGCGGGATCGTCGACAATCCTGACGACGTCCGTGTCGACATGGTCACCAGCCGTCGAGGCCGGACGGTGGAGGTTCACGTCCACCCCGAGGACCTCGGCAAGGTGATCGGCCGCGGCGGTCGCACCGCCACCGCACTGCGCACCCTGGTCGCCGGCATCGGCGGCCGCGGTATCCGCGTGGACGTGGTGGACACCGACCAGTAGGTCTGGCGGGCTGGAGCGAAGCGACCCGGGGAGGAGCCGGCATGGAGCTGGTCGTCGGGCGCGTGGTGAAAGCCCACGGCATCACCGGTGAACTCGTCGTCGATGTACGCACCGATGAGCCCGAGGAGCGTTTCACGCCCGGTAATCGCTTGCGGCTGAGGCCTTCTCGCGGTGAAGGCGGACGCGACGTGGTCATCGAAACATCCCGGCCGCACGGTGGGCGGCTACTTGTCCGGTTGCCCGGGGTGTCTGACCGCACCGCGGCCGACGCGCTACGTGGGCATCTTTTCGTCGTCGACTCCGGCGAGTTGCCGCCGATCGCCGATCCCGACGAGTTCTACGACCACCAACTCGAGGGTTTGGTGGTGCGGACCGTTGCCGGGGCGGAGGTCGGCACGGTTGCCGAGGTGCTGCACACCGGTGCCGGCGAACTGCTGTCGGTGCGCGCCCAGGACGGCGCCGAAATCCTGGTCCCGTTCGTGAGCGCCATCGTCACCGCGGTGTCCCTGGCCGACGGAATCGTCGAGATCGATCCTCCTGAAGGCCTGTTGAACCTAGACGATGTCGCAGGCTGAGATGCGCATCGACGTCGTCACCATCTTTCCGGGCTATCTCGACCCGGTGCGGGAGTCGTTGCCTGGCAAGGCAATCGAGTCCGGCATCGTTGAATTCGGTGTGCACGATCTGCGGCGGTGGACCCACGACGTGCACCACTCTGTCGACGACTCGCCCTACGGTGGCGGGCCGGGCATGGTCATGAAGGCGCCGGTGTGGGGCGAGGCCCTTGACGAGATATGCACCGATGCAACGCTTCTGGTGGTTCCCGCACCCGCAGGCCGGCCGTTCAACCAGGGGGTGGCCCAACGCTGGACGGGCGAACAGCATCTGGTGTTCGCATGCGGCCGCTACGAAGGCATCGACCAGCGGGTTGTCGACGACGCTGCCAGACGGATGCGGGTCGAAGAGGTCTCGATCGGCGACTACGTGCTCGCCGGCGGCGAGGTCGCCACCCTGGTGATGATCGAGGCGGTGGTTCGCCTACTGCCCAATGTCATGGGCAATCCGGCGTCGCACCAAGATGATTCGCATTCTCCGGAGAATGCCGGGCTGCTGGAGGGGCCGAGTTACACCCGGCCGCCGCAGTGGCGTGGTCTGCCCGTCCCCGAGGTGCTGCTGTCCGGGGATCACGGCAAGATCAGGGCGTGGCGCCACGAGCAGGCACTGCAGCGGACGCGGGAACGGCGTCCGGACCTGTTGGGCGGGTAGGCCCTAGATCCGGCCACCCGGGAACATCGTCGTGATGACCTGGGTCATCGTGTTGCGGGCGGTGGAGTCGTCGACCGGCTGCAGGGAGGCCATCGCGATGACGAAGCGACGGTCGGGGCCGATCACTCCGGTGGACATGTGCAACCAGTTGTCCCCGTCCCAACCGGGCATCCAACCCTGCTTGACCGCAACGGGTTCGGCGAATAACCCATCCGGAATGCCGAACCGCTGCGGGTAGCCGTCCAAGCCGGTGGGGGTCGAGGCGGACAGGTCGGACAGGATGACCGCGGCCTCCTCGGGCGGCAGGCCGCCGGTGCCGTCGAGCAGCATGTCGTAGTAACGAACGAGATCGGCGGTCGTGCTCATGGTGGTCCACCAATGACCGTCGTAGGGCGCGGTGGTGCCGGACAGTCCGTAGCGGGCCTTGATCCGGCTGATGACCGCGTTGCCACCGCTCTCACCCCAGAAGACCTCGGCCGCGTCGTCGTCCGACGAGCGCAGCATCTCGTCGAACTGCTGGCGCTCGTCGGGGCTGAGCTGACGCTGACCCTTGGCCACCTGCAGCAGCAGGTCGTCGGCGATGAACAGCTTGCTCACCGAGGCGATCGGAAACGCGCCGCCGTCGCCGCCGGAGATGGTCTGGCCGGTCTTGCGATCCAGCAGGGTGAAGCTGATGTCGGCGCCCTTCTTGGCGGCGTCGGCGGCAGCCTGCCGGGCTCGGGCGTCGAGGCCCAGGATCGTGTCCGGCGGAGCCGCGGGAGCAGGTGCGAGCACGGGAGCTTCGGGAATCAGGTTCGGATTGGCACTGAGTAAGGTGACCCGCTGCGGTGCGGTATCGCCTGGCCCCGCATTGACCTGTGCGGACGAGGCCCCGACCGAGACACCGATCAGCACTGCGGCTGTACCGGTGACCAGCACCGACGGACGCCGTCGCATGGTCCTCTCCTTGTCGGGAATCGTGGTACGCAGGGGAAGGGCTTGCTGCGTCGCGGCCCGTCAGTTCAGGTTAACCGTACCTTTTGTACACCGCAGTGTTAGCTCACCGGTACATCCCCGTGACCTCGGCGGGTCGCGCGATTTCACTGCTCGCGGCCCATCTGGCACAATTGAGCAGTTGCCCGCGCGGGCCGAACTTCTTTCCGCCTGCTGCGACACACACCACGTGCCCGAATCCAATCGGCTCGACGGCCGCCTGCACCCCGTGTGCAGGTTGTCGGCCGCAGCCGCGAACGCAAGGAAGTGTCACCGATGAACACGCTGGACTTCGTCGATCAAGCGTCGCTGCGCGACGACATCCCGACCTTCAGCCCCGGCGACACCGTGAATGTTCACGTGAAGGTCATCGAGGGCAACAAGTCGCGCATCCAGGTCTTCAAGGGTGTGGTGATCCGTCGTTCCGGCGGTGGCATCCGCGAGACCTTCACCGTGCGCAAGGAGAGCTACGGCGTGGGCGTCGAGCGCACCTTCCCGGTGCACTCGCCCAACATCGACCACATCGAGGTCCTCACCCGCGGTGACGTCCGCCGCGCCAAGCTGTACTACCTGCGCGAGCTTCGGGGCAAGAAGGCCAAGATCAAGGAGAAGCGCTGAGCTTCGACATGCGGCCCCTGAGAAGCGCTGAGCTTCGACATCGGAACGCTGAACAGTCGGGCCGGCTGGCTACGCTGATCACGTGACCGACAACGCAGGCTCGGCCGACTCCACGCCGGACGTCTCCACGGAGGCGGATGCTCCGGGCGAATCCACTCCCGAACAGGGCGACAAGAAGCGCTCAGCGCTGCGCGAGGGCGCCATCCTCGTCGGCATCGCGCTGGTCCTCTACTACGTGATGCTCACGTTCGTGGCCCGTCCGTATCTGATTCCGTCGGAGTCGATGGAGCCCACCCTGCACGGATGCAACGGCTGCACCGGCGACCGAATCATGGTGGACAAGGTCACCTACCGGTTCAGCACGCCGGAACCCGGTGACGTCATCGTCTTCAAGGGCCCGCCGAACTGGAACGTCGGCTACAAGTCGATCCGCTCGGACAACGCCGCGATCCGTACCGTGCAGAATGCGCTGTCGTTCGTCGGCTTCGTTCCGCCGGACGAGAACGATCTGGTCAAGCGCGTCATCGCGGTCGGCGGTCAAACCGTGGAGTGCCGCGCCGATTCGGGCCTAACCGTCGACGGCAAGCCGCTCAAGGAGCCCTACCTCAACGCCCAGACCATGATGGCCGACCCGCTGGTCTACCCGTGCTTGGGCAACGAGTTCGGCCCGGTCAAGGTGCCGGACGGCCGGCTGTGGGTGATGGGGGACAACCGCACCCATTCGGCGGATTCGCGAGCTCACTGCACCAGCACCCCTGCCGACGCCCAGAAGGGCATCCTGTGCACTGGGGACCCTATGACGGGCACCGTGCCGGTGAGCAACGTGATCGGCAAGGCGCGGTTCATCGCATGGCCGCCGTCTCGGTGGGGTGGTGTGACCTCGGTCGACCCGCAGCAGGGCTGACCCGTGCCCGCGATGACGTGGCCGCCGCGCACAGTGATCCGCAAATCGTCGGGTCTTCGCACGCTGGAGTCCGCGCTGTACCGCAGTGGGCTGGGACCGGTGGCCGGGGTCGACGAAGTGGGACGGGGCGCCTGCGCCGGTCCGCTGGTGGTCGCGGCCTGTGTGCTCGGGCCAAACCGGTTCGAGAGCCTCGCCGCGCTCGACGATTCGAAGAAGCTCACGGAGAAGTCGCGCGAGGAGCTGTTCCCGTTAATCCGGCGGTACGCGCTGGCCTATCACGTGGTGTTCATCCCCGCTGCTGAGGTGGACCGGCGCGGTGTGCACGTCGCCAATATCGAGGGCATGCGCCGAGCCGTGGCCGGGCTGTCACTGCGGCCCGGATACGTCCTGTCCGACGGGTTCCGGGTGCCGGGGCTGCCGATGCCGTCGCTGCCCGTGGTGGGTGGGGACGCTGCGGCGGCGTGCATCGCGGCGGCCAGCGTTTTGGCCAAGGTGAGCAGAGATCGATTGATGGTGGCGATGGAGGCCGAGCATCCAGGCTATGGTTTCGCCGACCACAAGGGGTACAGCACTCCGGCACACAGTGCGGCGCTCACCGCACTGGGCCCGTGCAGCCAGCATCGCTACTCCTTCATCAACGTCCGACGGGTTGCGGGTGGTGCGGGTACCCACGTGGTCGCCGACTGCGCACCTGCGCGGCGTGGCGGGCAGGGGTGAGTCAAGATGGACAACGACGACGAGCAGACAAGAGGACCGCTGAGCCGATGAGTGCCGAAGATCTCGAAAAGTACGAAACCGAGATGGAACTCTCGTTGTACCGCGAATACAAGGACATCGTCGGTCAGTTCAGCTACGTCGTAGAAACGGAGCGCCGTTTCTATCTAGCAAACAGTGTCGAAATGGTTCCGCGGAACACTGACGGCGAGGTCTACTTCGAATTGCGGCTCACTGACGCGTGGGTATGGGACATGTACCGACCAGCACGTTTCGTCAAGCAAGTACGTGTTATCACATTCAAAGACGTGAACATCGAGGAAGTCGAGAAGCCCGAACTTCGTCTCCCTGAGTGACTTTTGGCCCCTATCTAATTGCGCAGTGGACTATTCCGCAGCAACGGCGCTCGTGCTGAGTTAATCTCGGCGTGAGCTACAGCGCCACGGTGCGCTGGGCTTTCGTGGGGGGACCATGAAGCACGCGAACTATGTCGGTAGGGTCGGCGCGCTCGCGGTCGCGTTGGGCATTGGCGGTGCCATGGCCGGTGGGATCGCGATCGCCGACGCCAGCCCGTCGTCCGACGGTGCCACATCGGCGACCGGGAGCTCAGCACCGCACGGCAACGCCGCATCACGGACGTCCACGGCCCGCCGTCAAGCCGCCGCCGGACCGCGCAGGCCCATCGTGCTGCAGCCGGCCGCCCCGGCCACCGCGGTGACCAGCGCCGCGGCTGCCGTCGGCCACAGCCGGGTGGTGGACGTCGCGACAACACCGGTGACGGCTGCCGCCCCTGCTTCCACGACTTCCACGGCATCCGTGCCCTCTGTCACGTCGGCCCACACCGCCGCGCCCGGCGGCGGGGTCATCGGCTGGTTCCAGCGCACCTTCTTCAACTCGACCCCAGTGTTCACCCCGCAGGCGGTGGCGGTGGCCCTGGCCAAGGGTCAGACCAGCCAGCCGTTCCTGCTCGGCGCCACCGACCCCGACGGCGACACCCTGACCTACACCGTCGCCAACAGCGGAGTCGGCACCGGCGGCGGCACCCTGGCCACCGCCGGGGACACCGCCACCTACACCCCGCCGTCGTCGTGGGGCGGGTTGACCGCTTATGACGACACCTTCGCCGTCACCGCATCCGACGCCGGCAGCGGATTCCACATCCACGGGCTTTCGGGCCTGCTGAGCATGCTCACCTTCGGCCTCCTCGGCGATCCCGGCCACACTGCTACCAGCACAGTCACTGTCCATGTCACGCCAGTGCCACCGGTGCCGCCGGTGCCGCCCGACGTGGTCACCCTGCCCGGGGAGCCGTTCACCGCCGCGGTAGCAGGCTCCGGCGGGGTGGTCTACCAGACCACGGTGAGCGGCACCGCGACCAGCGGCTACCACACCAACGTCACCGTCGTCCGTCCCGACGGCACGTCGACCACGGTCAGCCAGCCGGGCCAGACGTACACCGGCGTGGTGGTGGCCGCCAACGGCACCGCGTACCAGATCAGTTCGTCGGGCGGGCCGGGCAGCATCGACTACACCAACGACACCACCGTGCTGCGCGCCGTGCGCGCCGACGGCACCGTCGTGGACTACACCCAGTCGGGCGTCATCACCAACGGCAGCTCGGTGGTGGTCGGGCCGGACGGCGCCATCTACGCCACCAGCACCGCCGGAAGCGCCAATCCCGGCTACACCACCGTGGTCCGCACGGTGCGCGCCGACGGCACCACCACGACCCACACCCAGCAGGGCGAGCCTGCCGGTCCGATCGTGGTCGCTACCGACGGCACCGCGTACCAGACCTCGTTCGTCTACCAGACCGACATGGCGAAGTCGACAGTGGTCGACGTGCTCCCACCCGGTGGCTCGACGCGCGAGTACACCCTGACCGGGCTGCCGGATGGCCAGCTCGTCATCGGCTCGGGCGGAATCGCTTACCAGACAACATCGTTATGGGACGAGAGCGCCGCCACCTTCACCACCACGATCACGGCGATCCGCCCCGACGGAACCACGTCGGCGCGCACCAGCGTGCTGGGCGTGCGGCCGACCACGGTCGTCGCCGCCGACGGAACGGCCTACCAGACCAATGCCATCAACGGCTCCACGGTGACGATCATCGCCCCCGGCGGCACCCGGGTCAGCAAGACATGGTCCGGCACCCCCGTCGGCGGTGTGCTGATCGGCAGCGACGGCTACGCGTATCAGGCCTCGGTGTCCAACGGCAAGACGACCGTCGCCGCGCTGAGCCCCGATGGCAACATCGCGGTGATTAGTGTCCAGAATGGCTCTCCTGCAACTGATCTCGTTCTTGCAGCCGACGGCAGCGTGTACCAGACCAGCTACGACTCGGCGGCCACCACCACGTGGACGAACCAGTTCAAGCCCGACGGCACCGTGGTCTCGCGCAGTCAGGCCGGCCAACCCGTGGGCGGCCTGGTGGTCCGTCCCGACGGGCAGGTGTTCCAGACCACCGTCACGGGCAATGCCCAGAGCGGCTACACCACCGTGATCCGGGCCTGGGCGGCTGACGGGTCGGTCACCGACCGAACCCAGTCCGGCCAGCCGGTGGGTGGAGTGGTCATCGCCGCCAACGGCACTGTCTACCAGACGAGTTCGGGGGTCAACGCAGGCGGGCTCGCCACCTCGGTGGTGACGGTGATGGCACCGGGCGGCAACGTAGTGCGGCACACGATGGTGGGCCTGCCGTCCGGTGCGGTGACGATCGGGGCCGACGGAACTGCCTACCTGACGACCTCGACCGGGGTGTGGCGGGTCGACTCGCAGAGCGCCAGCTCCGAAACCGTCACCGACACAGGACCGTTGACGGTGCCGGTCGGCGCCGTGGACGCCACCGCCGCCCTGCAGGCCATCCTCGATGCGGCGACTCCCGGTTCCACCGTTCGGCTCCAGCGCGGCCGCACCTACAACGTGGCGGGACTTCTGTACCTGCGCAACGCCTCGGTGACGGTGGACGGCAACGGCGCGACGATCAACTCGACCAACGACGCCACCTCCTCGGTGCAGATCACCGCCAATGGCGTCACCCTGCAGAACATCAACCTGACCGCGGCGACCGAGGGCCTCCGCTACGGAGCCCTCGAGCAGCACAAGCTTCTGGTCACCGGCGACAGCGACACCCTCAAGAACGTCAGCGTCACCGGATCAGCGGCCGCCGGGATATTCGCTTACGGTGCAAGTAATTTCACATTCGATCACACGACGGTCCGATACACCCGCGCCGACGGGATCCACATGACCGGCGGTAGCCACGACGGCACCGTCGTCGATCCCTCGACCGCTTGGACCGAGGATGACGGCGTCGTGGTGGTGTCCTACACAGGCGAGCCGATCTCGCAGAACATCGTCGTCACAAACCCGGTGGTCAACGGATCCGATGGCCGCGGGATCGCCGTGGTCGGCGGGAACAATGTGACCTTCTCCAACATCCACGTGTGGAAGACCTGGGCCGCCGCGGTGTACGTCGCCGCCGAGGGCGCGCCCTGGTACACGCAATCGGTTTCGAACGTGACGATCAAGGGCGGCTCGCTGGTCGAGACGGCGGTCGGCACCGACATCGCCCAGGGCGCGATCCTGGTGTACTCGGGCAGCTCGGCATCCACGATCAGCACGGTGAGTATCTCGGATCTGGCGATCTCCGACACCCCGCAGTGGGCCCAGCGCTCCACCGGCATCATCCTCGACCCTGGTGCTGGGCGGATCTCCGGCGTGGTGCTGAAGAACATCGCGCTGACCGACAGCGCACTGCCTGTGTTCGCGACCAACGCCCCGTCGAGCAGTTACACCGCCACCGGGTTCACGCTCAACGGCCAGCCGA
Organism: Mycobacterium sp. DL592; assembly: GCF_011694515.1. NCBI lineage: Bacteria > Bacillati > Actinomycetota > Actinomycetes > Mycobacteriales > Mycobacteriaceae > Mycobacterium > Mycobacterium sp. DL592. The sequence continues at coordinate 3,209,435 of NZ_CP050192.1, read as the reverse complement.
TCACGGTGCCCTGACGCGTTCCGGCTGTGGACGAAGGGGCGTCTGGGGATAACCAGCGGTCTAACCGGCCTGCGCCGCCGTTGATGTCGACGAGATGTCGGGGTCGTGACCGACGCTGCGGGCATGACAATGTTGACGCGTGGCCAGCTGGGCGCGCTGGGTGAGCAGCGCGCCGTCGACCATCTGACATCCCTGGGATCGCGAATCGTGGCCCGCAACTGGCGCTGCCGCTACGGCGAACTCGACGTGATCGCGGCCGACGCCGACGGCACGGTGGTGTTCGTCGAGGTCAAGACCCGCAGCGGCGACGGCTTCGGTGGCTTGGCCTACTCCGTGACACCGCAGAAAGTTCGCCGACTGCGGCGGCTCGCCGGGCTGTGGCTGGCCGAGCAGGAGCAGCGTTGGCCGGCCATCCGCATCGACGTGATCGGGGTGCGGGTCGGCAGGCAGCGCGACCCGGAGGTCTTTCACCTGAAGGGCGTCGGCTGATGGCGCTGGGACGGGCCTACTCGGTGGCTGTGCGCGGGCTGGACGGCGAGATCGTCGAGATCGAGGCCGACATCAGCACGGGACTGCCCGGGGTGTATCTGGTGGGGCTGCCCGACGCCGCGCTGCGGGAGTCCCGAGACCGGATACGTGCGGCAATCACCAACTGCGGCCACGAATGGCCCACATCGCGACTGACGCTGGCGCTGTCCCCGGCGACCTTGGCCAAGGCCGGCTCGCTATACGACATCGCGATCGCGGCCGCGGTGCTTTCCGCGAGCCACAAGAAGCCGTGGGATCGGCTGGAAAAGACGGTGCTGCTGGGAGAGTTGGCTCTCGACGGCCGGATCCGGTCCGTGCGCGGCGTACTTCCAGCTGTCCTGGCGGCCAAACGACAAGGCTGGCCCACCGTCGTTGTTCCTGTCGCCAACCTCGCCGAAGCCAGCCTGGTCGACGGGATCGAAGTCCTTGGCGCCCAGACACTGCGGCAGCTGCACGGCTGGTTAAGGGGCAAGGCTGCGCTCGCCGATCGCGTCGACATATCGGTCCCGCAGACCGATCCGGTCGCCGACCTGGCTGACGTGGTGGGCCAGAGCCACGCCCGGTTTGCTGTCGAGGTCGCCGCCGCCGGAGCTCACCACCTGATGCTCACCGGCCCGCCCGGAGTGGGGAAAACCATGCTGGCGCAACGGCTCCCCGGGCTACTACCCGAACTCACCGAGAGCGAGGCGCTGGAGGTTACCGCCATTCATTCGGTGGTTGGAACGCTGTCCGAGACCACCCCGCTGATCACTCGTCCGCCCTTCATCGCGCCGCACCATTCGTCGAGTGTGGCCGCCCTGGTCGGTGGCGGCTCGGGCATGGCCCGTCCCGGTGCCGTCAGTCGCGCTCATCGCGGTGTGCTCTTCCTCGACGAATGTGCCGAGATTCGGGTCAGCGTCCTCGAATCCCTTCGAACACCCTTGGAGGACGGCGAGATTCGGCTTGCCCGACGTGACGGTGTGGCGTGTTATCCCGCGCGGTTTCAGCTCGTGATGGCGGCCAACCCGTGCGCCTGTGCGCAAACCGATCCGAAGGACTGCATCTGCACCTCGTTGGAGAAGCGTCGCTATCTCGGCAAGCTCTCCGGACCGCTGATGGATCGGGTGGATCTGCGGGTCGAGATGCACATGGTGCGCGCCGGTGCCTTCGCGCCCGATGCGGCCGAACCCACTGCCGCCGTGCGTGATCGTGTTGCGACGGCACGCGCGGCGGCTGCCGCCCGCTGGCACCGATACGGCTTCACCACCAACGCCGAAGTCACCGGCTCGGTGCTGCGCCGAAAGTTCCGGCTCGACAACAGCGCGATGGCACCGCTGAAAAGTGCACTCGAACGCGGCGTACTGAGCATCCGGGGCGTTGACAGGTCACTGCGGGTCGCGTGGACGTTAGCGGATCTCGCTGGACGCACGACGCCGAGCATCGACGACGTGGCGGTGGCATTGAGCTTCCGCCAGGGCGGAGCAAAGCCATGACGGTCGATGCCAGGACGTTGGCATGGGCGTATCTGTCCCGGGTCGCCGAACCGCCTTGTGACGAGATCGCCGCGTTGATCCGCGAAGTCGGGCCTGTGGAAGCTTCGTGCCGGGTCGCCCGGGCAGAGGTGAGCGATGCGTTGCGTGAACGCACGGCCGCGCGGCGTGACATCGATGCGGCTGAAGCGGATCTGGCTCTCCTGGCGCGCCGCGGAGGCCGGCTGATCACGCCCGACGATGACGAGTGGCCGACCCTGGCCTTCGCGGCCTTCGGCGGGTCCGCGGTGCGCGAGAAGCCACAGGGCCGGCCACCGATCGCGTTGTGGGCAATCGGCCCGGCCCGGCTTGACGAGGTCGCGGAGCGAGCTGCGGCCATCGTGGGGACGCGAGCGGCCTCCGGGTACGGCGAACACGTCGCCGCCGACTTGGCCGCGGGGCTGGCCGAGCATGAGGTCACCGTGGTCTCCGGCGGCGCATACGGCATCGACGGCGTAGCGCACCGCACCGCGCTGGCTGCTGAGGGGCAGACCGTGGCGGTGCTGGCCGGCGGTATCGATGTTCTGTATCCGGCCGGTCACTCGTCGCTGCTGCACCGCATCAGTGGTTCCGGCCTGCTGCTCACGGAGTACCCGCCGGGCGTACGCCCGGCGCGACACCGCTTCTTGACCCGCAATCGGCTGGTGGCGGCGCTGGGCGCGGCCACGGTGGTGGTGGAGGCTGGCGTGCGCAGCGGGGCGGCGAACACCGCCGCGTGGGCGCGAGCCCTCGGCAGGGTGGTCTGCGCGGTGCCCGGCCCCGTGACGTCGGCGTCCTCGATGGGATGTCATGTGCTGCTGCGTAGCGGCGCTGAGCTGGTGACCCGAGCCGAGGAGGTGGTCGAATTAGTCGGTCGGGCAGGTGAATTCGCCGATGAAGAGCCACGTCCGGTCGGCCCGCTCGACGGTCTGAGTGTTCCCGAGAAGCAGGTGTACGAGGCGCTGCCGGCGCGCGGCGTTCTCAGCGCGGATGAGATCGCGGTCGCTTCAGGTCTGGCGCCGACCGCGGTGCTCGGACCGCTGGCAATGCTGGAGATCGCCGGACTGGCCCGTCGCGAGGACGGCTGCTGGCGGCTCGTGAGCCGCCGCACGTAGCCACCCGCCGTGCCCTCATCAGCCCGTATGATCGCTGAGGTTAGCTAACGATTTGGTCAGGAGGCGTCATGGCGGGTCGGCCACTCCACACGTTCCAGGTGGTCAGCACCGAGCAGATCGCTCCCCACATGGTGCGGGTGGTGCTCGGCGGGACGGGTTTCGACACGTTCACCCCGTCAGAGTTCACCGATTCCTACGTCAAGTTCGCCTTCATTCGCGACGACATCGACGTCACCACCCTGCCGCAACCGCTGACCCTGGACAGCTTCGCCGGCCTGGCGCCCGAGCACCAGCCGACGGTGCGCACCTACACGGTCCGCCGCGCCGACCCTGCTACCCGCCAGATCACCGTCGACTTCGTTGTCCACGGCGAGCACGGGGTGGCCGGCCCCTGGGCTGCAGCTGCCCAACCTGGCGACACGATCCACCTGATGGGTCCCGGCGGCGCCTACGCACCGGACCCGGCCGCCGACTGGTATCTGTTCGCCGGCGACGAGGCGGGCCTCCCGGCGATCAGTGCAGCCCTGGAAGCGTTGCCGCCCAACGCTATCGGCAAGGCGTTCGTCGAGGTCGCCGGCCCCGAGGACGAGGTCGACGTGGCCGTGCCCGACGGTGTGGAGATCTACTGGATCTATCGCGGTGGACGCGCCGACCTCGTTCCCGAGGACAAGGCCGGCGACCACTCTCCACTGGTCGAGGCGGTCACCACCGCGCAATGGCTGCCCGGTCAGGTCCAGGTCTTCATTCACGGCGAGGCTCAGGCAGTCATGCACAACCTGCGGCCCTACATCCGCAAGGAACGCGGTGTGGACGCGAAGTGGGCATCGATCTCGGGTTATTGGCGCCGCGGCCGTACCGAGGAGACGTTCCGGCAGTGGAAGAAGGAGCTCGCCGCAGCCGAAGCCGGTGAAGGTTAGGCCGGCGACGTCACAGCACGGACACGGCTGCGCGTCGATCGGCGGTCGCGTCGTGGTTTGATGCGAGCGTAGGGGAGTGCACGATCCCGGCGACCACCACACCGCGATCCTCGACGACTATGCCGAGTACCTCGCGCTGGAGCGCGGCCGATCCGAACACACCCGGCGGGCCTATCTGGCCGACCTGCGTGCACTGTTCACCTTCATCGACGAGCGCGCTCCCGGCGCAGGCCTGCGCGCGCTGACTCTGCCGGTTCTGCGGTCGTGGCTCGCCGCGCAGGCCGGCGGCGGCGCCGCGCGCACCACCCTGGCCCGCCGCACCTCAGCAGTGAAGACGTTCACGGCCTGGGCCACCCGCCGCGGACTGCTCGACACCGACCCCGCTACCCGCCTGCAGCTGCCGAAAGCGCGTCGAACCCTGCCCGCCGTGCTGCGCCAGGATCAGGCGCTGGCCGCCATGGCAGCCGCTAGTCTGGGCGCCGAGCAGGGCGACCCGCTGGCACTGCGCGACCGGCTGATCGTCGAATTGCTCTACGCCACCGGTATCCGGGTCAGCGAGCTGTGCGGCCTGGACGTCGACGACATCGACACCGGGCGTCAACTGCTGCGCGTGCTGGGCAAGGGCAACAAGCAGCGCACCGTGCCGTTCGGCAGGCCCGCGCTCGCGGCGCTGGAGGCCTGGCTCGCCGATGGCCGACCCGAACTGGTCAACGCCAGCTCCGGTCCCGCGCTATTGCTCGGCCCCCGTGGTAAGCGGCTGGACCCGCGGCAGGCCCGAACGGTCGTCCACCAGACCATCAGCGCGGTCGACGGTGCACCCGACATCGGCCCGCACGGCTTGCGGCACAGCGCGGCCACCCACCTGCTCGAAGGCGGCGCCGATCTGCGCATCGTGCAGGAACTGCTGGGCCACTCGACGCTGGCCACCACCCAGCTCTACACCCACGTCACGGTCGCGCGGCTGCGCGCGGTGCATGACCAGGCCCACCCGCGAGCCTGAAAGATCAAGTACCGCAGAAGGTTTGGAAGCAGCGCCCGAACTCCTCGGGCGCCGGCTCGGCGTAGCGTTCCAGTCCTGGCCGCTCGTCGTACGGGGAGCTGATCGCGCCGAGCAGGCCGTGGAACGGCGCCATGTCGCCGTTGGCCGCGGCGGTCAATGCCTCCTCGACCAGATGATTGCGCGGAATGTAGACGGGGTTGACCCGCCGCATCGCAGCGGTGTCCGGACCCAGCTCGCGCCAGCGGTCGGCCCACTGCGCAACAGCGGGCTCGACGTCGCCGCGCGCCAGCCGGCTGAAGAACGAGGTGTAGTCGATGCGCTCACCGGCGAGCAGCGTCACCAGGTCGTCGACGAGCTGCTCGACGACGGCGTCGTCCACCTCGTCGGACAGCCCGAGTTTGCGGCGCATCCCCGCCGACCAGGCCGCGGTGTAGCGCTGCGGGAAGTTCTGCACCGCTTCGGTCGCCAGCGCGATCGCCCGGTCCTGATCCTCGGCGATCAGCGGCAGCAGCGCCTCGGCGAACCGGGCGAGGTTCCACGCGGCGACCGGCGGCTGGTTGCCGTAGGCGTAGCGGCCCCACGAGTCGATCGAGCTGAACACTGTCTGCGGGTCGAAGGCGTCCATGAAGGCGCACGGCCCGTAGTCGATCGTCTCGCCCGAGATCGTCATGTTGTCGGTGTTCATCACGCCGTGCACAAATCCGACCAGCATCCACTGCGCGATCAGCTGCGCCTGGGCGGCCACCACCGCGTCGAGCAGCGCCAGATAGGGATTGTCGGCCTGGGCGGCGGCGGAGTAGTGCCGATCGATCGCGTGGTCGGCGAGGCGGCGTAGCAGCACTAAGTCGCCGGTGGCGCCGACGTATTGGAAGCTGCCGACGCGCAGATGGCTGGCGGCGACGCGGGTGAGGACGGCACCGTCGAGCAGGGTCTCGCGTCGCACGCGGACACCGGTGGCGACGACGGACAACGAACGGGTGGTCGGAATCCCCAGCGCGTGCATCGCCTCGCTGACGAGATATTCGCGCAGCATCGGGCCGATGGCCGCCAGACCGTCGCCGCCGCGGGCGAACGGCGTGCGTCCCGAGCCCTTCAGGTGCAGATCGCGGAGCCGCCCCCGGGTGTCAGTCAGCTCGCCGAGCAGCAGGGCGCGGCCGTCGCCCAAGCGGGGCACCCAGCCGCCGAACTGGTGACCGGCATACCCCTGCGCGACCGGCTGCGCGCCGGCCGGCACCTGTGTCCCGACGAGCAGACCGATCCCGTCCGGACTGCGCAGCCATGCCGGATCGAGCCCCAGCTCGGCAGCCAGCGATTCGTTGAGGACGAGCAGCCGCGGATCGGGAGCAGCCTCGGCCTGCCACTGCACGGCGAGTTCGGGCAGCTCGGCGGCGAATCGATGGCCGAGGACGACGGTCGGGTCCGGCGCAATGCTCATCGTTGGCCAGCCTACGTAAGCCCAGCCGCTCAACCCAGCCCTGCCAGCGGCTTGAGGCGAATCGGTGTGTCCGCCAGCAGGCCGGTCGGGTCGACGTAGTCGGCCCGTGCCGCCGGCCCCCACATCGCGCCCCAGTGCAGGCAGGCCGGCGCCGGGCACCCGGCGTGCCCGGCCACCAGCCGCCCCAGCACCGACGACCCGTCGACCAGCTGACCCACCCGAACCAGCGCGTCGACGGGCTCATAACTCGTCCGTAATCCACCGGCGTGCGCCAGGGACACCACCGGCCGCCCGGCCAGCGTCCCGGCGAACACGACCGTCGCCGGCCCCGCGGCATAGACCTCCTGGCCAGGGACCCCGGCCAGGTCCACCCCGCGGTGGCCCCGCTGCCAGTCCGGGGCGGGTGCGTCGAAACCCCGCGTCACCCCCGGGGGCGGGCGCAGGGGCCACTGCAGGCGCGAGGTCTGGGCCGCGCTCGGCGCGGCGCACCCCAAAAGTGCGACGATCACCGCCGCCAGGATCCGCATCGTCCCAGTTCAGCGCTCCGATTGGGGTTTCGGTAGGCCGGATGGTCGCGGCTGTGCACCGGGGCGGCGCTGTGGACAAAGCACCCCTTCGGGGCGTGTAAACTTTGGAACGCAACTCGCGCGAGCGGGTTGACTTCGCGCGTCTGCGGTTCGAACCCATTTGGTTCGTCACCTGTATGCCGGGCGGTCCCGCTCCCCGGCGGGTCCGGCATCGAAGCGGGCGCCAGGATCCGGCTCACCCGATGCCGGATGACAACCGACAACAGGTAAGGCACAACCATGGCCGTAGTGACCATGAAGCAGCTGCTCGACAGCGGCACCCACTTCGGGCACCAGACCCGTCGCTGGAATCCCAAGATGAAGCGGTTCATCTTCACCGACCGCAACGGCATCTACATCATCGACCTGCAGCAGACGCTGACCTACATTGACCAGGCGTACGAGTTCGTCAAGGAAACCGTCGCCCACGGCGGTTCCATCATGTTCGTCGGCACCAAGAAGCAGGCGCAGGAGTCCATCGCCGAAGAGGCGACCCGCGTCGGCATGCCGTACGTGAACCAGCGCTGGCTCGGCGGCATGCTCACCAACTTCTCCACCGTCCACAAGCGTCTGCAGCGGCTCAAGGAACTCGAGTCGATGGAGCAGACCGGCGGCTTCGAGGGACGCACCAAGAAGGAAATCTTGATGCTGACCCGCGAGAAGAACAAGCTCGAGCGGTCGCTCGGCGGTATCCGCGACATGAGCAAGGTGCCCTCGGCGATCTGGGTCGTCGACACCAACAAGGAGCACCTGGCCGTCAGTGAGGCCATCAAGCTCGGTATCCCGGTCATCGCGATCCTGGACACCAACTGCGACCCCGACCAGGTCAACTACCCGATCCCGGGTAACGATGACGCGATTCGGTCGGCTGCGCTGCTCACCAAGGTGATCGCCTCCGCAGTCGCCGAGGGCCTCAAGGCCCGTGGTGGCGCCGGCAGCGGCGACAAGCCCGAAGCCGCCGCCGAGCCGCTGGCCGAGTGGGAGCAGGAACTGCTCGCCGGTGCCACGGCGTCGGTGCCCACCGAAGCCGGCCCCGTCGCAACTGAATCCGTTACCGAAGAAATCTCGTAAGAAAGGCTCTGATGGCTAACTTTTCCGCTGCCGACGTCAAGCGGCTTCGGGAGCTCACCGGCGCGGGCATGCTCGACTGCAAGAATGCCCTCGCCGAGAGTGACGGCGATTTCGACAAGGCCGTCGAGGCGTTGCGCATCAAGGGTGCGAAGGACGTCGGCAAGCGCGCCGAGCGCGCCACCGCCGAAGGTCTGGTCGCCGCCAAGGGCGGCGCCCTGATCGAGCTCAACTCCGAGACCGACTTCGTCGCCAAGAACGCCGAGTTCCAGAACCTGGCCGACCAGATCGTCGACGCCGCACTGGCCTCCAAGGCCGCCGACGTCGACGCGCTCAAGGCCGCCAGCATCGGCGACAAGACCGTGGAGCAGGCGATCGCCGAGCTGTCGGCCAAGATCGGCGAGAAGCTGGAGCTGCGTCGCGCGCAGTACTTCGACGGCAACGTCGAGGCCTACCTGCACAAGCGTGCCGCCGACCTGCCGCCCGCCGTGGGTGTGCTGGTGGAGTTCACCGGTGACGACCAGGATGCTGCGCACGCGGCCGCCCTGCAGATCGCCGCGCTGAAGGCCAAGTACCTCACCCGCGACGACGTTCCGGCCGAACTGGTCGAGACCGAGCGCCGGGTGGCCGAGGAGACCGCCAAGGCCGAGGGCAAACCCGAGCAGGCGTTGCCCAAGATCGTCGAAGGTCGCCTCACCGGCTTCTACAAGGATGTCGTGCTGCTCGACCAGCCGTCGGTGTCCGACAGCAAGAAGACGGTCAAGGCTCTGCTCGACGAGGCCGGCGTGACCATTACGCGGTTCGTCCGCTTCGAGGTCGGCCAGCAGTAAAGCTTGGGCGGAACACCAATCCGCTCACTGGAAAACCCCGCGCCAGATCCGGTGATCCCGGAGGCGCGGGGTTTTGCCATTTGAGGAGGCAGAGCTATTGAACACGTGTCTGCTAGCGTCGTTTCAGTGACCCGACACGTGCATGCCTTCCGCGACGACGCGCTGGGCGACCTCGACGCCGTCGCCCTCGTCGACGCCATTCGCACCGGCAAGGTGACGCGCCCCGAGGTCGTCGAGGCCGCCATCGCCCGCACCGAGGCCGTGAACCCTGAACTCAACGGGCTGGCGCACGAGATGTTCGACCGCGCCCGGGCCCGCGCCTCGGCGCCCGGAGGCGGCTACTTCGACGGGGTGCCGACGTTCATCAAGGACAACGTGGACCTCGAGGGCATGCCCACCATGCAGGGCACCGACGCGTGGGATCCGAAGCCGCAGCCCGACCACGGTGACTTCGCCCGCTTCTTTTTGGCCTCCGGCCTGATTCCGCTCGGCAAGACCCAACTCTCGGAGTTCGGGTTCAGCGCCTCGGCTGAGCACCCCAGGCTCGGTGCGGTCCGCAACCCCTGGGACACCGACTTCACCGCGGGTGCGTCCTCGTCGGGGTCGGCCGCCTTCGTCGCCGCCGGCGTGGTGCCGATCGCCCACGCCAACGACGGCGGCGGATCGATCCGGATCCCGGCCGCCTGTAACGGGCTCGTCGGTCTCAAACCGTCTCGGGGCCGGCTCCCGCTGGACAAGATGTCGCGCCAGATGCCGGTCCGCATCGTCAACGACGGTGTGCTGACCCGTTCGGTGCGCGACACCGCGGCGTTTTACCGTGAGGCAGAACGGATTTGGCGCGATCGCCGCCTGCTGCCGATCGGCGCCGTCACCGGACCTGGCACGCAACGGCTCAGAATCGCCGTCGTCACCCAGTCGCTGACCCGGCAGAGCAGCCCGGGCGTTCGGGCCCTCACATTGCAGACCGCCGAGTTGCTCGAGAGTCTGGGCCACCATGTCGACCACCTCGACCGCAACCCCATCCCGCGCTACTTCGTTGACGACTTCCTTTTGTACTGGTCGCTTTTGGCGATGACGCTGGTGAGGTCGGGGCAGCGCACGTTCGGGCCGACGTTCGACCGCAGCAGGCTGGACAACCTCACGCTCGGCCTCGACCGCCACGCCAGCCGCAACCTGCACCGGATGCCGATCGCGATCACCAGGCTGAGCCGGCTGCGCCGGGTCACCGCCCGGTTCTACCAAACCTACGACGTCCTGCTCACGCCCACGCTGGCCGAGGAGACCCACCGCATCGGCCACCTCGACCCGACCGCTGACTATCAGCAGATCATCGACAGGCTGGTGGACTGGGTGGCATTCACCCCATTGCAGAACGCCACCGGCGAGCCGGCGATCTCGCTGCCGCTGGCGCAGTCCGAATCCGGCATGCCGGTCGGGATGATGCTGGGAGCCCCGATCGGCCACGAACGCCGGCTCCTCGAGTTGGCTTACGAGCTCGAAGCGGCGCATCCGTTCCCGCGAATTCAGACCGTAGCGGCACCCTAATCAGATACAGCGCCGTAACGGCGGTGGGTGGCCGTTAACCAGACGGACACCCGGCGCTGCGACGTCTGAAACAACCCGCGCCCACCATCGTCGGTGTGGAGTCCACTGTGTCACCCACGATTTCGCGACCAACGGCGATCGCCACCTCAACCGGGAACAACACCTTCGTGCGTTTGCTCCGGTTCGCCTTGGCCAACATCCGCCGAAGGCCCGAACGGTTCGTGCTGTCCGTTCTGGGCATCGCGCTGGCCATCACCTGTGTCACCGTCGTGCGCACGATCTCGTCGAGTTTCGCTATCACAGGCCAAGATTCGGTCACCGACGTGATCGGCGGCGCCCAGCTGTGGGCAGTCCCCTCGGCCGGGGTGCACTATGACAGCACTGTCCAGGCACTCGTTGCCGACGGTCAGGCGCCCGCGTTGGAGATGCCGGACGGCTGGCGCGGGTTCCGGACACTGTCGGGCGTGACCGAGGTCGGCGGTAACCCCGTCTCCATCCGGGGCAACGACGAAATCGACTCTGGCAAAGCCATTCTCGGTTCCGCGCTGGCCGACCGACTGGGCCTGCACAATGGTGACCGGGTATCGGTGGGGGGCCGCGAACTGCAGGCCGACGTCGTCGGTACGGGTCAGTCGCTCACGGTCTCGACGGACGTGGCGCAGGCGGTCGTCGGCGACAACGGCTGGTGGACGATCTTCGCGCCGCCCGGCCAGGACAAGAACCGCGACCTCGGGCCGACCTTCGGCGCGGTTGTCGGACTGCCATCGACCACCGATCCGTCGGTGAAGCCGAAACCCAACGGCCCCGGCCTGATCTACGACACCGTGGGCGGGTCCGGACCGCTGACGTTCGAGCAGAAGTTCTCAGCGCTGTTCTCCGGCAAGGTCACCGGCTCCACTCTTGGCCTCATCTCGATCATCGGCCTGGGGCTGGGCTTCGTCATCGCGGCGTCCTCCTTCCTGGCCGCCGTTCAGGAGCGACGCCGCGAGTTCGGGATCATGTCGAGCATCGGTCTTGCCGACGAGGTGCTGTACTTCTTCCTGGTCGAGTCCGCGGTGATCTTTGTGGCGGCTTACGTCATCGGGGTGCTCGCTGCGGGAGTTGCTGTCGCACTTGTTATTCCGGGAATCGCCACCCCCGTCGCCTGGTTGCAGGCCGCCGGGATGGTGGCCGGCTTCCTGCCCGCGATGGCCATCGTCGGCGCGCTGGTACCGGTGCACCGGCTGCTCCAACAACGTCCCGTCGACCTGCTCGGAGACCGCTGATGATCGCTCGTGGTCTGTCCTACGGCTGGCTGGCCGCCCGCCGCCGGGTCGGCGAGATGATCCTGCCCATCGTCACCACCGCGACCGGCGCCTTCCTGGTCGTCACCGTCTTCGGTATGTCGGCCGGAATCCGCGAGCAGTCAGCCGCATTGGGCCATGCCGCCGAGATCGGCCGCGCGGTGATCCTCATCGCCTTGACAGTCCTGCTGGTCGGTGTCGTCGAGGTCGCGGTGGCCACCACCCGCACCGTCGCGCACCGCACCCGCGAACTCGGGGTACTGGGTGCCACCGGTGTACCGCGGGGGCCGGTGGTCGCCGCACTGCTCGTCGAGCCCGTCGTGGCCGCCACCCTCGGCGCCGTGCTCGGTGTGGTGCTGGCCGTGCTGGCATCGATCATGTTGGCGGCGTTGGGTTTTGTGCCTACCGGAGTGTCGCCGGCGGGCCTGACGCTGGGCGCGGTGATCGCGATCGTGGTCAGCATCATCGCCGCCGTGGCCACCAGCATCGTGCCTACCTGGAACGCAGCGTCGCGTCCGCCCATCCGTTCCCTGACCGGAGGTTAGCCGTGACCGCAGTCGAAGATGCCCCGTCGGATACCGCCGAGGTCACCGGCTCTCAACCGGTCATCGAGGTCAGCGATGTGTGGAAGCTGCACAAGCTCGGCGACGAGGTGGTCAAGGCACTCGTCGCCGTCGAGTTGACGGTCCAGCCGGGCGAATTCGTCTGCCTGATGGGTCCCAGCGGTAGCGGCAAGTCCACTCTGCTCAACATCATCGGCGGCCTGGACCGCCCGACCAAGGGATCGGTGAGCATCGCCGGCCGGGACACCGCGGCGCTGACCGAGAGCCAGTTCGCCGCACTGCGCCACGACACGATCGGGTTCATCTTCCAGAGCTACAACCTCATCCCGTTTCTGTCCGCGGTCGAGAACGTCGAGCTACCACTGATGTTCGAACCCTACGACCGCAAGGCGCTGCGACAGCGGGCCCTGGAACTGCTCGACCTCGTCGGCTTGAGCCACCGCGTGCACCACCAGCCGACCAAGATGTCCGGCGGCGAACAACAGCGCACCGCCATCGCCCGTTCGCTGATCAGCAATCCCACCCTTGTGCTCGCCGACGAACCCACGGCGAACCTGGACCACCGGACCGGGGAGACGGTGGTCCGCATGCTGCGCGACCTGTGCTCGACGCTCGGCGTCACGGTGGTCGCCAGCACCCACGATCCCACGGTGGCCGACGAAGCGAGCCGTGTCGTCCGGATGAAAGACGGACAAATCATCAATGGACAACCGCCATCGGGAGATACCGCATGACACAAGAGCTCGAGGCTTCGCCGCCAACTCAGCGCGACAAGCTGCTCACCACCGAACTGGTCCCGGAGCAGGTGCTGCCCAAGGTCATGACGACCTTCGGTCTCACCGCCACCTACGTCTTCATCATCTGCTGGATCACCGGCTCGTCGATCATGGCGGCCGGTGGCTGGACGGCGATCCCGATGTGGATCCTCGGCATCCTCACATTCCTCATCCCGGCGGGTATGGCCGTTGCCGAGCTGGGCAACCTGTGGCCCGGTGAAGGCGGTGTCTACATCTGGGCCACCCGCACGATGGGGGAGACGTGGGGCTTCATCGGCGGCTACCTGTCGTGGATTCCGGTGGTGCTCAACTCCGCGTCGTCCCCGGCGATCATCCTGCAGTTCCTGCTACTGGCGTTCCACGCCGAACTGGGCCTGACGATGTCGATCATCTTGCAGGTGGCGCTGCTGTGGGCGGTCATCGGTTTGGCGCTGGCCAAGCTGGCGGCCAACCAGCGCATCATGAACACCGTCTTCGTCGTGTACTGGGTGCTGACCGCGGTCATCTTCATCTCAGGTGTCATCTATGCGTTCCGCAATGGGTCGGCCCAGCCGTTCACCGCGCACGCGGCACTGGTGCCCGACTTCGCCGGCGCGGGCTTCCTCTACGGCACGGTGCTGCTCTACCTGGTCGGCGTCGAGACGCCCTACAACATGGGTGCGGAGTTCCTGTCGGTGCGCAAGAGCGGGCCGAAGATGGTGGTGTACGGGTCGATCGCGCTGATCCTGATCTACCTGCTGACCACGCTGGGCACCGTGATGGTGCTGCCCGCCGACCAGGTCGACCCCGTCACCGGCGTCATCGGGATGCTCGGCACCGCCGCCCCCAAGGGCGTGATGGAGGTCGCCGGCGTCGTCCTGGCCTGCATCGTGTTCGTGGCGTTGATGAGCTACCAGGTCACCTATTCGCGACTGATCTTCGTCTCCGGTCTGGAGCGCCATCTGCCGCGAATCTTCACCCACCTCAACCCGCGCACCCGCAACCCGGTGACCGCCGTGCTGATCCAGGGTGTGTTGTCCTCGCTGCTCATCGTCGGCCTCTATTCGCAGAGCAGCATGGCCAATGTCACGGTGTTCCTGCAGGGCGGCCTGTCGATCGCCTGGCTGATCTCCGGGTTCTTCTTCCTGTTCCCGGTCATCCTGGCCCGCAAGAAGTATGCCGATCGCTATGCCGCCGAACAGTTCTGGCGCATTCCCGGCGGCATCGTCGGCGTGTGGATCACGGTGGTGATCGGCACATTGGGCACGCTCGGCGGCATCTACTACTCGTTCGCCAAGTCGTGGATCAAGGACGTGCCGGACAGCACCTGGATGGTGTGGACCGGCAGCATCGCGGTGGGCATGTTCGCGCTCGGCGTGGTCGTCTACATCTTCGGCCGGCGCTCCGCTCGGAAGATGACCCAGGAGGACGCGCTGGCCCATCTGGCGGTCCTCGACCTGACCAAGACCGAAACCGGAACGGTGTAACAGCATGACGATGGACAGCATTGTGCTCAGCGGCTCTCCGACAGCCGATGCGGTGCGCTACCCGCTCGATCCGCTGTCGGGCGCCGAGATCGAGGCCGCGGCCCAGATCATCAAGGAGTCCGATTTCGCCTCGGGCACAGTCAAGTTCGTGATGATCCAGCTCGCCGAGCCGGACAAGACCCCGACGCTGACATTCGCCGGGCTAGCCGAGGACATCCCGCGGCGGGCATTCGTCACGATGTATGACCCGGCAGCCAAGATGATCTACGAGGCGGTGGTCGACATCGGCGCCCGCACCGTCGATTCGTGGACGCCGATCCCGGGGCGGTTCCCGTCCTACCTCGTCGAACACATGACGGGTGTGGAAGAGGTAGTCCGCGCCGATCCGCGTTGGCAGGAGGCGATGCGCAAGCGCGGAGTCACCGACTTCGATCTGGCGATGATCGATCCGTGGCCGGCCGGGTACTACGGCGCCCAGGATCACTACGACAACTCGCCGTTGATCTGCCGGCCGCTGACGTTCATGAGGGCCGCCCCCTCCGAACACGGCTACGCACGCCCGGTCGAGGGATTGATCGTCACGTTCGACCTCGATTCCATGAAGGTGTTCGACATCGAGGATCACGGTGTGGTTCCGTTGCCGCCCAAGGCCGGGAACTACACCGCCAAGTACATGTTCGACGAGGACAACCGGCCGGCTTTCACACAGTTCCGCGACGACGTGAAGACCATCGAGATCACCCAACCCGACGGCCCGAGCTTCACCGTGGACGGCTGGAACGTGCAGTGGCAGAAGTGGTCTCTGCGGGTGGGCTTCAACCCTCGCGAAGGTCTGACGTTGCACGAGGTCACCTACAACGACCGCGGGACGGTGCGGCCGGTGATGTACCGGGCCGCCCTGTCGGAGATGGTGGTGCCCTACGGTGACACCTCGCCGACCCACTGGAACAAGAACGTGTTCGACATGGGTGAAGTCGGGATGGGCTTTTCGGCGAACCCGTTGACGCTGGGCTGTGACTGTCTCGGCGAGATCTACTACTTCGACGGCACGGTTCACGACTCCGACGGCAACGCCGTGGTGATCCCGAACGCGATCTGCATGCATGAGGAGGACTATGGGATCTCCTGGAAGCACACCGATTTCCGCACCGACGAAGTCGAGGTGCGCCGGGCCCGCCGCCTGGTGATCTCGATGATCTGCACCGTCGGCAATTACGAGTACGGGTTCTTCTGGTACCTCTACAACGACGCCTCCATCGAGATGGAGGTCAAGCTGTCCGGGGTACTGACCACCGGCTCGATCCCCGAAGGTGAGACCCCGCGGTGGGGCAAGCTCGTCGCGCCGGGGATCTACGGCCCAAATCACCAGCACTTCTTCAACTTCCGGCTCGACATGACCGTCGACGGGCCGGACAACAGTGTCTACGAGGTCGATTCCATCCCGGAGCCCGAACCCGAGCTCAACCCGCACCACAACGCGTGGATCGCCAAGGACACGCTGGTGGCATCCGAGGCGCAGGGCGCCAGGGACTGGAACTGGTCGACCGGCCGGTACTGGAAGGTCGTCAACCCCTCGAAGCTCAACGAACTTGGCAGCCCGGTGGGCTACAAGCTGATGCCGCGCGATCCGGTGCCGGTGATGGTGCAGGAGGGCTCCTACATCTACGACCGGGCCCGCTTCGTGCAGCACAACCTCTGGGTGACCAAGTACGACCCCGCGGAGAAGTTCGCGGCAGGCGACTACATGTACCAAAGCGCCGACGCGCAGGGGCTGCCCCAGTATGTGGCCGACGACGCGCCGCTGGAGAACACCGACATCGTGCTCTGGTACACCGTCGGGGCCCACCACATCGTGTGCCCGGAGGACTGGCCGGTGATGCCGTGCCATTACACCGGGTTCAAGATGAAGCCGATCGGCTTCTTCGACGGCAATCCGGCACTCGATGTGCCGCCGTCACCGCCGAAGGGCTGCCACAGCCATCACTGACAGCCGACGACGATGCGCCGCAGCGAAGCGAGGCGCTGAGGAGCGGCTTATCAGCCTGCGTCGACAGCGGCGAGGATTCTGCGGAATCCTCGCCGCTGGTCGCTGCGGCGCGGCGCTTCTGCCTGGTGGCGCCCCTGCGGTGACGTACGCTGACCGGCTATGGAGCTACTACGCAACGTAGTCGTCTTGCTGCACATCGCCGGGTTCGCCGTGACGTTCGGGGCCTGGGTCGCCGAAGCCGCGGCCACCCGCTTCCGCGTCACCCGCGTCATGGATTACGGGCTGTTGCTGTCACTGCTGACCGGCCTGGCGCTGGCGGCGCCGTGGCCGGCGGGCACCGTGCTCAACTACCCCAAGATCGGGATCAAGCTGTTCATCCTAATTGTGATCGGCGGCCTCCTCGGGATGGGTGGCGCCCGGCAGCGCCGCACCGGCGAACCGGTCCCGCGGCCGATTTTCGTCGCGGTGGGCGTGCTGTCGTTCACGGCGGCCGCTGTCGCCGTGCTCTGGTGACGGCCGTTTTCGCGGCCGCAACCCGGGCATTCCGCCAGTTCGGCGATGAGGCAGGATGGAAGTGCCGTCTCGGGCGTCGCCGGGATGGCAATCTCATGCCAGGAGCCCGACGAGTCCGAGGAGTCTGATGGGGGAGCCGGCCAGCACCAACGGCGCCGAGCCGTCGGCGCACGAGTCCCAGCCACTGCGCCCGAAGTATGCGCGCGTACTGCTCAAACTCGGCGGTGAGATGTTCGGCGGCGGTGCCGTCGGACTCGACCCTGACGTGGTCGCCCAGGTGGCCCGCCAGATCGCCGAGGTGGTGCGCAGCGGTGTGCAGGTCGCTGTCGTCATCGGCGGTGGCAACTTCTTCCGCGGCGCGCAGCTGCAGCAGCGCGGTATGGAACGTACCCGCTCGGACTACATGGGCATGCTCGGCACTGTGATGAACAGCCTTGCGCTGCAGGACTTCCTGGAGAAGGAAGGCATCGTCACCCGGGTGCAGACCGCCATCACCATGGGTCAGGTCGCTGAGCCCTACCTGCCGCTGCGCGCGGTACGGCACCTGGAAAAGGGCCGGGTCGTCATCTTCGGCGCCGGTATGGGGCTGCCGTACTTCTCCACCGACACCACCGCCGCACAGCGCGCGCTGGAGATCGGCGCCGACGTGGTGCTGATGGCCAAGGCGGTCGACGGGGTGTTCACCGACGACCCGCGGGAGAACCCGGATGCCGAGCTGCTCACCGAGATCAGCCACCGCGAGGTCATCGACCGCGAGCTGCGGGTCGCCGACGCCACCGCCTTCAGCCTGTGCATGGACAACGGAATGCCGATCCTGGTCTTCAACCTGCTGACCAACGGGAATATCGCCCGTGCGGTCGCAGGTGAGAAGATCGGGACTCTGGTCACCACCTGAGGGAGAGGACCCCCGCACATGATCGAAGAGACCCTCTTCGATGCCGAAGAAAAGATGGAGAAGGCTGTCGCCGTCGCGCGCGACGACCTGTCCTCCATCCGGACCGGACGGGCCAACCCCGGTATGTTCGCCCGCGTCGTCGTCGACTACTACGGGTCGATGACCCCGATCACCCAGCTGTCGAGCATCAACGTCCCCGAGGCGCGGATGGTCGTCATCAAGCCCTATGAGGCCTCCCAACTCAAGGTGATCGAAGACGCCATCCGCCACTCCGACCTCGGCGTCAACCCGACCAACGATGGCAACATCATCCGGGTGTCGATCCCGCAGCTCACCGAGGAGCGGCGCCGGGACCTGGTCAAGCAGGCCAAGGCCAAGGGCGAGGACGCCAAGGTCTCGGTGCGCAACGTCCGGCGCAAGGCGATGGAGGAGCTGGCCCGGATCAAGAAGGACGGCGACGCCGGCGAGGACGACGTCAGCCGCGCGGAGAAGGACCTCGACAAGACCACCCACACCTACGTCACGCAGATCGACGAACTGGTCAAGCACAAGGAAGGCGAACTGCTGGAGGTCTGATGACCCCTCAGCAACCATCGCCCGTGGCAGACACCGAGTCCGGCACCGCCGGTTCCGACGCGCCGGACAAGAAGGCGTCGCGGGCCGGACGCAACCTGCCCGCCGCGATCGCCGTGGGCGCCGTCCTGGGCGCGATGGCGATCGGCAGCCTGCTGTTCGCGCCGAAGTGGTGGTTCCCGCTGCTGGCCGTCGCCATCGCGATCGCCACCCACGAGGTGATCCGCCGGCTACGCGAACACGGCTATGCGATGCCGACGGTGCCGCTGCTGCTCGGCGGCCAGGCGATGATCTGGCTGGCCTGGCCGTGGGGTGTGGCGGGGACGCTGGGCGCCTACGGCGCGACGATCGTGGTCGCCATGGTGTGGCGCCTGCTCGGCCACGGTCTACGCGAACAGCCGGTCAACTATCTGCGCGACATCGCCGCGACGGTCCTGCTGGCCACCTGGGTGCCGCTGTTCGCCAGCTTCACCGTGCTGCTGATCCTGGAGGACCATGGCGGCGCCCGGGTGTTCACGGTGATCGCCACCGTCGTCTTCGCCGACATCGGCGGCTATATCGCCGGCGTGCTGTTCGGCAAGCACCTGATGGCCCCGGCGATCAGTCCCAAGAAATCCTGGGAGGGCCTCGGCGGTTCACTGCTGTTCGGCGTCACCGCCGCGGTGTTGTCGGTGACATTCCTGCTGCACAAGCCCGCCTGGGTCGGCCTGCCGCTCGGCTTGATGCTCGTGATCACCGGCGTGCTCGGCGACCTGGTCGAATCCCAGGTCAAACGAGACCTGGGTATCAAGGACATGGGAACGCTGCTGCCCGGCCACGGCGGGATCATGGATCGCATCGACGCCATGCTGCCCTCTGCGGTAGTCGGCTGGATCGTGCTGACGCTGCTGGCCTGAGCCGGCCCCGCGGTCAGCGATACTGGACGTGATGAAACAAGAGCTGGTCTTCGAGGCACCCCGCCGCGCGCTGCCGCCGCGGCACCTCGCCGACCTCGACGCCGAGGGCCGCGCGGCTGCCGTGGCCGAACTGGGCCTTCCCGCCTTCCGGGCCAAGCAACTGGCCCAGCAGTACTACGGCAGGCTGCTGGCCGACCCGCAGCAGATGACCGATCTGCCTGCCGCGGTGCGTGACACCGTCGCCGAGGCGCTGTTCCCCACGCTGCTCTCGGTGGCCAAGGAGATCGAGTGCGACGCGGGGGAGACCCGAAAGACGTTGTGGCGCGCCCACGATGGCACGACATTCGAGTCGGTGCTGATGCGCTACCCGAACCGCAACACCGTCTGCATCTCTTCGCAGGCCGGCTGCGGGATGGCCTGCCCGTTCTGCGCGACCGGGCAAGGTGGGCTGACCCGCAACCTGAGCACTGCGGAGATCCTCGAGCAGGTGCGTGCCGCGGCCGTGACGTTGCGCGACGGCTTCGGGGACCGGCTGTCGAACGTCGTCTTCATGGGCATGGGTGAGCCGCTGGCCAACTACAACCGGGTGCTGGCGGCCGTGCGCCGCATCACTGCCGCGCCGCCGGACGGGTTCGGCATCTCCGCGCGCTCGGTCACCGTGTCGACGGTCGGCCTGGCCCCGGCGATCCGCAAACTCGCCGACGAGCACCTCGGGGTCACCCTTGCGCTGTCGCTGCACACCCCCGACGACGAACTACGCGACACCCTGGTCCCGGTCAACGACCGCTGGAAGGTCGCCGAGGCGCTGGAGGCCGCGCGTTACTACGCCGACGCGACGGGCCGGCGGGTGTCCATCGAGTACGCGCTGATCCGCGACGTCAACGACCAGCCGTGGCGCGCTGACCTGCTGGGCAAGAAGCTGCACCGCTCGCTGGGGGCGCTGGTGCACGTCAACCTGATCCCGCTCAACCCCACCCCGGGCAGCAAGTGGGATGCCAGCCCCAAGCCGGTGGAGCGGGAGTTCGTGCGCAGGGTGCGCGCGCAGGGAGTGTCGTGCACGGTTCGGGACACCCGGGGACGCGAGATCGCGGCCGCCTGCGGGCAGCTGGCCGCCGAAGGTTAGTCAGCCTTCTCGCCCAAACCGACGTTTCGCAGCAGAATCGCGAGTAGATCGCGCCAATTCGTCGATCTCGACGACGGAGGAGCTAGTGCCTAGCGCAACCAGCCGCGGCGGCGGCCCCACCAGTCGCGGATGACGATGCCCGCCACCAGGATCGCGAACCCGATCAGCACGTAGTCCTCGACGTGGCCGACGTGGTTGCCGCGCAACATGCCCAGCAGGAACACGATGGCGAAGATGCCGAAGGCGTACCAGCTGCGGTAGTTGATCTTGCTCCAACCCCAGGCAGCTGAGGGGACGTCGGCGGGATCGACGTCGTTGTAGCGCTCCACCTCGGTGCTGGGCATTGCGGCTCCTGTCGGACTCAGATGAGCAATTGCCGTCATTCTGGCACACCGACCCCCGCCCGGCTCAGCCGATCCGGCCGTAACGCGCCAGTGCTTCGACCCGCTCGGCGGCGTGGTCGACGATCGGGTCGGGGTAGCCCGGCGGGCGCCCCGCCTTGAGTTTGTGGACGTCGGTCCCGGCCAGTTCGGGGCCGGCCAGTTCGGGCACCCAGCGGCGCACATAGTCCCCGGCCGGGTCGAACTTCTCGCCTTGGGCGGTGGGGTTGAACACCCGGAAGTACGGCGCGGCGTCGGTCCCCGAACCCGCACACCACTGCCAGCCGTGCTGGTTGCTGGCCATATCGCCGTCGACGAGCTGCTCGAGGAACCAGCGCGCCCCCCACTGCCAGGGCAGATGCAGATCCTTGACCAGGAACGAGGCGACGATCATCCGGACCCTGTTGTGCATGAAACCCGTCTGCAGCAGCTGGCGCATCCCGGCGTCGACGATCGGGTAGCCCGTGCGACCCTGCTTCCACGCATCGAACGCCGCGCGGGCTGCTGCGTCGGTGTCGACGTCGATCGCGTCGTAGCTGCGGTTCCAGTTCTGCCACGCGCTGTGCGGCCATTCGGCCAGCACGGTGGCATAGAAGTCGCGGAAGGCCAGTTCCCGCAGATAGGCCGCCGGGCCGCTGTGGCGCACGTCGAGGTCGACGACCATGGTCCGCGGGTGGATGGTGCCGAATTTCAGGGGGGCCGACATCCGGCTGGTGCCCGGCTTGTCGGGGCGGTTGCGGTCCTCTGCGTAGTCGGCCAGCCCGGTCTCGACGAACTCCGCCCACCGGCTCTGTGCGGCGGCCTCGCCGGCCTCGACGTCCATCTGTGCCCCCGGATCGGGTGCGCCGACCCGCGTCACCCCGGTCAGGGCGGCGGGGTCGATCCAGCGCACCGCGGCCGGATCCGACTGGGCGGGGGCGCGCCAGCCGACGTCGCGCCACCGGGACAGGAACGGCGTGAACACCTTGTAGGGGGTGCCGTCGTCCTTGGTGACCCGGCCCGGTGAGACCAGATATGGCGACCCGGTCGGCTGCAGCGCCCGGCCGTCGGCGGCCAGCGCCGCGGCGACGGCCGTGTCGCGGCGCACCCCGAAGGGGCTGAAATCTGCCGAGATGTGCACGGTCTGGGCCCCGATGTGCGCGCTCATCGCGGGGATCTGCTCCTCGGGCCTGCCGCGGACGATCAGCAGCCTGTCGTCGAGCGCCTCGGACAGGGCCCGCAGCGAGTCGCCCAGGTATTGCAGTCGGCGCGGGCCGCAGGACTGTTCAAGCCTCGGGTCAAGGACGAAGACTCCCAGCACCTCGGCGTCGTCGGCGGCCGCCTCCAACAGTGGCGGGAGGTCGCGCAGCCGAAGGTCGCGGCGGAACCACAGCAGTGTGGACGGCATGACGTCCATGCTGCCTTGTCCACGAAGCCGGTGCCGGCCGGGGTTGGCTGCCACAATGGCGCAATGAGCCCTATGGACGGCGCGGCAGGCTATCCGCGTGACATGGTCGGCTACGGTCCGAACCCGCCCCACCCACACTGGCCCGGGCAGGCCAACATCGCGGTCCAGTTCGTGCTCAACTACGAAGAGGGTGCGGAGAACAACGTTCTGCACGGCGATGCCGCCTCCGAGACATTCCTATCGGAAATCGTTGGTGCGCAGCCATTTCCGAACCGGCATATGAGCATGGAGTCGCTCTACGAGTACGGGTCGCGGGCAGGATTGTGGCGCCTGCTGCGGGTTTTCGACAGACGCGGCCTGCCGCTGACCGTGTTCGGAGTGGCCATGGCGCTGGCCCGCAACCCCGAGGCGGTGGCAGCGTTCACCGCCCGCGGTGACGAGATCGCCTGCCACGGCCTGCACTGGATCAGCTATCAGCTCGTCGAGCCGGAGGTCGAGCGCGAACATATGGCGCGTGCCGTGCGGCTCATCACCGAGCTCACCGGGTCCGCGCCGCTGGGCTGGTACACCGGCCGTGACTCACCGCAGACCCGCAGCCTGGTCGTCGAGCACGGCGGCTTCCTCTACGACTCCGATTCCTACGCCGACGACCTGCCGTACTGGACGCAGGTGGGCGGAGCTGCCCACCTCGTCGTGCCCTACACGCTCGACACCAACGACATGCGATTCGCCACGGCGGGCGGGTTTCCTTCCGGGGAACAGTTTTTCGCGCATCTGCGCGATGCCTTCGACGTGCTCTACGCCGAAGGGGCCGCGGGGGCGCCCAAAATGCTCTCGATCGGGCTGCACTGCCGGCTGGCGGGGCGGCCCGGGCGCACCGCCGCGCTGGAACGGTTTCTCGACCACGTGCAGTCCCACGACAAAGTGTGGGTGACGCGGCGGGTGGACATCGCCCGGCATTGGGTCGAGCGGTTCCCGCCGCTGTGATTCCCACCATTAATTAACTGGCGCGACTGTAAATTCTGCGCCTAGGTTTTGCTGGTGGGACAACATTTCCCGTCGTAATGACCGCGGATTCGCCAGCGTTACATGAATTGCTGAAATGTGAACAAACGGACACCGGGGCCTTCTCGGGTTGTGGGTCCGGCCCGGGCAAGTTTCAATGTCAACTACGGGTCGGGGAACCTCAACCGCGCCAACGAAGCTCACGGTGCCACAGGCGCCGGATTGAGCAGGAGGCGTGGTCCGATCCTGGGAGGCCGACATCGGTCCGTACCCCGTGGCGATTGCGCACGACTACCTGACTCAGCGCGGTGGCGCCGAGAAGGTTGTGTTGGCAATTAGCCGGGCATTTCCGCAGGCTCCGATTTATACGTTGCTGTTCGATCCGGCCGGCACCTATCCGGAGTTCGCCGAACGTGACATCCGGGTCTCACCGCTGAACCGCGTCGGCCCGTTGCGGCGCAACCACCGGGCCGCGCTGCCGCTGCTCCCATTCGCCGCACAGGCCATGAAGGTCGACGCCGAACTGGTGATCACCAGTTCCAGCGGATGGGCGCACGGCTTTCGCGCCCACGGCGACAAACTCGTCTATTGCTACTCACCGGCCCGATGGCTCTATGCCAGCGAGATGTACCTCGGTGAGGGTGCCGGACCCCTCAAGAAGTCCGCGCTGGCCGTGCTGGGGCCCTACCTCAAACGCTGGGACCGCAGAGCGGCGCAGTCCTGCCAGCGCTACGTCGCCATCTCTTCGGTCGCCCGCGAGCGTATCCGCGACGCCTACGGCATCGACGCCGACGTCGTGCCCGCTCCCGTCGGCATGACTGGCCACGAGCAGGCCCAGCCTGTGCGCGCGGCACTCGACTGGCTCGGGCCGGCCGCTGCCCGGCGTCCGGCGGGCGAGTTCTATCTCTGCGTCTCACGGCTGCTGCCTTACAAGAACGTCGACGAGGTGGTGAGGGCATTCGGTGAGCTGGACCGGCCGCTGGTCGTCGTCGGTCGCGGCCCGGAAGCCGAGCGGATCCGTCGGCTCGCCGCGCCCAATGTGCTTATGCTCGAGGGCCTCTCGGATGACGAGATGGCCTGGCTGTACCAGAACTGTCGCGCTGTGGTGGCGGCCAGCTTCGAGGACTACGGGCTGACCCCGATCGAGGCCGGTGTGTGGGGCCGGCCGAGTGTGGTTCTGCGCTGGGGTGGATTCGTCGACACCGTGGTCGAAGGGGTCACCGGCGTGTTCTTCGACCGACCCGAGGCGGCCGAGATCGCCCGCGCCGTGCGGCGTTTGGAAAGTTCCCAATTCGACGAGAACAAGATCCGCGGCGCAATGGAGCGCTTCACCGAGGACCGATTCATCGACGGACTGCGGTCCGAAATACAAGCGACCATAGGGGTGGCGGCATGAGGCTCATCGACCAGCCGAAGAGATCGGCATTGATCACCGGTGTGACAGGACAAGACGGGCTGTACCTTTCGGAGCTGTTGCTGTCCAGGGGGTACACGGTCTACGGACTGATCCGTGGACAGAACAACCCCAAAGAGGCGATGCTGCGCCAGACCGTGCCCGGGGTGAAGGTCATCACCGGTGACCTGCTCGACATGTCGAGCCTGATGCGGTCGCTGACGATTGCCGAGCCCGACGAGGTCTACAACCTGGGCGCTGTGTCGTACGTGGCGTACTCGTGGCGCAACGCCCGGCTGACCACCGATGTCACCGGCGGTGGCGTGCTCAATCTGCTGGAAGCCATTCGGCTCTACCAGGACATCTCAGGCCGAAAAGTCCGGTTCTACCAGGCGTCGAGTTCGGAGATGTTCGGCAAGGTCCAGCAGGTGCCGCAGACCGAGTCGACCCTGTTGTGGCCCCGCTCGCCCTACGGGGTAGCCAAGGTCTACGGCCACTACATGACGGTCAACTACCGCGAGTCCTACGATATGCATGCGAGTTCCGGAATCCTGTTCAACCACGAATCACCGAGGCGTGGTGTGGAATTCGTCACCCGAAAGGTGACTCGCGCGGTGGCGCGGATCGCGCTGGGCGCCGAGAGTCACGTCACGCTGGGCAATCTCGACGCGCGGCGCGATTGGGGATTCGCCGGTGACTACGTCGAGGCGATGTATTTGATGCTGCAGCAGGACGTGGCTGACGACTACGTGATATGCACCGGCCGGACGCATTCCATTCGGGAGATGCTCGACATCGCCTTCGCCAGCGTCGGGATCGACGACTGGGAGCCCTACGTACAGCTGGACAAATCGCTCATCCGGCCGGCCGAGGTGGACCTGCTCGTCGGCGATGCCGCCAAAGCGCAGCGGGTTTTGGGTTGGCAGCCCACCGTCGGGTTCAAGGAACTCATCGAGATGATGGTGTCCAGCGATCTCGACAGCGAGTCGCGCGCGATGCGTGCTGCCGCGCTGTAGCGGCCTGTGATGACATCCCAACGGCCACCACGCGGTGCCGCACTGGTCACCGGCGTGACTGGGCAGGACGGCCACTATCTGGCCCGGCTGCTGACCGCGTCGGGCTTGACGGTGCACGGGGTGACGCGGCCCGGGTCGCTACCCGGACGCGCCGCACCCGGTGTCGTCGAACACCCGGTGGATCTGGAGGACGCCGATACCGTCCTCGCACTGGTGAGACGTGTTGCCCCGCAGTACGTCTTCCACCTGGCGGGAGTCACGTCGGTCGCGGCCTCCTGGCACGACCCGGTTACCGCGCTGAGTGTCAACTCGGGGTCGACCACCGCGCTGCTCGACGGCTGCCTGCGGGTGCAGGACGAACAGGGTCAGCCCATCGTCGTGGTCAACGCCTCGAGCGCGGAGATCTTCGCGGGCTCCTCGCAGTCACCGCAAACGGAAGCCACCCCGATCAACCCGACATCGCCCTACGGCGCCTCGAAGGCACTCGGCCACATGATGTGTGCGATCTACCGTACGCGGGGACTCGCGGCGGCCAACGCCATCCTCTACAACCACGAATCACCGCTTCGGCCAACCCGGTTCGTGACCCGCAAGATCAGCACTGCGGTCGCAAGGATCGCCTGCGGCCTGCAGGACTCGGTGCGCCTCGGTGACCTGCAGACCCGCCGTGACTGGGGCTGGGCACCGGACTATGTCGACGCGCTGTACCGCATCGCACTTCGCGGTGCCGGCGAGGATTTCGTGATCGCCACGGGCACCTCGTATTCGATCGCGGACTTCGTCCGCACCGCCTTCGCCGAGGTCGGCATCGACGATTGGCAGCGTTACGTCCACACCGACGCCGCGCTGATACGGCCGACCGACCCGGTGGACATGGTGGGGGATCCCAGCCACGCCGAACAGAGCCTGGGTTGGCGGCGGACCGCGGACTTCCCCGACATCGTCGCCGCGATGGTCCGCCACGACCTGGGCTCGATCGCAGCACCACAACATGCCATGGGAGGAAACAGATGACCAGCCAACCCCTGACCACCGGAGGTGCGCCGAGCCTTCAGCCGGTCAAACCACCCCCGATGCAGGACATCTCGTTCGCGCGCAAGCTGTACAACCGGGTCGGCCTGCTCGGCTTCAACCTGTTCTTCACCTACTTCCCGTCCCATCACGTGCGGCAGGCCTACCTGCGACTGTTCGGCGCCACCATCGGAAAGGACTCGTCGATCTTCCGTGGCACCACCATCCTGGACATCGGCAACCTGACGATCGGGGAGGCCTGCTCCATCGGCTTTCGCTGCATGCTGGACGCCCGCGGCGGAATCACCATCGGCGACAACGTCGTTCTGGCCTCCGACGTGCACATCATCGGGGGCTACCACGATCACAATGACCCGTCGTTTGCGCCGATCCTGGAACCCTGCGTCATCGAGGACTACGTGTGGGTGGCCAGCCGGTCCACCATCCTGTCGGGTGTGACACTGGGCCGCGGCGCAGTGGTGGGTGGGTGCTCGATGGTCCGCGGCGACGTCGCCCCACTGGCGGTGGTGGCCGGGGTACCCGCCAAGGTCCTCAGCACCCGTAACCCGGAGGCGCTACGGTACCGCCCCAAGTACCGGCCGCTGTTCTACTAGATGTCGCGCTCACTGGCCGAGGTTCGGCTCATTTACATCGGCCCCCGCGCGGGGGCCGGCGGTGTCGGTGACTACGCACAGCAGTTCCTCGACGCCGTGCGCGGCCTGTTCGGGTCGGTTGTCGAATACCGCCACGGCGGGCCCGGCGAGGATGGGGTGGCCGACCTGCGACGCCATCGCCGCGCCGTCAGCGAACTGATCGACTCGCCCCATCCCGGGCCGACGCTGGTCCACGCCGAACTCAGTGGCGGTGCGGTGACACCGTTTTGGGCGATCGCCGGCCGGCGCGACGTGGCGGTCAGCGCGACGGTCCACGATCCGCCCAGGCTCATCTGGTGGCCGTGGCGGACCCGGTTCATGGCCGGCCACCGGTTGGTCAACCATGGTGTGCACCTGCCGCTGCAGCTCGTCTCGCACCGCATCGAACGTTCCGTGGCCGCAGGCTTGCAGCTGTTCTCCCTGACCGACAGCGGCGCGCAGGCCCTGGCGGTCGCCTACCCACGTGCGCGGGTGGCTCGGGTCCCGCATATCGCACCGGTGCGCCGGGCGGTCAAACCCGTCGCGCAGCGGCCGCTGGCCGTGGGCTTCTTCGGATTGGTCTACCGCGGCAAGGGTTTCGAATTGATCGGCCGTATCAGGGAGTCGCTGCGCGACGACATCGCGATCCGGGTCGCGGGCCGCGGCACCGAAGAGCTGTCGCCGGCTCCCGGCATCGACATTCTCGGCGGGGTCGAGGGCGACGACGAAGACGCGTTCTTCGAGTCGGTGCGTGCCGTGGTCGTCCCGTACGGCCGGCGCACGTTCTACGGCCCGGCCTATCCGTCCTCTGCGGTGGTCACCCACGCGCTCGGCTACGGCACCCCGGTGATCTGCAGTGACCACGGGGCGCTGGCCGATCTCGACGAGCGGCACGGCGCGGTCGTGCTGCGCGTACCGGGTGCCGACCCGAGCGTGCGCCAGTTCTGCTCGGCCATCGACCATCTCGTCGACGACGGGGCGCGCCTGAACACCCTTGCCGCCAATGCCATCGCCGAACGGGAGCGGCGTTCCCCTCAGGCGGTGGCCGAGGCCTACGCCGAGCAGTGGTCGGCGCTGGTGCGGTCCCGATGACCGGGGTGTCGTCACCGGCCTCCGCCGGCCGGCTCGGCAAAACCGTCCTGGCGGCGGTGTGGATGTACGGCGGCCGCGGCGTCGGACTGCTCTGGACACTGGCGGTGATCAGCCGCCTCGGCATCGCCGACTACGGCTTGTACGCCATGGGTTTCGCGCTGGCGGCAATCGTCTGCGCCCCCCTGGACAATCCATTCAACGTCCGCGCGCTACGCGAGTCGAGGGAGCGGTTCCTGGGTGAACGCACCACCCGGGTGGGGGTGGGCCTGCTGCTGATGGCGGCGGGTGTCGCGGTCGTCGACGTGAACTACATCGCCTGGTTCGGACTGGTCGTCGGCGGCGGCGAGCTGGTGTTCAACGCCTACAAGAGCCAGGATCTGCGTGACGGGCATCCGGACCGCGTCATGCGGATGGACACCCTCCGCCAGACCACCAGCATCGCGATCGCCACCGGCTATCTGTTCGCCGTCGACCAGCCCACCCTGCTGGTGGCCAGCTTGCTCTACGCCGCACCGTACTTCGCGGTCGCGGTGCTGGCCGTGCTGGTGGTGCGCGGGCACCGGCCCGCGGTGCCCGGACCGCCGCGTCTGGTCGCGGCCCTGGTGCTCGAGCACCTCGGCAACGCGCTCTACATCCAGGGTGACGTGCTGCTGCTGGGGTTCCTGACCGACTCCCGCATCGCGGGCCTCTATTCGGTGGCGTCGGTGATGGCATGGGCGGTGGCGGCACTGGGCCAGTCGTATGTGGCCACCTACCACGAGCCGCTGCGCGAGTCGGGCGGCGATCTGGCGACCGGCCCCGCACCGAAGGCCATCATGAAACTGTCGGCGGTGGCGGGCGTGCTGGTGCTGACCGTCGGGGTGGGCCTGCTGCTGTCGCCGGCACCGCGGGAGCTGGGCGTCGCGATGGTGCTGATGGCGGCGTTCTGCGCTATGCGGGCCGCCAACTACGTCTACACCGCGGTGCTCTACATGCAACATCGCGACCTCGTGCGGGCCTGGGCCGCAGTGGGTTTGGTTCCGGTGAAGCTGGCGTGTGTCGCCGCCCTGAGTCCGCTGGGAGCGGTCGGCGCGGCGATCGCGTCGGTGCTGACAGACGCGGTCCTGCTGGGCGTGTATCTGAAGGTTCTGTATCGAGGGGGTGGTCGATGACCAAGGTGACGTTCCTGCTGTCCAAGGATCCCGAACGCGAGTACGGCGGTGACCTCACGCTGTCGCGGCTGGTGATCGACATCGCGGCGCAGGCGTGGCCGGTCGACGCCATCTGTCTGTCGGCGCACCGGGATGGCGCCGCAGCCACGGCGATGCCCGCCGGCGTGCCGCTGGTCAAGGTGTCCAAGCCGCCGGTTCGTCGGGTCCGGTTGGCGGCCAATGCCATCGGTTCGCGCCGGAGTCTCGTGCATGTCCGGTTCGACACCCCTGAGCTCGTGTCGGCGATCGAGCACAGTGACGCCGGGGTGTTCTTCGCCGAACACAGCTATATGGCTGAGTCGTTCCTGTCCTCGGCCCACGTCGGGCATCGTGGCCTCGTCGTCAACACCGTCAACTCCGAGTCCGAGGTGTGGCGGGCCACGCGTGGCCGGCTCGGCCGGTGGCAGGCACCCCGGTTGCTGCGCGACGAACTACGGGTGGCGCGGGCCGCCGACGCGGTAGGCACCTATGACGCCGAGGAGGCGGACATGTACCGGGGTGCCGGCGTGCCCGGCGCGCGGTGGGTCGCGCTGACGCTGCCACCGGCGCCGCGGTTGAACCTCGCCGACACCGGGCCGCGGCTGGCGTTCATCGGCACCCGGGACTGGCCACCCAATCAGGAGGCCTTCCTCGAGGCGCTGCGGTTGTGGCCGCAGATCTCCGAGGGCATACCCGGCGCGGAACTGGTGATCATCGGCGCCCGCAAACCGGGCGCGGTCGATCCGCACTACCCAACCGGTGTGCGTGATGTCGGCTTCGTCGACGACCTGCCTGCACTGCTGGCGACCTGCCGCGCGCTGATCGCCCCGGTGCGAACAGGTGGCGGGGTCAGGGTGAAGGTCCTCGACGCGGCATCTGCCGGACTGCCCATCGTCGGGACGACCGCCGCGGTGGGATCGCTGAAAGACCATCTGCGCCTGCCGGTTTTCGACCGCGATCAGGAGTTCGTGCAGGCGTGCCGGCGCTACCTGCTCGACCGGCGCTCCGCCGAGTCCGACGGGGCGGACCTCTACGAGATCAATGCCGGGCACTGGCAGGCTCGCCGTCCGCACCAGGCGGTGGCGGAACTGGTGACCCTGGCGGCGACGGCTACGAGCGGGTCGCCACCGCGCCTGCCGAAGGTGTCCAGGTGATGAAGCCGTGCTGGAAGTCGACCCGGACCCCGCCGCCGGACATCGGCACCTCGTCGGTGGTGGCCAAGCCGAGCGCCGATGTCCACGCCGAGGCGATCCCGCTGCCCACGACGTGGGCCCCGGTTGCCGCGGAGTAGAAGATGCGCACACCGGTCTCGAAATCCTGGTACCCGTTGGCGAATGCGCCCGTCGGTGCAACCCCGAGCGGGCGGGCCTTGAGTGCGACCGGGTTGGGGGAGGACACGTATCCCGCCGCGGCCGTCTCGAATACCGTGGCATTGGCGCGAACCTGGGCCCACACCGTGGACGTGGCCTTGTACACCGGACTGAGGACCGCGCCGTACGATGCGTCCGTGACGGCACTGAACCGTTGGTACTCCGGGGATTTCGGGATCCCGTTCGCGATCTGCCACTGCAGGACCTGCTGGGCGATCTTGGGTGCCCAGTCCGACCGGAACACCCCGAACGTGTCCTCCGGATCCGAACTCCCGGTCGACTTGTCACGCGTGGTGTAGATCATGACCGGACCGGTGTACGGCAGCTCCTGCCATTTGGTCACCACGTCGTTGATCATCGAGCTCTGCGTGTTCTCGTCCACCGCGGCGGTCGGCTCGCCGTACTCGGTGGCCCAGATCTTCTTCGCGGAATCACCGTTGGTGACCATGGTGGTCCGCATGTCCATCAATTGCTGCACAGGCGAATTGGCGATGTCCACGCCTGCAGAGAAAGACAGGCTGTACTGGTAGGGATGAAATGACAACGCGTCGAAGTAGTTCTTGGCGCCGGCGGCATACATCTGGGTCAGGAACGTCACCGGGTCGGTTGCCGTCGCGGAGGTGACGTCTGCGCCCAAGGCGCCCGCGACGACCTGAAGTGACGACGACACCGACTTGATCGCGGGGTAGGCCGCCTTGAGCAGCGCGGTGTAGCCGGTCGGGTCAGGTCCGGGGGAGTAGAACAGCGACGAGTTCGGTTCGTTCCAGATCTCGTAGGCCGAGATCTTACCGTTGTAGCGCGCGGCCGCCTTCTTCGCGAATGCCGCGAAATCGGTCACCGACGCCGGCCTGCCGATCATTGTCGCCGTACCCGCCGCCCTGGCCCAATCGGGGGTGAACGCGACGATACCCAGAATCGACATCGACCGTGCCACAGCGGCATTGACCACGGCGTCGACCAGCGACCAGTTGAGCGTTCCCTTGGTCTGCTCGACTACCGACCACGGGATAACCGTCCGCAGCGTCTTCGCACCGGTGGCCACCATGAGGTCGAGGGTGTGCCCGATATCGGCGGCGGTCATCGACATGAACTCACCCGGCTGGGAGAAGCCGATCGTCGTCGGTGCCGGATTGATCACGGCCGCCTCGGCCACGGCGTCATGGCGACTAGTTGTGCCCGGCCACAACACAATTCCGGTCCCGATCGCCGCGGCGATGAACACCGCGGTGCCCACGGTTGCCAGACGGTTGCCCCGCCGCGCTCTGCTCTTCGTCATCCCAACCCCTTCAGTGCGCTGCCGCGACGGCGAGCGTGCGGGTGGCCGGAACTCGTTGGTGCGCGGCCGGATCGTTTCTCGCCAGGAAGACGAGCAGAACCGAGAACATCATCGTCACCGACGGAATCGTGACGACGGGGAAGTCGAGTTGCAGGGCAACCAGCGTGAAGCCAATGAAGATGCCGGCCAGCGCCGCGTGCGAGGTATCGGTCGATCGCAGTGTCCGATACGCGATGGCGGCTGCCACCAGCAGAACGGTGAGAAATATCACGCCGGTGACGATTCCGCCGCGATACACCGTGAGCAGGGGGGCGTTGGCAACGTAGTTGACTTCGAAGCTCTTGCTGGGTTCCTTGAATTCCGGCCGGCCCCAACCGAGCCCGGACAGCCAGTGCCCGTGCATCACGGTCGCGAAGTTGTCCAGTGCGTCGGCGCGCGCTGACGATCCGGCGTCACCGCTGCCGAACGAGGAGAACACCCGCCGGCGTACCTGCGGGGTGGCGACCGCGGCCAGGACAGCAACAGCCAAGGCGGCGAAGATAGTTCGCCGTTGACGCGAGCTCAGCGTATGGAACAACACGAGCACCACCAGGCCACCGAGAATGCTGAACATGGCGGCGCGACTCAGTGTCAATGCCACGGCCACCACGAAAAGAGTGGCCAACGCCACACGATGCCAGCCGGTGAAAACCACGAGTGTGACGGCCAATGCGACCACCAAGCCGATTCCGGCGGTGTTGGGGTCGATATAGGTGCCCGCCAGCCGGACTGTGTTTCCGGCTTCGCTGTAGACGAAACGTGTGCTGTTGGACTCCCGTCCGTACCCCACGAAGGACAAATAGCTGATCAGGCGGCCGTTCGGATCGCCGACGACGATGACGATCGCGAACAGTGCCGCCACCGCCGAGGCGACCGCGTAGATGCGGCCGAATCGCGTCAGATCGGTTGTGGACAACCGCAAAAGGACGACCACGAGCAAGGTTGAGACCGTCCATTTGCCGAACTCTGCGAGATCTGTCGGTGACTGGAATGTGGCCGCCACCGAGACCGCCGACACACCGACCAACGCCAGCACTGCGATCTCCAGTGCGGACACCGTGACGGTATGGCTGCGATGCAGCAACGACGCGAGCAGGACCGCGGTGCCGAAGCCGAAGGTCAGCGGAGCGTGCACGCCCGGGAAGTAGCCGAACGGTAGCGCCGCCAGCGTCACCGCCAGTAACCAGAAGAGCCACAACGGATGACGCAGACCGATGTAGGTGCCGACAGCGGCGCTGCTGAGCCCGAGCAGGACCGCCACCGGTAGTGCCCCGCCTATCAGTGCGGCGCCCGACAGCAAACAGCAGGCGATCACGATCGCAGCGTCGGCAATTATTGTCCGACGCGTTATTTTGTTGCGCTGCACGGGAATATCGTTACATCTCCACCGCGCAATGCAACAGAGCGAAACGCCTCCCGCTATGCCGAATCGCGCCGCAGCGTCTAGGGTGATCGTTGGTCGGGCGCCACAGGGGAATGGAGATCCGGCTTGGGTATTGGCGACTACCTCACAATCGTGCGCCGCTACTGGTGGGTCGTTCTGGTCGTCACCGTCTCAGGTGGTGGCATCGGCTATGCCCTTGCGGCGACCAGCGTTCCGATGTACGAGTCCACGGCCCGGTTGTTTGTGAGCACCCAGGGCGGGACCTCGGTCGGTGAGGCCTACCAGAACAACCTGTTCTCCCAGGAGCGGGTGGTGTCCTACGCCGGGCTGGCCACCAGCGAGCAGGTCGCGGCACGCGCGGCCAACCAGCTCAAGTCCGGAATCCCGGCCGAGGAGTTGCGATCCCGGATCTCGGCCCGGCCCGTCGACAAGACCGTGCTGCTCGACATCGCCGTGAAAGACCGCGATCCGGCCACCGCGCAGATGTATGCCAATGCCGTGTCGGACCAACTCGTCGAGGTCATCAGTGAGCTGGAGACCTCGCGCCGCGGTGGTAGCCCCGCGGCGGGCGCGGTGGTGGTCGACGACGCGACCTATCCGCAACTTCCGATCGGCCCGACGGTGCTGGCGCAGGTCCTGCTCGGGGTGGCTGCGGGGTTCGCGGCCGGAGTGGTGCTGACCGTCCTCGTGGGTCTGCTCGACACCAGGCTGCGGCGCAGCGCAGCGGTTCAGACCGTCACGGACTCCCTGCTGCTGACGACATTGCCTGCCGATCCCGGACGCAGCGCCGTCGAGGTGGCCGACGTCGACGCCGGCGGTCCGTATGCCGAGCGGCTGGCGGAGCTGTGCACCAATCTCCAGTTCGCCCGCGGTGCGCACGGCCGCCGACCGCACGTCCTCGCCGTCACCGGCTGCGATCGCGGGGAGGGCCGCACCACCGTGGTCATCGACCTCGCCGCCGCCCTGACCAGCAGCGGGTATCGGGTTGCCGTCGTCGACGGCGACCTGGGCAACCCCGCCCTGGCCACCCGGCTGGGACTGTCCGCAGACCAGCAGTCAGCGGCCCGCAGACGCGGGCTGAGCACTGTGCTCGCCGGTCACCACGATGTCAGCAGGGCGCTGATCTCCGACGCAGGAGGACACCACTTCAGCCTCGTCCCGGCAGGTCCGGTGCCCAAGGCGAGCAGCCGACTGTGGCCCGCCGGCGACGCGGGCGAGGCCATCGCCGCGCTGCGTGACCAGTTCGACTACGTGCTGATCGACACCCCGCCGCTGTCATCCAGCACCGAGGGCGCGTTCGTCGCCGGTGCCAGTGACGGTGCGATCGTGCTGGCTCGCCTGGGCCGGACCCGCGCGCCCGTGTTGCGGCGTGCCGTGGCGATGCTGCAGGCTACCCACGCCGAGATCATCGGCACTGTGGCCACATTCGAACCCGGTCACCGTCGGGAGATCACTCAGCACCGGCGCCGTGGTGAGCAGACCGCACCGACGGAGCCCGCCGAGGAACCTGTCGACGTGCCCGCCGAGCCGGCGGCATTGTCCGGAGTCGGCGACCGCGAACCATGATGCCCGCCTTACGCAGGCGCACGGTCCCCATCGTAGCGCTCACCGTAGCGCTGATCGCCGGCTGCGGACCGCCCCCGTCGGCACCGCCGCCGCTGAATAGCGCATCCAGCAACGCGATTCGTGACCTGACACCGTCGTTCGAGGGTGCGGTGACGCTCCCGCCGCCGGAGATGGGCGGTAACGGACCCGGCTCGCTGGTGTCGGTCGACCGGTTCGACGGCAACGCCGAACTCGACGAGGTGGACGCCACCGCGTTTCGGGTCGTGTACCGATCGACGTCGGAGATCGGCGAACCCACCCAGGTGTCGGGTCTGGTGGCGATACCGGCCGGACCGCCCCCCAAGGGCGGATGGCCGGTGGTGTCGTTCGGGCACGGGACCTCCGGTGTGCTGAACCGGTGCGCGCCGACGATGTACGAGAACCTGCTGGGCAACGCTCCGATGGTCGCGGCGCTGGTGCAGAACGGGTTCGTCGTCGCGATGACCGACTACGAGGGTCTCGGGGTCCCCGGCTTCACCCATCCCTACCTGGACTCGCGGGTCTTCGGGCGGAACATGATCGACGCGGTGCGGGCGGCCCGCAAGATCGATCCGCGGACGGGACTGCGGTGGGCCGCCTACGGTGTGTCGCTGGGCGGGATGGCGGCGTGGGCCGCCGCCGACCAGGCCGGCAGCTACGGCGCGGGACTGACCCTCGTCGGGACCGCCGCGCTGGTGCCGGTCGCCGATATGACCTCGCTGGCCGATGCGGCTGCCAGTGGCAGCCTCACCCGTGAGCAGATGCCCCTGCTGGCGTTCGCGCTGCAGGGCATGGCGTGGTCGCATCCGGATTTCGCGCTGTCCGACTACGTCTCGGGCTACACGGCGAAGCACTGGGACGAACTGCTCGACTGCACCCCGGCGGATCCGTCCCGCTACGCCGGTGTGGTCGACGGCATGCAGGCCTCGGATCTGCGCCCGGCCACCCCGCAAGCCGCCGCCCGGCTGCGTGAGCTGTTGCGGCAGATGGCTTTACCGCAGCATCCCGCGACTGGCCCGTTGTTGGTCCAATTCGGCACCGTGGACCCCCTCGTCAACGACGAGTGGACCAAGAAGGCCATCGGCAACGCCTGCGCCCAGGGCGACGTGGTGGACTTCGAAGAGCGGATCGGTGAAGGGCACGCCGACCTCGACAGCAGCCGGTCGCTGCCCTGGGTGAAAGCCCGCTTTGACGGTCAGCGGCCGTTCAATGCCTGTGCGGGGCAACGATGATCGCTCCGGACCACGCGCCGCGCCTGCGCGACTATGCGGCCATCCTGCGGCAGTCCTGGCTGGTGATCGTGGGTGCCACCGTCCTGGCCGGTGTCGCCGGCTTCGGGGTGGCGCAGACCCGGGACACCACCTACACCGCGCATGTTCCGGTGTTCGCCACGGTGCCCGGTGCCCCCGAACCGCGCAGCGCGTTCAGCGGAAGCCGTGATGCCCTGGCCCGCATGCAGGGCTACTCGGCGTTGGCGGTGTCCCAGCAGGTGCTCGCCCGGACCATCGCGGAGCAGAATTTGGCGACCACACCGCGCCGGCTCGCCGAGCGGGTCACCGCGCGGGTGACGCCGGGTTCAGTGCTGCTTGATGTCGGCGTCGACGACACGTCGCGCCAGCAGGCGATGACGACGGCCGATGCGCTGGCGCGCAACCTCGTCGGAGTGGCCCGCGAACTGGAATGGTCGGCCCAGGGCCCGACCGGCGAGCTGATTCCGGTCGGCAGCGCCACCGCGGTCGAGGTCCGGGCCGCGGCGGGCCGCTACGTCACCCTGGGCGCCGTACTGGGGTGCGTCCTGAGCTGTGTCCTGTTGCTGGCCAGGGGAATTCGCGGCGCCACCGTACTGACCACGGGCCAACTCGATCATGTGGTCGTCGAAGCGATTGGGAAGGCAAACCGATGAGGTGGCGGCTGACTCCGCTCTGGGTGGCGACCGTTCTGGCGCTGGTGTCGTGTTCGGTGCTGGCGCACCCGCCCGCCCCGGCCCGTCCCGAGCTCGGCGCGATCGCGCTCGCCGGTGACTTCTCCGGATCCGGTCCCGGCGCGTTGCGGTCTGCGGCGACCCTGCCGACCATCGACCGCAGGATCACCGCGGTCACCTCGACGGCGGCGCGGATCACCTACACCTCCGAATCCGCCATCGACGGCAGTTCCCAACTGGTTTCGGGCACCGTGTTCGTCCCACGCGGCACACCACCCGAGGGCGGCTGGCCGATCGTCGCGTTCGGGCACGGGTCGACCGGCGTGCAGAAGGACTGTGCGCCGTCGCTGTCGCCGACGCTGCTGGGCACCTCGGAGGTCGTGGTCCCGCTGGTGAAGGCCGGCTACGTGGTGACGGTGCCCGACTTCCAGGGCCTCGGGCTCGACGGGACCTACCACCCGTATCTCGATGCCGGGACCGGTGGCCGCAACCTGATCGACGCGGTGCGTGCCGCGCGCAGGCTCGTTCCCGACACCTCGAAGCGCTGGGTGGCCTTCGGCGGCTCGCAGGGCGGCCAAGCCGCCTGGGCGGCAAACGAATTGGCCACCAGCTACGCCCCGGACCTGGACCTGCTCGGTTCAGTGAGCCTGGTGCCGGCCACCGACCTCACCGGGCTGGCCGACGCCGCCGCGGCGGGCACGCTGACCGCCGACCAGGGTCCGCTACTGCAGTGGGTTCTCTATGCGCTCGCCGAGGAGGACCCGCAGCTCAACCTCGACGACTACCGCCGCGGCGTGGTCGCCGACAACTGGGCCGTCCTGTCGTCGTGCGCCCCCGAGAAGTCGAGCCAACGTGCCGAAGTCGCCCAACGCATCACCGCCGACGACCTGCGGCCCTCGAGCCCGGCAGCCACCGACGTGCTGCGTGCACACCTGGCCAGGATGAGCGTCCCGCAGCAGCGGTCCACCGCGCCGATGCTCGTCATCTACGGCGGCCGCGACACCCTGATCTCACCCGCCTGGACCAAGCAGGCGCTCGAGAAGGCCTGTGCGATGGGTAGTACCGTGGAGTACTACCTACAGCCCGACAAAGGCCACGGCGACATCGATGCCGCGGTGGCGTTCGGTTGGATCCGCCAGCGGTTCGACGGCGACGTGCCGCTGAACGCCTGCTCACCCCGCTCACCTGATGAGCCAGTTGGGCAGGGCCGCCAATGACATTGCAGGACAAACCGGTCGGCGCTGCCACACCGGAGGCAGCGCCGGTCGCCAAGCCGGCGGCCCGCCGCATCGTCGGCCTCGACGGTCCGCGCGGGCTGGCCTGCGCGGCGGTGCTGGTGTTGCACGTCAACGCCCACTACTCGCCCAAGGTCATGGACGCCTTCAAGCTCCAGCTGCTCGGTCAGGCGCTGGTGTTCTTCTTCGCGCTCAGCGGGTTCCTGCTGTACCTGCCGTTCGTGCGCGCGATCCTCGCCGAGCCCGCGGCCGCGAAATGGCCCGACACCCGGGTTTTCGGCGTCCACCGCCTGCTGCGGGTGTTCCCGGCGTATCTGACCATCTTTCTGATCAGCAGCCTTGTCTTCGGCGCGGTGTACCTCGAGAACGTCGCGATCCAGCCGCCGGGTACCGACGCCGGGACGGGCCGGATGACCGACCCCGGCGCGTTGGTAGCGAATCTGACTCTGCTGCAAAGCTATCTGCCGCAGTACTTCCAGACCGGGCTGAACCCGTCGTGGTCGTTGTCGCTGGAGCTGGTGTTTTACCTGTCGCTGCCGGTGTTCGGGGCGATGGCGCTGGCACTGCGCAGGCGCACCGCGCTGGCGCCGATCCCGGTGGCGCTGCTGGCCCCGCTGATTCTGATCATGCTCGGGGCGCTCGGCA
The DNA here is from genome assembly GCF_011694515.1 of Mycobacterium sp. DL592. Classification (NCBI taxonomy): domain Bacteria; kingdom Bacillati; phylum Actinomycetota; class Actinomycetes; order Mycobacteriales; family Mycobacteriaceae; genus Mycobacterium; species Mycobacterium sp. DL592. The sequence continues at coordinate 3,170,330 of NZ_CP050192.1, read as the reverse complement.
AGGCACTTGCCCCGGTGGTGCAGCAGTGGGTCGGAGTCAACGACCCCAATCTCGCCGAGTGGGGGCCGAACTGGCTTGCCGTGTACAACCGCAGCTTCGTCTCACTGGCCGACAACTTCGCCTTCGGCATGATCGCCGCGGTGCTCTTCGCCGCGATCGGCACCGGACTGCTCACCGGCCATGTGGTACGCCGGCTGCGGTGGTATTGCGTGCCACTGCTGCTGGCCGCCGCGGCCGCGAGCCTGGTATTGATCGCGCTGCACTCGCACGTCTCCAGCACTGCCGTGGCGCTGCTGTCGGCGCTGCTGATCCTGTTCATCGTCGCGCCCCTGGCCCGTGGCGAGCATTCCCGGTTCGCCGCCGCGCTGGACTGGGCGCCGCTGCGCTACGTCGGCGAGATCTCACTGTCGGTGTACCTGTGGCACTTTCCGGTGCTGCTGGTCCTCGGCCGGCATGGACTGATGGCCGGTGACACGGTCGCCGGCATGCTGCGCAACGTCGCGCTCGTGCTGGCGGTAAGCCTGGTCCTTGCTTCGCTGACGCACCGTTTCGTCGAGAAGCCCGCGATGGCGGTGGCGAAGCGGTACCGGCGATGAGGGTCCGACGCGCGGTGGTGATCGCCGGTGCGCTGCTGGCCACCCTGCTGCTGACCGCGGCAGGTGTGGTGGTCTACCGCACTGGCGAGCGGTGGGTGCGCGGTGCCGCCGAACAGGCCGTCCCGGTCAGCACGGCCACCCTCGGCGGCACCGGGCCCGGTACGTTGGTCAGCGCGATGACGATGCCGAATCTCACCGGCGTGCTGTCCTCGCTGGGCGTGCGGTCAGCTCGGGTGGTCTACCGGTCGACAGAAGGTGACACCGGCCAGGCCACTGTGGTGTCCGGGACGGTGTTCGTGCCCAAAGGATATGCCCCACAGGGTGGTTGGCCGGTAGTGGCGTTCGGCCATGGAACCACCGGGATCGACCAGCCGTGCGCGCCGTCGTTGTCCGACGATCTGCTTGGGCAGGCGCCGGTGGTCGCCGGGTTCGTCAAGCTCGGCTACGCGGTGGCCTTCGCCGACTATCAGGGACTCGGCGCCGCCGGTGTGCATCCGTACCTGGATTCCCGGACTGCGGGGCTCAACATCCTCGACGCGGTCCGTGCCCTTCGCGCCACCTTCCCCGAGGTGTCGAACACCTTCGCCGCGTTCGGCGGTTCGCAGGGCGGTGGCGCGGTGTGGGCGGCCGACGAGCAGGCCGCCGACTATGCGCCGGAGCTGAAGCTCGTTGGGGCGGTGGCATTGTCGCCGGCCGCCGACATGGTGGGGTTGGTGGACAAGGCAACGCGGGGAACGCTGAGCACCGATCAGCGCCCGCTGATGCAGTGGGTGTTGGCGTCACTGGGCCGACTGCACCCGCAGCTCAACCTCGACGACTTCCGCCGGGGGGTGGCCGCCGCGAACTGGGCTGCGCTGTCGGCATGCTCGGGCGCGCTCGTGCACACCAGGGCGGCGGTGGCACCCGACATCGGGCCGTTCGACTTCGCGCCCGCCGGCCCGCGCCCGGCCGCGGTGCTGACCGCAATGCTGCGCAACTGGGCGCTGCCTCAGCGGCCCTTGTCAGCTCCGCTGTCGGTGGTCTTCGGTACCGCCGACACCTACATCGACCCGGAGTGGACCTCCCGGGCCATCGCCGCGGCGTGTGCGCGGGGAGGAACAGTGGTGTGGCGTCTGGAAGATGGAAAAGGGCATGCCGATATTGACGCCGCCGACCAGATTGCATGGCTTCTCGATCGCTTCGGCGGCAAGAGTGTGGCAAACGGATGCGTCAATTTGTGACCGCCGTTTACCCGGTGGAGACCAAAGGAATGACGCTGTAAACACTTACTGCACAACGATTCATATGAGTTACATCATCTTTTCCATCGTGCACATAGCAAACAGATGTGCCACAGTATTCATTGCAAGCATCACAATTTTGCGGGTGCTGGTCGGGGAGATCGGACAGACGTCAGATGTCGGTTGAATCGACCCTCCTGGAGACCCGTGCCGCCCGGGTGTCGTGGCGAAAGGGCTATGCATCGCGGTTGCGCAAGGTGGACGCGGCTGCGGTCACCGCCGCGGTGTTTGCGGCGCACTGGCTGCGGTTCGACGTGGCCGCAGGATGGGGTGACTCCTTCAAATCGATCGACTACACGGTGCTCTCGGTATCGCTCGTCGCGGCGTGGCTCGCGGCCTTATCGGTATACCGGACACGGTCGCTGCGGATCATCGGCGAGGGAGCCGAGGAGTACCGGCTGGTGCTGTCGGCGACGCTGGCGCTGTTCGGCGGCATCGCGATCGTCTCGATGGTGTGCAAGCTCGATATCGCGCGCGGCTACCTCGCCATCGCCTTGCCGCTGGGTCTACTGGCCCTGCTCGTCGGCCGCTGGGTGGTGCGGCGTTCCATCGCCAGGGGCCGGCGCAAACACGGCCTGTATGCGACCCCGGTCGTCGCGATGGGGCAGCTGCATGCTGTGCGTGAGCTCGCCGAATCGATGTCGCGGCAATCTGATTCAGGGTATGTCGTGGTAGGTGTCTGCGTACCCGACGCAGGCAGCGCTGTCGGCGTCGAAATCGACTCGGTCGGCGTCGTGCCCGTCTACGACGGCGCCGAGCTGTTGCGTGCAGTGCAGGAGACCGGCGCCGACGCGGTTGCCGTGACGGCCACCGAACGCATGGGCGCCGGCGGCATTCGCGACCTGTCCTGGCAGTTGGAGAAGCATGACGTCGACCTATTGGTGTCACCGGGCGTCGTCGACGTCGCCAGTCCGCGGCTGCTGATGCGCCCCGTCGGCGGCCTGCCGTTGATCCACGTCGAGAAGCCGCGCTACAACGGGGCCAAGGGCTTCGAGAAGCGGTTGTTCGACATCGTCTTCTCCCTTGCCGTGCTGGTGGTCACGCTACCGCTGACGCTGGCGGTGGCGTTGGCGGTCAAAGCCACCAGCGCCGGGCCGGTGTTCTACCTGTCCGAACGGATAGGTTTGGACGGCAAGCCCTTTCGGATGATCAAGTTCCGGACCATGGTCAACGGCGCCGACCAGATGCTGGCGGAGCTGGCCGCGCTCAACGAAAGCGATGGCGGGGTTCTGTTCAAGATCCGCCGCGATCCGCGGGTCACGGCGGTGGGCAGGGTGTTGCGGCGCTACAGCCTCGACGAGATCCCGCAGTTCGTCAACGTTCTGCGTCGGGACATGAGCGTCGTCGGCCCGCGGCCGCCGCTGGCCAGCGAGGTCGCCGGCTATGACGCCGCCGTGCGGCGTCGGCTGCTCGTCCGGCCGGGCATCACGGGGCTGTGGCAGGTGAGTGGACGTTCGGATCTGCCGTGGGATGTGTCGGTAAGGCTGGACATCAGCTATGTCGAAAACTGGTCGCTGATGGCCGATCTGATGATCGTCGTCAAGACGGTGCGGGCCATGCTGCGCGCCACCGGCGCCTACTGAGACGACCCGCATACCAGAAGGCCGGCTGGGCGGCGTGAAGGAGAAACGCGCCGCCGCAGCCGGCCGGTCTGGTGGTGCCAGGAAGAACTATGCGGGCGGCAGCAGCACCGTGTCGATCAGGTACACCGTGGCATTGGCGGTCTTGACGCCACCGCAGACCACATTGGCACCGTTGACCGTCAGGTGATTACCGGAGCCGGTGACCGTCAGATCAGCACCCTGGACCGTCTTGTGGGTGCCGACCACCGCGGCCGGGGCAGCCTGGCCGGGGACCACGTGGTAGGTCAGGATGGAGGTCAGCAGATCCGAGTTCGTCTTCAGTGTCTCGATGGTCGCCGGATCCAGCTTGGCGAAGGCCGCGTCAGTCGGGGCGAACACCGTGAACTGTCCACCGTTGAGCGTGTCCACCAGGTTGACGTTCGGGTTGAGCTTGCCCGACACCGCGGCGGTCAGCGTGGTCAGCAGTGGATTGTTCGACGCCGCAACGGCAACCGGCGAGACCGCCATGCCGGCGACCGATCCCGGACCCGTCGGCACCTGCTCGGCGTAGGCCGCGCAGCCGGGCCCGACCAGGTTCGCGGCCGGGTCGTCTGCCGCCGCTGTCGGGGACACCGCCAGCGAGAGCCCGAGAACTGCGGCCGCGGTGAGACCGGCCATGGCGCTTGCCTTCTTATACTTCGTGGTCGACATTCGTCGTTCCTTTCGTGTTGTCGTACTTCGGGTTGGGGGAGCCGGCGCGGGACCGCCGACGTTGCCGGGTTGACGGCGGTCCCGCAGCCGGCTCATGCAGTGAGCTACTGGGCGGGCGGCATCAGCACCGTGTCGATGAGGTACACGGTCGCGTTGGCGGTTTGGACACCGCCGCAGACGACGTTGGCGTCGTTGACCTTCAGCGCGTCACCGGAGCCGGTGACCGTGACGGTGCCGCCCTGGACGGTCTTGTGCTCGCCGACGACCTGAGCGGGGCTGGCCTGGGCCGGAACCACGTGGTAGGTCAGGATCGAGGTCAAGAGATTCGAGTCGGTCTTGAGCTTGTCGACGGTGGCCGGATCGAGCTTGGCGAACGCGTCGTCAGTGGGTGCGAACACGGTGAACTGTCCGCTGTCGAGGGTCTGGACCAGGTTGACGTTCGGGTTGAGTTTGCCCGAGAGCGCCGAGGTCAGGGTCTTGAGCAGCGGGTTGTTGCTCGCTGCCACCGTCACCGGATCCTTCGACATGCCGGCAACCGATCCGGGCCCGGTGGGCACCTGCTCGGCGTAGCTCGCACAACCCGGGCCGACCAGGGTGCCCGCGGGTGCGGCGGCAGCCGTGGTGGTGGTTGTGGTGGTGGCTGCGGCGGTGGTCGTCGTCGTCGACTCTGCCGTCGTGCTGGTCGACGAGCAGCCCGCGAACAACACGGCGGCTGCGGTCAGTCCGGCGGCGGTCAGTGCGGTGCGGTGAAATCCCATGGGTGACTCCCTTGTCATCTCGATGTGTTCAGTCGAATCCGACCGCGTCTTGATCGGCATTGCACAAGGGATTCGGCGTGCACTCCGTCCCGGACGGGTGCAGCGGGGGTCGGGTCATAAACGCGTCATAGTTCCAGCGCAGGCAACTAGCGGCGAAGAAGCGCGGCCCGTCCCTTCCGGCTGCGCTCCACGACAGTCGCCTGGGCATGGGACATTGCCGCCGGAGGCGGCGCGCATGGGACATCGCCGCCGCAGGCGGCGCGCATGGGACATCGCCGCCGCAGGCGGCGCGCATGGGACATCGCCGCCGGAGGCGGCACAATGGACCGGGTGAACGCCGCCAACCGTCTACGGGTCCTGATCCTGGGCAGCACCGGCTCGATCGGCACCCAGGCGCTGGAGGTCATCGCCGACAACCCGGACCGCTTCGAGGTCGTCGGCCTGGCCGCCGGCGGCGGCAACCCCGACCTGCTGGCCCGTCAGCGCGCCGAGACAGGCGTCACCAACATCGCCGTCGCCGACCCGCAGGCCGCCGAGAAGATCGCCGACGTCACCTACAGCGGCCCCGACGCCGCCACCCGGCTGGTGCAGAACACTGAGGCCGACGTCGTGCTCAACGCCCTGGTCGGGGCACTAGGGCTGGAACCCACTCTGGCCGCGCTGGACAGCGGTGCACGGCTGGCCCTGGCCAATAAGGAGTCGCTGGTCGCCGGCGGCCCGCTGGTGCTGCGTGCGGCCAAGCCCGGCCAGATCGTGCCGGTGGACTCCGAGCACTCCGCCCTGGCGCAGTGCCTGCGTTCCGGCGCTGACGACGAAGTCGCCCGGCTGGTGCTGACCGCCTCCGGCGGCCCGTTCCGCGGCTGGGCGGCCGCCGACCTCGAATCGGTCACACCCGAGCAGGCCGGGGCGCATCCCACCTGGAACATGGGCCCGATGAACACGCTGAACTCGGCGTCTCTGGTCAACAAGGGTCTCGAGCTCATCGAGACACACCTTCTGTTCGGCATCCCGTACGACCGCATCGACGTCGTGGTCCATCCGCAGTCGATCGTGCACTCGATGGTGACGTTCACCGACGGCTCCACCATCGCCCAGGCCAGCCCGCCGGATATGAAGCTGCCGATCTCGCTGGCGCTGGGCTGGCCGGGCCGGGTCGCCGGTGCGGCCGCCGCCTGCGACTTCAGCACCGCCTCGACCTGGGAGTTCGAGCCGCTGGATGCCACGGTGTTCCCGGCTGTCGACCTCGCCAGACACGCCGGGCAGACCGGCGGCTGCATGACCGCGGTCTACAACGCCGCCAACGAGGAGGCCGCCGCGGCGTTCCTCGACGGCCGGATCCGCTTCCCGGCGATTGTGCGAACAATCGCTGACGTCCTGCACGCCGCCGACCAGTGGGCGGCCGAACCGGCTACCGTGGAAGAAGTACTGGACGCGCAGCGATGGGCTCGGGAACGCGCCCGCGCCGCCGTCACACAGGAGGTCGCGGCAATCCGATGATGTTCGCTCTCGGTATCGTGCTGTTCGCACTCGCCATCCTCGTCTCGGTGGCGTTGCATGAGTGCGGTCACATGTGGGTGGCGCGCGCCACCGGAATGAAGGTCCGCCGCTACTTCGTGGGCTTCGGTCCCACCGTGTGGTCGACGATGCGGCCCAACCGGCTTGGCTACACCGAGTACGGCCTCAAGGCCGTGCCCGCCGGCGGTTTCTGCGACATCGCGGGGATGACCTCGGTGGAGGAGCTTGCCCCCGAGGACGAGCCCTACGCGATGTACAAGCAGAAGACCTGGAAGCGCGTCGCGGTGCTCTTCGCGGGCCCGGCGATGAACTTCATCATCGGCCTGGTGCTCATTTACGCGATCGCCGTCGTGTGGGGTCTGCCCAACCTGCACCCGCCGACCAAAGCCATCGTCGGTGAAACCGCTTGTGTGGCAGCTGAAGTCACCAAGGGCAAGCTTGAGCCGTGCACGGGCGCAGGCCCGGCGGCGATGGCCGGTATAAAGCCCGGCGATGCCGTCATCAAGGTCGGCGACACCGAGGTGAAGAACTTCGACGAGATGGTCACCGCGGTGCGCAAGGCCTCCGGCCCCACACCCTTCGTCGTGCAGCGCACCCAGAACGGTGACGTCTACGAATTCACCACCAACGTCGACGTGGTGCCCACCCAGCGCTGGACCACCAAGGACGGCAGCAAGGAGGCCAGCCCGGCCAACGTCGGGGCGGTCGGTATCGGTGCCGCCAGTTTCGGCCCGACGCAGTACAACCCGCTGACCGCGATCCCGGCGACGTTCACCTTCACCGGCGACCTCGGCGTCGAACTGGCCAAGTCGCTGGCGAAGATTCCGACCAAGGTCGGCGCGCTGGTGCGCTCGATCGGCGGCGGCGAGCGCGACCCGGAGACCCCGATCAGCGTCGTCGGCGCCAGCATCATCGGCGGCGACACCGTCGACCACGGGCTGTGGGTGGCGTTCTGGTTCTTCCTGGCCCAGCTCAACTTCGTGCTGGGCGCGATCAACCTGGTGCCGTTGCTGCCGTTCGATGGCGGACACATCGCGATCGCGTTCTTCGAGAAGATCCGCAACATGATCCGGTCGGCGCGCGGCAAGGTCGCCGCGGCACCGGTGGACTACATGAAGCTGATGCCCGCCACCTACGTGATTCTCGTCGTGGTGGTCGGCTACATGCTGCTGACTGTGACCGCCGACCTGGTCAATCCGATCAGATTGTTCCAGTAGGAGATTCACGTGACTTCCATAGGCCTGGGCATGCCCGCCCCTCCCGCGCCCACCCTGGCGCCGCGGCGTAAGACCCGCCAACTCATGGTGCGCGACGTCGGAGTCGGCAGCGACTACCCGATCTCGGTGCAGTCGATGTGCACCACCAAGACCCACGACGTCAACGCGACCCTGCAGCAGATCGCCGAACTGACCGCGGCCGGCTGCGACATCGTGCGGGTGGCCTGTCCGCGTCAGGAGGACGCCGACGCGCTGGCGGCGATCGCCAAAAAGAGCAACATCCCGGTGATCGCCGACATCCACTTCCAGCCCAAGTACATCTTTGCCGCGATCGACGCCGGATGTGCCGCTGTCCGGGTGAACCCGGGCAACATCAAGGAGTTCGACGGCCGGGTCGGCGAGGTCGCCAAGGCCGCGGGCGCCGCGGGCATCCCGATCCGCATCGGCGTCAACGCCGGCTCGCTGGACAAGCGGTTCCTGGAGAAGTACGGCAAGGCCACCCCCGAGGCGCTGGTGGAGTCCGCGCTGTGGGAGGCCTCGCTGTTCGAGGAGCACGGTTTCGGCAACATCAAGATCAGCGTCAAGCACAACGACCCCGTCGTGATGGTGGCCGCCTACGAGTTACTTGCCGAAAAGTGCGACTACCCTTTACATCTCGGCGTCACAGAGGCGGGTCCGGCCTTCCAGGGCACCATCAAGTCGGCGGTCGCGTTCGGCGCACTGCTGTCGCGCGGCATCGGTGACACCATCCGGGTGTCGCTGTCGGCGCCGCCGGTCGAAGAGGTCAAGGTCGGTACGCAGATCCTGGAATCGCTCAACCTGCGTCCGCGCGGGCTCGAGATCGTGTCCTGCCCGTCCTGCGGGCGCGCGCAGGTCGACGTCTACACGCTGGCCAACGCGGTCTCGGCGGGTCTGGAAGGTCTCGACATGCCGCTGCGGGTGGCGGTGATGGGCTGCGTGGTCAACGGTCCGGGCGAGGCCCGCGAGGCCGACCTCGGGGTGGCCTCCGGCAACGGCAAGGGCCAGATCTTCGTCAAGGGCGAGGTGATCAAGACCGTCCCCGAGGCCCAGATCGTGGAGACGCTGATCGAAGAGGCGCTGCGAATCGCCGACGAGCAACGCGGTACGGGTGCATCTGCCAGCGGTTCACCTGTGGTGACCGTAAGCTGAGCGGGTAAACCGCGCAGCGGCTTTCACACTCCGCAGAAAGTAAGCCCATGTCGGCACCGCCACTGTTTCGTCTGGTCGACGAACGACGGGTGTCAGTGGCGCGCGATGCCGCCGCGGTGGGCCGGGTACTGGCCGACGATCCGGTGGGGTCCTGCATGGTGGCCGCCCGGGTCGCCGAGCATGGCGTCGACCCGCAGGCCATCGGCGGTGAGCTGTGGACGCGCAGGCGCGCCGAGGAGTCCCTGTGCTACGCCGGGGCGAACCTGATTCCGCTGCGCGGCTCGCAGGCCGATCTGTTCGCGTTCGCCGACAAGGCTATGAGCACCGCGCGGCGCTGCTCGTCACTGGTCGGCAGGGCCGAGCTGGTGCTGCCGATGTGGGACCGGTTGCAGCACGCGTGGGGCCCGGCGCGCGATGTGCGCGACCGCCAGCCGCTGATGGCCATCGGCGCGCGGCCGTCGTGTGGGGTCGACCCTGCCGTGCGCCGGGTGCGGGTCGACGAACTCGACGCCTACCTGGTCGCCGCGATCGACATGTTCATCGGCGAGGTCGGTATCGACCCGCGGATCGGTGACGGCGGCCGGGGGTACCGCCGCCGGGTCGCCAGCCTGATCGCCGCCGGGCGCGCGTTCGCCCGCTTCGAGCACGGTCAGGTGGTGTTCAAAGCCGAGGTGGGGTCGCAGTCGCCGGTGGTCGGCCAGATCCAGGGGGTCTGGGTGCACCCGGAGTGGCGTGGCCGCGGGCTGGGCACCGCAGGCACCGCTGCCGTCGCCGCGTCGGTGGTCGACAGCGGGCGGATTGCGAGCCTGTACGTCAACAGCTTCAACACCGTGGCTCGCGCGGCCTACGCGCGGGTCGGTTTCGCCGAGGTCGGCATGTTCGCGACCGTCCTGCTCGACTGACGGGTTCTTGTTGCCGCTATTCGGTTTTCATCGGCACTTCGCTGTGTCGGCCACGGTGCGCCTCCGACCGATCGGGGTCACAGACTCATAACATCTGCCCCAATGGCTACTTGCACCTCATTAGCAACACGAGTCACAGGCGCGCTGTCGGTGCTGTCGGTCGTGGCTGCCTCGGCCACGCTGTCGGCCTGCACCCCGCGCCCCGACGGTCCGGCGCCGACAGCCCAGCAGTTCCTCGCCGACCTGGCCAAGGGCGACACCTCCGGGGCGGCCCAGCTGTCCGACCGGCCGTCCGACGCGCAGTCCGCCCTCAACGAGGCGTGGTCGGGACTGCAGGCGAGACGTCTCGACACGCAGATTCTCAGCACGCGCTACGCCGAGGACACCGGCAGCGTGACCTACCGCTTCACCTGGCAGCTGCCGAAGAAGCGGACGTGGACCTACGACGGTGTGCTGCAGATGATCCGCGACGAGGGCACCTGGCGCGTCCGGTGGGCCGCCACCGACCTGCACCCCAAGCTCGGTGAGCATCAGACCTTCGCCTTGCGGGCCGACCCTCCGCGGCGCGCCTCGGTCAACGAGCTCGGCGGCAGCGACGTGCTGGTGCCCGGCAATCTCTACCGCTACCAGCTCGACGCCGCCAAGGCCGGCGGCGACCTGATGTCCACCGCGCGGATCGTCGTCGACCAGCTGCGCCAGTTCGACAACACCCTCGACCCGCAGCGCCTGGCCGAGCAGGCCAGCTCGTCGAGCCGGCCGCTGGACCTGATCACCCTGCGCCCGTCCGACCACGACAAGGTCGCCGGCGCCCTCGACCCGCTGCCCGGGGTGGTCGTCACGCCGCAGGCCGACCTGCTGCCCACCGACGACTCGTTCGCGCCGGCGATCATCACCGAGGTCAAGAAGTCGGTCATCGACCAACTCGACGGCGAGGCCGGCTGGCGGGTGGTCAGCGTCAACCAGAACGGCAACGACGTCGACGTCCTCAACGAGGTGCCGCCCCAGCCTGCACCGTCGGTCTCGATCACCCTGGACCGCGCGGTGCAGAACGCCGCCCAGCACGCCGTCGACACCCAGGGCCGCAAGGCGATGATCGTCGTCATCAAGCCGTCGACGGGGGAGATCCTCGCCGTCGCCCAGAACGCGGCAGCCGACGCCGACGGCCCGGCAGCCACCACGGGCCTCTACCCGCCGGGGTCGACGTTCAAGATCATCACCGCGGGCGCGGCGATCGACCGCAACTTGGCCACCCCGAACACCCTGCTGGGTTGCCCGGGCCAGATCGACATCGGCGACCGGACCATCCCGAACTACAACAAGTTCGACCTGGGCACCGTGCCGATGTCCAAGGCGTTCGCCAACTCGTGCAACACGACGTTCGCCGAACTGGCCAGCCGGATGCCGCCGACCGCCCTGACGGTGGCCGCCTCCCAGTACGGCATCGGCCAGGACTACACGATTGACGGCCTGACCACGGTGACCGGCACGGTGCCGCCGACGGTCAACCTCGCCGAACGCACCGAGGACGGCTTCGGGCAGGGCAAGGTCCTGGTGACCCCGTTCGGGATGGCGCTGGCGGCGGCCACGGTCGCCGCGGGCAAGACGCCGACGCCGCATCTGATCGTCGGGCGGCAGACCACCGAGACCGGTGACCATCCGCAGATCAGCCAGCCCATGCTCGACGGACTGCGCGAGATGATGCGGCTGGTGGTCACCAACGGAACGGCCAAGGACATCCAGGGCGCAGGCGACGTGCGCGGCAAGACCGGTGAGGCGGAGTTCGCGGGCGGCTCGCACGCCTGGTTCACCGGCTACCGCGGTGACATGGCATTCGCATCGCTGATCGTCGGCGGCGGCAGTTCGGAGTATGCGGTGCGGATGGTCAAGATGATGCTTGACGAACTTCCTGCCGACTTTCTGGCCTGACCGCGTCGCCGCGACCGGTTAGATGACCTTATGGACGACGGGGTGGACAAGCAGGCGATCCTCGACGCCGCGCTGGCCGAGGTGATCGCCTCGGGCATTGACGCCTTCTCCCTGGAGCGGGTCGCCCGCCGAGCGGGCGTCGACACGACCGTGATCACCAGAAACTGGGGTGATCGCCGGGTGCTGTTGCTCGACGCCCAGCTCAGCAGCTCGGCGCAGCGGGTGCCGATCCCGGACACGGGCAGCCTTCGCGGGGACCTGATGGCGCTGGTGCAGTCCATGGTGGCGCTGTCCCAGACTGCGGAGGGCCGGCGCTCGATGCACCGCTTCCTGGCGGCATCCGGTGACGCCGACCTCTCCGACGTCCGGATCGACTACTGGCGCGTGCGCCTCGACGAGCTGACGACGGTGCTGCGCCGCGCCGAGGAGCGCGGCGAACTGCGCGACGACGTGGACCCGGCGGAGGCGATCCGGATGTTCTCCGGCGCCTCGCTGTTCGACGTGGTGTTCGCCGATGCGCCGGTGCGCCCCGAATACATCACCCAGATGCTCGACATCTTCATCCGCGGGATCAGCACGACGCCGTGACCGTCAGTCGGCGACGACCAGGCCGCCCTTCACGGTGACCTTCACCGGCGTCAGAGGCTGCATCGCCGGCCCACGCAGCACCGCGCCGTCCAGGCCGAACCGGCTGCCGTGGCACGGGCAGTTGATGGAGTCGCCTTCCACGCCCGGGAGCACACAGCCGGCGTGGGTGCAGCGGGCGATGAACGCCTCGAACTTCCCGGCGGCGGGCTGCGTCACGACGGTGTCGCCGACCACCTTGCCCGACCCGACCGGGATGTCGGCGGTGCCGGCGAGGGCCTGACCGGACACCGGCATGCTGGCGGGCTTCACTTTGTCGGTCGAGGTGCCGCACGCCGCCAGCGGTCCGACCGCGCCCGCGATCAAGACGGTGCGCCGCGTCAGTTCAGTCATCGCGAGACAGGTTAATGCAGGCCCATCGGGTGCGGCGCTGCGCAGGTACCGTGGACAGGTCATGACCGGAATCGACAACACGCCCGCGATGCGGGTCTCCGACGCCGACCGCAATGGGACTCTGCGGCGGCTGCACAACGCCGTCGCCCTCGGGCTGATCGACATCGGCGAGTTCGAGGAGCGCTCCGCGCAGGTGTCGGCGGCCCGGATGCGCACTGAGCTCGACGTCCTGGTCGACGACCTGCCCGGGCCGGGGGCCATCGTCACCTCGGCCGCCGATCGGGTGGAACTGCGCGGCTGGCTCGGCTCGCTCAAGCGGCAGGGGGAGTGGACGGTACCTACTCGGCTGGCCCTGGTGCGCCGGGTGGGGTCGGTCGAACTCGACCTGACCAACGCCCGCTTCGCCGGCCCGGTCGTGGTGATCGAACTGGACCTGGTGCGCGGCTCGCTGGACCTGCGGTTGCCCGAGGGCGCCAGCGCCTCCATCGACGATGTCACCGTCTACGGCGGTAGTGCCCGCGACCGCCGCAAGGATGCGCCCGCCGAGGGCAGCCCGCACGTGGTGCTCACCGGCCGGGTGGTGATGGGCATGGTCAACGTGCGCGGCCCCAAGCGCCCACTGCTGCGTCGCCGCTAGGCTTTGATCATGACCGTACGCAGCGCTCTTCGTGCCGGAGTGGTTTCGCCGACCCTGCCAGTGCCCAAGTCGATCGAGCGTCCGGAGTATGTCTGGAAGCCGACGGTCCAGGAGGGTTCCGAGCCGTGGGTGCAGACCCCCGAGGTGATCGAGAAGATGCGCATCGCCGGCCGGATCGCCGCCGGTGCGCTGGCCGAGGCCGGTAAGGCTGTGGCCCCCGGGGTGACCACCGACGAACTGGACCGCATCGCCCACGAGTACATGGTCGACCACGGCGCCTACCCGTCGACGCTGGGCTACAAGGGCTTCCCCAAGTCGTGCTGCACCTCGCTCAACGAGATCATCTGCCACGGCATCCCGGACTCGACCGTCGTCGAGGACGGCGACATCGTCAACATCGACGTCACCGCCTACATCCACGGTGTGCACGGCGACACCAACGCCACCTTCCTGGCCGGTGACGTCGCCGAGGAGCATCGCCTGCTCGTCGAGCGCACGCACGAGACCACCATGCGAGCCATCAAGGCCGTTAAGCCCGGCCGGGCGCTGTCGGCGGTGGGCCGGGTCATCGAGGCATACGCAAACCGCTTCGGCTACAGCGTGGTTCGCGATTTCACCGGACACGGCATCGGCACCACCTTCCACAACGGCCTGGTGGTGCTGCACTACGACCAGCCCAATGTGGAAACCGTTCTCGAACCGGGGATGACGTTCACCATCGAGCCGATGATCAACCTCGGCGCACTGGACTACGAGATCTGGGACGACGGCTGGACGGTGGCGACCAGGGACCGCAAGTGGACGGCGCAGTTCGAGCACACCCTGGTGGTCACCGACGACGGCGCCGAGATCCTGACCCTGGCCCCATAGCGGTGGTGAGTGTGCGTCCTCGTACGCGGTCAGCGGCGTGTTGCGTACGACACCGCACGCTCGGCGCGGGGACGTGAGCGGCGGGGCGCTGCTGATCGCCGGGACCACCTCCGATGCCGGCAAGTCGATGGTGGTCGCCGGCCTGTGTAGATTGCTGGCGCGCAAGGGAATTCGGGTGGCGCCGTTCAAGGCGCAGAACATGAGCAACAACTCGGTGGTCACTGTCGACGGCGGTGAGATCGGCCGGGCGCAAGGAATGCAGGCCCGCGCCGCGGGCCTGGCCCCCAGCATTCGCTTCAACCCGGTGCTGCTCAAACCCGGCAGCGACCGCACCTCGCAACTGGTGGTGCGCGGCCGGCCGGTCGGGCAGGTCAGCGCCGTCGACTACATCGAACACCGCGACCAGCTCGCCGGTGTGGTGGCCGACGAACTGGCCGGGCTGCGAGCCGAGTTCGACGTCGTGCTGTGCGAGGGCGCCGGCTCCCCAGCCGAGATCAACCTGCGGGCAACAGATCTGGCGAACATGGGATTGGCCCGGGCGGCGAATCTGCCCGTCGTCGTGGTCGGCGACATCGACCGCGGTGGCCTGCTGGCCCACCTGTTCGGCACCGTCGCCGTGCTCGCACCCGAAGACCAGGCGCTGATCGCCGGCTTCATCGTCAACAAGTTCCGCGGCGACCCCGCACTGCTGGCCCCCGGGCTCGATCAGCTCGCCGCGCTGTCCGGGCGCCCCACCTATGGGGTGGTGCCGTATTGCGAGGACCTGTGGCTCGATGCCGAGGACTCGGTGTCGGTGGTTGCCAGGCAGGTGATCGGCGTGCCCGCCCCGCCGCGCGGGCAGCAGTGGCTGCGGGTGGCCGCGATCCGGTTGCCGCGGATCTCCAACTCCACTGACGTCGAGGCGCTGGCCTGCGAACCCGGGGTGCTGGTCGGGTGGGTCACCGATCCCGCTGAGGTGGCCGACGCCGATGTCGTCGTCATCCCCGGTAGCAAGGCCACTGTCGCCGACCTGCAGTGGCTGCGCGAGCGGGGACTGGACGCGGCCATCGAGTCGCACGCCCGCTCGGGTCGTGTGGTGCTGGGAATCTGCGGCGGATTCCAGATGCTGTGCCGCCGCATCGTCGACACCGTGGAGACCCGCAGCGGCGAGGTGCCCGGGCTCGGACTGCTCGACGCCGACGTCGAGTTCGCCGCCGACAAGGTGCTCGCCCGCTGGGAGGCTCCGCTGTCGGGGTACGAGATCCACCACGGCCGGCTCACCCGCTGTACCGAGGACACCTGGTTCGACGTCGACGGCACCGCGCACGGCTATCTGCGCGGCCCGGTGTTCGGCACCCACTGGCACGGCCTGCTCGACAACGACGAGCTGCGCCGGGACTGGCTGCGCGCCGCCGCCGCGGCGGCGGGCAGGCACGAATTCGTGGTCGCCGGCGACGTCAGCGTGTCCGCGCGCCGTGACGCCCAGCTCGACGTCATGGCCGACCTGCTGGCCGGCCACCTCGACATCGAGGCCCTGCTGGCCCTGCTCGACCGCGGCGCTCCAGGGCGGCCCACGATCACCACGGCACTGCGTCGGTAGCCTGGTCACCATGGCCCGCCGGGGAGTGCGCAGCGCGATGCTCGCGGTAACCGTCCTCGTCGCGGCCGGCTGCGGATCCACGGTCGCGGGCAGCCCGACCTGGCCGGGTGCCACGCTGGACAAGGTGGCGCTGGGCGCCGCGGACTTCCCGCCCGGTGTCCAGTTCGACCGCATCACCGAAACGCCCGGCCAGCCCGACGGGGCCGGTGCTCCGCCGTCGATGCTGTCGCGGCCGGAAGGCTGCGCGAACGCGCTGACCAATGTGATCGCCCAGTCGGCGCAGCGCGGCCCGGGCAGCGCACTCAAGTACGCGGTGAGCTACGACGGCGCACGCATGCTGATGACCGTCGTGTCGTGGAATCTGGATCTGGACAGGCTGCAGGCGGCCGCCGAACGCTGCGCGAAGTTCGAGGCCCTCTTCGACACCGCCTCGGCGGGTATCCCGATCACGACCACCAAGCTGGCCGGTGCGCCCGACGGTGCGCTGGCGTACCAGCAGACGATGCAGCTCGGTGGTGCGGCCAACAGCGTGTACATGGCGTTCCAGAATGTCGGATCCCTGGCCGTGTTCGGAAGCGCTTTTCCCACACCGAATCCCGGTGTTCCCGCCAAAGCGGCTCTGCCACAGACCTTCTTGGATTCATTTGCCAAGCAGGCCGCCAAGATGAGGGCTCGCTGAGGAGCGGCCGACTAAGGTTCGCGAAACGGCCCGCCGCACTCCGCTTTCGGAGTAGCGTGGCGAAATGCCTTCGACGATGGTGACTGTCGACGGGTTCCCCGTGCAGGTCAGTGTGACAGGCCCGGAGAAGGGACCGTACGTAGTCGTGCTGGGTGCTGCCCAGCACGCACCTGCCGCTTATGACGCGGTGTGTCACCGCCTGCACACGGCGTCGGTCCGCACTGTCGTCATCGGCCACGACCCGCGGCTGCATCCCAAGGCCGTGACCGGCCTGCTGGACACCCTCGATGTGCGCTGGGGCGTATTGGTCGGTGACCGCGCCGGAGCCGAACAGGCCTGGGAACTCGCGGCCACCCGCCTGGACCGCTTCACCGGCCTGATCGTGATCGACCGCGGCCACCCCCGGGTCCCCGATCAGCACGGCGTCATCCGCGACGAGGACTGCCCGCCGGTCGAGATCAACACCACCGCTCTGGTCAGCAGCCCGGCGGCCCGCGCACTGGCCAAAGCCAGCCAGCGCTACGTCTACAGCGACTACCGGTTGGTGGAGTTCACCGGACGGCGCAATGCCGCCGAGTCCACCGCGCAGCTGGCCGCCGAGATCGTTCTGCGCACCAGCACCTGGTGAATTCACACCCCGTTGGGCGTCCACGGCTGTGGTAGCCCCGGATTGCCGGGGAACAGGAAGTCGACGAACGCCGCGGCGGTGGGCTGCGGCTGGTGGTTGGCCAGCCCGGGCCGTTCGTTGGCCTCGATGAATACGTAGTCGGCACGGGTGACGTCGGTGACCAGCAGGTCGATGCCGGTGACCGGGATTCCGATGGCCTGTGCGGCGGCGACGGCCACCCTGCGTAACTCCGGATGCACGATCGCGGTCACGTCGTGGATGGTGCCGCCCTGGTGCAGGTTGGCCGCCCGGCGTACCCGCAGCCGCTCGCCCTCGGGCAGCACGGCGTCCAATGTCCAGCCGGCCTCGGCCACCGTGGTCTCGGTGACCGCATCGAGCGGGATGTGTGACTCGCCGCCGGTGGCGGCGGCACGGCGCCGGCTCTGGGTCTCGATCAGCTCCCGCACGGTGTGCCGTCCGGTGCCCACCACCTCAGCGGGTTTGCGCACCGCGGCGGCGACGACTTTGCCGTCGATCACCACCAGCCGCAGGTCGTCGCCCTGGGCGCGCTGCTCGATGAGCACCTCGGGATGGTGTTCACGCGCCCTGGCCAGCGCGTCGTCCAGCGCTTCGGGGCTGTCCACCCCGACGGTGATGCCCTTTCCCTGTTCGCCGCGGGTCGGCTTGACCACGACGTCACCGACCTCGGCCAGGAATGCGTGGTCGTCGGCGTCGAAGGTCGCCAGCCTGCCGGTGGGGACCGCGATGCCGGCCTCGGAGACGATGCGACGGGTCAGCCGCTTGTCGTCGCAGCGGCTCATCGCCACCGCAGAGGTGTACTCGCTCAACGATTCTCGGGTGACGACACTGCGACCGCCGTGTGACAGCCGCATCTCACCGGTTTCGGCGTCGAGGACCTCGATGTGGATGCCGCGGCGCATCGCCTCGTCGGCGATGATGCGGGCGTACGGGTTGAGGTCGTCGACGGTTTCCGACGCCGGGGTGAACAGCGGCTCGTTGATCGCGTTCTTGCGTTTGACGGCCAGCACCGGCACCCGCTTGAAGCCCAGCTTCTCGTAGAGGCCGATCGCCGCGTCGTTGTCGTAGGCCACCGACAGGTCCAGGTAGGCGCGGCCGCGGCCGCGGAAGATCGCGGCGAGCGTCTCGGTGAGTGCGGCGCCGATGCCCGGCAGGCTGGCGGTCGGATCGACGGCCAGCGTCCACAGGCTGGCACCGTCCTCGGGGTCGTTGAACAGCCGGCGATGGTCCACTCCGGTCACGGTGCCCACGACGGTTGCGTCGTCGTCGCGGACCGCGACGAGATACTCGACGGCGTCGGCGTGCAGGTGGTTGTCCCAGATCAGATCGGTCGGGGCGGGCACCATGCCGCAGCGCACGTACACCCGGTTCATCGCGTCGGCTTCGGCCTTGTCGCCCAGGGCCCGGATCGAGAAGCCGATGGGCTGGTGCGGCGCGACGTCCTCGCCGTCGCTGAAGCGGCGGCGGTAGGTGTGGCTGGGGTCGATGAACAGTTCGGCCGGTGACTTGGCCACCAGCACATGGGATTCCCGGGCGTAGATGCAGATGTCGCGGCGGCCCTGCTCCTCCTGCTGCAGGACACCGGCCAGCTTGTCCGGGTCGCTGAAGGTCTGCCCGAAAATCAAACGGCCCCAGCCGAGTTCGAGGACCACGTCGTCGTCCATCGCGTCGACGAGGTCGGGCGGGGAGGCGTCGTGCAGGCCCATTGTGATGGCTTCAGTGTGGATCATGCCGCGGCCCCGGTGATGTCGTGGTTCTGCAACCACAGTTCCAGCAGGCCGAGCTGCCACAGTTCGTTACCGCGCAGCGGCGTCAGGGTGGCATTCGGGTCGGCGAGCAGCCGTTCGACGGCGTCCGGACGGAACAGCCCACGCTCCTTGGCCTGTGGCGCGTAGAGGGCGTCGCGGACCAGGTCCAGGTACGGCCCTTCCAGGTGCGTCAGCGCCGGAACCGGGAAATAACCCTTCGGCCGGTCGATCACCTCGGCCGGAATCACCTGTCGGGCTGCCTCTTTCAGCACGCCCTTGCCGCCGTGGGCGGTCTTGAGTTCGGGTGGGCAGCTGGCCGCGAGCTCGACGAGTTCGTGGTCGAGGAACGGCACCCGGCCCTCCAGCCCCCACGCCATCGTCATGTTGTCGACCCGCTTGACCGGGTCGTCGACCAACATCACGGTGGTGTCCAGACGCAGTGCGCGGTCCACGCCGGTCTGCGCGCCCGGGCGCGCGAAGTGGTCGGTGACGAACGCCAGGCTGTCGTCAGCCGCGAGCTCCTCGGACAGCAGGGCATTGACTCCGCCGTGGTCGCGGTCGAAGAACGCCGCGCGGTAGCGCTGCACCGAACCCGCCACACCGGCCGCGTCGGCGTGGCCCATCGGGGGATACCAGTGGTAGCCGGCGAATACCTCGTCGGCGCCCTGACCGGACTGCACCACCTTCACGTGGCGGGAAACCTCTTGGCTCAGAAGATAGAACGCCACACAGTCGTGGCTGACCATGGGTTCGCTCATGGCGCCGATCGCCCCGTCGAGGGCGGGCAGCATCCGTGCGGTGTCGATGCGGATCTGGTGGTGATCGGTGCCGAACCGCTGCGCGACGAGGTCGGAGTAGACGAACTCGTCGCCCTTGACGCCGCCGACCGACTCGAAGCCGATGGAGAACGTGGACAGGCCGTGTTGGCCGGCCTCGGACAGCAGGCCGACGATCAGGCTGGAGTCGACTCCGCCGGACAGCAGGCACCCGACGGGCACGTCGGCGACCAGCCTTCTCTTGACGGCCGTCCGCAGGGCGGCGAGAACCGCGTCCTGCCAATCTTTTTCGGACCAGTCGGCACGGTCGGCGCGGCGGGTGAAGTCGGGTTGCCAGTAGGTGGTGGTGGTCTGGGTGCCGTCGGGTTCGACGGCCAGCAGGGTGCCCGGCGCCAGCTTGCGGACACCGCGCAGGATGGTGTGCGGCGCGGGCACCACCGAGTGGAAGCTCAGATAGTGGTGCAGCGCGACCGGGTCGATGCGGGTGTCGACGCCACCGCCGGCCAGCAGTGCGGGCAGCGACGACGCGAACCGGATGCGGTGGGTGTCGCTGCTGAGGTACAGCGGTTTGATGCCCAGCCGGTCGCGGCCCAGCAGGACTCTGCCGCTGTCGCGCTCGGCGATCGCGAAGGCGAACATGCCGTGCAGCCGCTCGACGAACCGGTCACCCCAGTGGTGGTAGGCCTTCAGCAGCACCTCGGTGTCGCTGTGCGAGAAGAACCGGTATCCGTGCCCGGCGAGTTCGCGGCGCAGCGCCTCGTAGTTGTAGATGCAGCCGTTCCAGCAGATGGTCAGGCCCAGTTCGGCGTCGACCATCGGCTGCGCACCGGCCTCGGACAGGTCGATGATCTTGAGCCGCCGGTGCGCCAGCGCCACTCGGCCCGCCGACCACACCCCGGAACCGTCGGGTCCGCGGCGCGTCATCGCCTCGGCCATCGCGGTCACCGCCGCCACGTCAGGTGCCTGGTTGTCGAGCCGGACCTCGCCCGTCGCTCCACACATCGTTGCGGTCATCCCGTCTGTCGCTTGTGTGCCGGGTTATGTACCCGCGGGGGCCGGTTTTCAATCTGTGCCGAGACCCGCGTCACGTCGGTCGGGGCGTCGATACCCCGCGAACGCGGGGGAAGGGGCGTTGTGCTCAGCTTGATCAATACTCGGCGGCCGTTGCCAGGGTGCTGCCGCCGCTGGCGTCAACTGTGCGTTTGAGTTCCGACGTAGGTCATTCGGCGTCCGGCCGCGTGGGCGCCGCGACTTGGCCGAACGGCCCGTGCAGGCGCCGGTGTTACCGTTTCCGGCACGCAGGACCCACGGGGTGCACCGCTGAGAGAGCAGGCCATCGACGGCCTCGCTAACCCGTAGAACCTGGATGAGCCGAGACTCACGCGAGCCGCTCATCGGAGGGATGGGACCACCACTTCGACTGGAGGTCTGATGCACCAGCTGTGTTGCCGATCTGAAAAGCTCTGTCCCGGAACGCTGTAACTCCAGCGAGTCAACTTCCGGCGGGTCGGTTCCGGCCCGCCGTCCCCAAATCCCGTTCGAAAGGAACTTCGTCATGTCTTCGGAAGCAGTCACATCCACCTCGTCGTCCCCGCTGCCGTCCACGCCGAAGTGGCGCGTGGTCGACATCGTCGTCGCAAGCGTCATCGGAGTGGCGTTCGGCGTCGTCTATTGGGCGTGGGGCATCGCCTACAACGGGCTGAGCACACCGCTGCAGGTTCTCCCCGGGCTCTCGTCGATCCTGGGCGGCGTCTGGCTGATTGCGGGAGTCACCGGCGGGCTCGTCGTCCGCAAGCCGGGAGCCGCCATCTACACCGAGTTGCTCGCCGCCGTGGTGTCGGCCGTCGTGGGCACCCAGTGGGGCTTCCTCACCCTGGTGTCGGGGGCGGTCCAGGGGTTGGGTGCCGAACTCGTCTTCGCGGCGTTCCTGTATCGCCGATTCGGTGTTCGGGTGGCCGCGCTGGCGGGAGCCGCAGCCGGCCTGGCACTGGCGATCAACGACCTCGTCCTCTGGTATCCCGGGGTGAGCGCGACGTTCCGGGTCGTCTACGTCGCGGGTTCTTTGATCTCAGGCCTCGTCATCGCAGGTGTGCTGGGCTTCTATCTGGTTCAGGCGCTCGCCCGCGCCGGTGTCCTGAGCCGTTTCGCGGCCGGCCGGGAAGTCACCCGGGAGGTCTGAACATGACCACCGGCGGTGTTCGTGTCGACGCGCTGGGCTGGGGCTGGCGGCACGCCGGACGGAAGGCCCGCGCGCTCTCGGATGTGACCGTGACGATCCAGCCCGGCGAACGGGTGCTTCTGCTGGGACGCTCGGGTGCGGGGAAATCCACGTTCCTGCATGCCCTGGCAGGGGTTCTCGGGGGCGCCGAGGAAGGCGAGCAGCACGGCCGGCTACTTGTCGACGGCGAGCCACCGGCGTCGCGGCGGGGGTCGGTGGGTTTGCTGATGCAGGATCCGGATTCCCAGATCGTGCTGTCGCGCGTCGGCGACGACGTGGCATTCGGACCCGAGAATCTCGGCGTGCCGCGGGAGGCGATCTGGCGGCGGGTGCGGGATTGCCTCGCCTCGGTGGGCCTCGACGTGCCGTTGGAGTCGTCGACGGCAGCGTTGTCGGGTGGGCAGAAGCAACGGCTTGCCCTGGCGGGCATCCTGGCGCTGCGGCCGGGTCTGCTGTTGCTCGACGAGCCGACCGCAAATCTCGACCCCGCAGGCGTCGTGGAGGTGCGGGACGCGGTGGCCCGGGTACTCGACGAAACCGAGTCGACGTTGGTGGTGGTCGAGCACCGGGTCGAGGTGTGGCTCAACGTGGTCAACCGTGTCATCGTGCTGGATTCCACGGCGGGTGTCGTGGCCGACGGGCCGCCGGAGCAGGTCCTCACCGCCCAGGCCGACGATCTTGCCGCTGCCGGGGTATGGGTTCCCGGCCGCCATTGTGCGCCGCCGCGAGAACAACGGAACTCGAGCGCGCCGGTACTGCTGTCGGCCGAGGCACTCGCTGTGGAGCGCTCCAAGCGTGAGCCGCTCGGACATTCGCTGGATTTCACCGTCCAAGCGGGCCGAGCGCTTGCCATCACCGGCCCTAACGGAGCCGGAAAGTCCACGCTCGCACTGACTTTAGCCGGCTTGCTGCGGCCGGCGGCCGGCGCGTTCGTCGCCGCGGACTCGCTCGCCGGCGGTCTTGGGACCCAGCCCATCCGGTGGCGGGCCAGGGATCTGCTCACCAGGATCGGCACCGTCTTTCAGGAGTCGGAACACCAGTTCCTCACCACGACAGTGCGTGCGGAACTCGAAGTGGGCCCGCGTGCGCTGGGGTTGGCCGAGGACGAGACCCGCGCTCGCATTGACGATCTCCTCGAGCGCCTGCGCTTGACGGCGTTGGCCGCCGCGCACCCGTTCACCTTGTCCGGCGGCGAGAAACGGCGCCTGTCGGTGGCCACGGTGCTGGCGAGCCGGCCCAGAGTCGTCATTCTCGACGAACCCACGTTCGGGCAGGACGCGCGCACCTGGCGCGAACTCGTCGAGCTGTTGGGATCGCTGTTGTCGGACGGGCATGCGGTGGTCGCCGTCACCCATGACGACGACTTCGTCGGCTCCCTCGCCGACGAGGTCATCGAATTGCCCGCCTACGCACGTGCTTCGGCGGCGCTGTGACCGAGACGGGTGAGGCGATCGCCTCGTGTTCCGATTCGGCCGTCCTCAATCACCCGGCTGGACGGCCTGGGTTTTGGCTCAACCCCGCCGCGAAACTGGTGTCGGTCCTGATTGTCACGGTGGTGCTCTTACTGTCCATCGACTGGGTTTCGGCTGCGGTGGCGTTGGGGTGCGAGGCGCTGTGGCTGGGGTGGGTCGGCAGCGGCAGCCCGCGCTGGCTGGTGACGACGTGGCCGGTCTGGGTCAGCGCAGTCATGGCGGGTATCACGACAGTGTTGTACGGCCAGGTCAGTGGCGTGGTCCACTTCTCCTTCGGTCCGGTCAACGTGTCCGACGGATCGATCCAGCTCGCCGTTGCGACCGCCTTGCGGATTCTGGCCATCGGACTTCCCGGAGTCGTCCTGTTCAGTACGACCGATCCGACTGACCTTGCCGACGCCCTGGCCCAGCGGTTGCGGCTTCCGGCCCGCTTTGTGCTCGGCGGGCTGGCGGGGTTGCGGTTGGTGGGGTTGTTCGTCGAAGACTGGCGCTATCTGTCGCTGGCGCGCCGGGCACGTGGTCTCGATGACGGATGGAACCTCGCCAGCCGGATACGGCGAACCGCGGCGCAGGCATTCACTCTGCTGATTCTGGCGATCCGTCGCGGCAGCAAGCTCGCTACGGCGATGGAGGCCAAGGGTTTTGGTGCGGCGGCTACGCGCACCTGGGCGCGGCCGTCGCCGTTGTCGTGGGCTGACGCGGTGCTCGTCGGAGTCGCCGTGCTGACGGCGGTGGCTGCGGTCAGCGTGTCCGTGTACACGGGCACCTGGCGGACCCTGTGAGCGGGTTGGCCGAGTGGGCCGAGGCGATCGTGCCCCATGTCGTGGCCCCTGACGCGATCGTGCTGATCGACGGCAGGTCTGGCGCCGGAAAGACCACCCTGGCTCGTGAGGTATGCGATCGAGCTGCTCTGCAGGGCGTTTCGGTTCAGTTGATCCACGTCGAGGACATCTATCCGGGCTGGGGCGGGCTCGCGGACGCGGTGCAGATCGTCGCCGCGCAGATCGTCGGGCCGTTGGCGGCAGGCCGTAACGCGCAATGGCAATCCTACGATTGGGATCGCGGCGCACCTGGGCCGTTGCGCCACGCGCACTCTGGACAGCCCGTTCTGATCGAAGGTGTCGGTGCGCTGTCCAAAGACAGTGCAGCACATGCCAGCTGGCGGGTGTGGATGGAAGCACCCACCGGCCTGCGGCGTAGCCGTGCCTTGGCCAGGGATGGTGATCTCTACCGGCCGCACTGGACGCAGTGGGCTGACGCCGAGACGGGATTCATCAACCTTCATCAGCCGGCGAAGCTGGCCGACATCATCATCACGACGAAGGAAAGCCCTTGACGAACAAGCGGATTCGCATCGTCAACGAATACTTCCACCCCTGGCCCAACTCCGCGGGGTTCTACCTGGCTCGTACCGAAGGCTGGTACGCCGAAGCGGGGATCGACCTTGAATTCCTGCAACCGGATCCCGGTGTCGGTGACGGGTTGCATTACCTACGCCGCGGTGACGCCGACGTCGCCATCGCCCCACTCAACCGCCTGCTGCAGCGGCGCAGCGCAGGCGAGGAGCTGGTGGCGGTGGCGGCGGTCAATCAGCGCGGGCTCGACACGGTACGGACCGTGACCGCGACCGGGATCACCAGGCTCGCCGACCTGAGCAATCGCAGAGTAGGGCTCAATCCGACACCGCGCGGAGTGGCGGTGGTCAGCGCCCTTGTCGAACGGGACGGGGGAGACCCGTCGACCGTGCAGTTCGTCGATCTGGGCAGCCGGGAGCTGACCCTCGCCGAGATCGCCGACGGCCACGTCGACGCCACGTTCGGCTCGTACTGGGCATGGGACAACCTGCGCGACGAGGCTTCCGATTCGCTGGCGTGGAACGTCGACGAACACCTCGGGGTCGGCTATCACAATTACGTACTCGTGGTCCGGCAATCCTGGGCACTCGACGACCCATCGACCGTGCAGGCCCTGGTGGCCGCCACGGCGCGCGGATATCTCGCTGCGGCCGCTGACCCGGAATCCGTGTCGGAGTTGTACGAAGCCGTCACCCCGTACTTTCCGCAGCGGCTCCTGCTGGATTCGGCACGCGCGGTGTCGACCACCTGGCTCTTCGACGGCCGATGGGGAGCACTGCGAGACGAGCTCATCGGCCCCTACGCCGAATGGCTTGCGCACCATGGGATCCTCCCTGAGGCATCGGTGTGGCGCGAAGTCTGTGCCACCCCCGCAGTGAAGGTCTGACCGCGGTGGCCGAGCTGATTTCCGCCGACGAACTGGCAGCCCTGCGCACGAGCCACGATCTGGTGGTCGCCGACGCCTCCGTTGACCTGCCCGCTGCGCGTTTCGACGGCGACCACCAGGTCCGCTCCGGGCGCCACCTGTGGCGCCAGGCCCACATTCCCGGGTCCGTTCACCTCGACCTCGTCGGCGAACTCCACGACGGCTCCGCGGGCTACCACTTTGCGGTACCGGCCGCAGCCGACCTGGCGGGCCGGTTGGCCAGGCGCGGAATCGGCCCGCACACAACGGTGGTCACCTATGACCGTGGCGACATGATGTGGGCCGCTCGACTGTGGTGGACCCTGCGCTGGGTCGGGGTAGACGCGCGGGTGCTCGACGGCGGGTTGCCCGCGTGGGCGTCGCGGTATCCCGTCTCGGCGGGGGCGGAGCCGGAACCCGTTGCGGCAGATCCCTGGACTCCGGCGCAAACCCTCGATGTGTGGGCGGACCAGGCCGCGGTCGCGGCAATCGCGGCCGGCGCGGCACCCGGAACTCTGGTGTGTGGGCTGTCCGGCGAGGCCTTCGCCGGCCGGGTTCCGTCCCGGTACCGCCGCCGGGGCCACATTCCCGGCAGCGTCAACATTCCGGCGCGGGCACATGTCGGGGACGACGGATTGCTCTCGGGCCCCGACGCGCTGCGGGCTCCGTACGCGACGATCTCGTCATACCCGTTGGTCCTCTACTGCGGCGGCGGGATCTCGGCCAGTTTGAACGCGCTGGCGTTGACGCTCACCGGGGTCAGCGACATTCGTCTCTACGACGGCTCGCTGGAGCAGTGGGCAGCTGATCCGTCCGCACCGTTGCAGGTTGACCTCGACGGCGCCTGAGCCACCTCACATGAACCGCGCCCCTCGGCCTGATGGCACGAGGGGCGCGGGGCCCGCCTCGCGGCGGGCCTGGAAATGACGTCTCCTTTGTTCTAGGAAACCCCCTCCAGTTCCTCGCCGCTGATGTCCACCTGCTTGATCGGTCCGGTGAACCAGTTCTTCACCGACGCATGCCAGTAGATCCACAGCAGGATCAACACGCCACCGACCAGAAGCGGGGTGTAGTTGACGAACTTCCATTCGAAGCTGGCATCCCACGGCGCACCGCTGATGGAGGTCGGGAACATCGCGATGATCGAGGTGACGACGATCTCGATCAGGGCCAGCGGCGCCATCCACTTGTGGTGGCCGCGCAGGTTCCACTTGCCCAGCGGGAACGAATCGCCGGCTTTCCACCGGTAGTAGATCGGCACCGCGAAGCACAGGTACAGACCTACAACGCCGATGGAGACGACCGCGAAGAACGCGATCGGCACCGGTGCACCGTTGATGTCCACCTCGACCAGTGCGGGCAGCGTGATGATCGCCGCGATCGCCGCAGTGACGATGACGGCGTTGGCCGGCACCTTCTTGGCGTTGACCTTCGACCACAACTGGTGGCCGGGCACCGCGCGGTCGCGGCTGAAGGCGAACAGCATGCGTGAGGAACTGGTCTGGCACGCCGTGGTGCAGAACAGCTGGCCGGCCGTCGAGATCAGCAAGACGATCGCGACCCACTTGGAGTCCATCGCCTGGGCGAAGATCGTGGCGACGGCGCCGCCGCCCTTCGTCACGCCGTCGACGTCCTGCACGGCGAACAAGAAGGTCAGCAGCAGGATCCAGCCGCCGATCGCCGAGTAGAAGATCGACCGCCAGATGCCCTTGGCGGCACCGTCGGCGGCGCTCTTGGTTTCCTCGGACAGGTGCGCCGAGGCGTCGTAGCCGGTGATCGTGTACTGGGTCAGGATCGCCGACATCGGCAGCACGAACAGCAGGAAGCCGAAGCCGGAGGTCGAACCGCCGAAGAAGCCGGTGTTGTTGACCGTGGTGGCGAAGACCGTCGAGAAGCTGGCGTGCTGCTCGGGGATGGCCCACAGGATCACGATGACGGCGGCGGCACCGATGACGTGCCACCACACCGAGATGTTGTTGATGACGGCCAGCAGGTGGCTGGAGAAGATGTTGATCACCGCGACCACCACCAGGATCACCAGGAAGATGATGAAGGTGCGCTGCAGGCTGTAGCCTGCCAGCCAGCTCTCGCTGAACGTGCCCAGTGTCAGGTCCAGGAACGTCGCCGACCCGTAGGCCACCGACGCCAGGATGGCGATCAGCCCGACCAGGTTCAGCCAGCCGGTGTAGTACCCGGCCTTAGGTCCGCCGAGTTTGGCTGCCCACCAATAGATTCCGCCCGATGTCGGGAACGCCGACACCAGCTCGGACATACACAACCCGATGAACAGGATGAAGACTGACAGGATCGGCCAGCCCCAGGCGATGGCCGCCGGCCCGCCGTTGTTCCAGCCGAGGCCGAACGAGGTGAAGCAGCCCGCCAGGATCGAGATGATCGAGAACGAGATGGCGAAGTTGGAAAATCCGGACCAGGACCGATGCAGCTCCTGGGAGTAACCAAGGCTGGCGAGGTGTCGTTCGTCCTCGTCGAGTATTTCGTGACCCTCTGGCACAGCGCTACTCCTTCTGATCCGTTCTGGGCGTTGGTGGTATGGAGGCGTCGACCGGCGCGCTCTAATTGGGCAGAATAGAGTGCTATTGGTCTGGTGTCCTACCTTTGGAGTGACAGTCATGTAAATCTGAAGGCTGAGGCTGCCGATGCGGCGGGCTCCAATGGTTGACTTTCCGTCGAATCATTCCATCGATGAAGGGACGCTCGTGACGCCTGGTAGTGGTGCCCGCCGGTCCGGGCTGTTGACTCACACCGAATTGGATCAGCTGGTGGCGGCCGGTGAGATCGACACCGTGATCGTCGCCTTCGCCGACATGCAGGGCCGGCTGACCGGCAAGCGGGTGGCGGCCCGGCTGTTCGTCGAGGAGGTCGCCGCGCACGGCGCCGAATGCTGCAACTACCTGCTCGCCGTCGACGTCGACATGAACACCGTCGACGGCTACGCCATGTCGAGCTGGGAGTCGGGCTACGGCGACATGGTGATGAGCCCCGACTTCGCCACCCTTCGGCTGCTGCCGTGGTTGCCGGGGACCGCCCTGGTGATGGCCGACCTGTCGTTCGTCGGTGGTGCGCCGGTGGCCCCGGCGCCACGGACCATCCTCTCGACTCAGCTCGACCGATTGGCACAGCGCGGCCTGGAGGCGTTCGTCGGCACCGAACTGGAATTCATGGTGTTCGACGACACCTACCGCGACGCCTGGGCGGCCGGCTACCGCGGGCTGAAGAAGTCCACCGACTACAACGTCGACTACGCCATCCACGCCTCCACCCGGATGGAGCCGCTGCTGCGCGACATCCGGGTCGGTATGGACGGTGCGGGGATGTACTGCGAAGGAGTCAAGGGGGAGTGCAACTTCGGCCAGCAGGAGATCGCGTTCCGCTACGACGGTGCACTGGTCACCTGTGACAACCACACGATCTACAAGAACGGCGCGAAAGAGATCGCCGACCAGCATGGCAAGAGCCTGACCTTCATGGCGAAGTTCGACGAGCGCGAAGGCAACAGCTGCCACATCCACATCTCGCTGCGCGGCGCCGACGGCAGCCCGGTGTTCGCCGACAAGAACGATCCGCTGGGGATGTCGGCGATGTTTCGCAGCTTCATCGCCGGCCAGCTGGCCACCCTGCGCGAGCTGACCCTGTTCTACGCACCGAACATCAACTCCTACAAGCGTTTTGTCGAGGGCAGCTTCGCCCCGACCGCGATCGCGTGGGGTCTGGACAACCGCACCTGCGCGCTGCGGGTGGTCGGTCAGGGCCATTCCATGCGGATGGAGTGTCGCGCCCCCGGTGGTGACGTCAACCAGTACCTGGCGGTCGCCGCACTGGTGGCCGGCGGCCTCTACGGCATCGATAACGCGCTGGAACTACCGGACGCGTGCGTCGGCAACGCGTATACCAGTGGCGCGCAGAAACTTCCGACCACCCTGGCCGAGGCCGCCGAACTCTTCGAAGGCTC
Organism: Mycobacterium sp. DL592; assembly: GCF_011694515.1. Classification (NCBI taxonomy): domain Bacteria; kingdom Bacillati; phylum Actinomycetota; class Actinomycetes; order Mycobacteriales; family Mycobacteriaceae; genus Mycobacterium; species Mycobacterium sp. DL592. Next base: position 3,140,861 of record NZ_CP050192.1, on the reverse strand, counting down.
GGCGGTGGCGCGCGAAGCCTTCGGCGACGAGGTCGTCGAGCACTACCTCAACAACGCCCGCGTCGAGCTGGCGGCGTTCAACTCCGCGGTGACCGACTGGGAGAGGGTGCGCGGCTTTGAGCGACTCTGACCACGGTTCGGCTGCCCGGCACCGCCCCGTGGTGGGCCTGACCACCTACCTCCAGCAGGCGCAGACCGGGGTGTGGGATGTGCACGCCAGTTTCCTGCCGGGTATCTACCTCGAGGGCGTCACGCTGGCCGGCGGTATCGCGACGCTGCTGCCGCCCCAGCCTGTCGACGCCGGTATCACCGACCAGGTGCTCAACCGCATCGACGGGCTGATCATTACCGGCGGCAAGGACGTCGACCCCGCCGCGTACGGCCACGACCCGCACCCGACCACCGACCAGCCCGATCGGCACCGTGACGCCTGGGAGTTCGCCCTGATCGACGGTGCGCTGCGGCGCCGCATGCCGGTGCTCGGCATCTGCCGCGGTGCCCAGGTGCTCAACGTCGCCCTCGGCGGCACGCTGCATCAGCACCTGCCCGACATCCTCGGCCATACCCGCCATCAGCAGGGCAACGCGGTGTTCTCCACCTCGACGGTGCGCACCGTCGAAGGCAGTAAGCTCGCCGCGCTGATCGGGGAGACCTCCGATGCGCAGTGCTATCACCATCAGGCCATCGACCGCCTCGGCGACGGGCTGGTGGTGAGCGCCCGGGACGACGACGGCGTGATCGAGGCGGTCGAAATGCCAGGCCATGATTTCGTTCTCGCGGTGCAGTGGCATCCCGAAGAGACGCTGGACGACCTGCGGGTGTTCGCCGGACTGGTGGACGCCGCGCGGGTGTATACGACCGAAAGGGCTGAGCTGTGACCTCCACCGAGCTGATCAATCCCGCCACCGAGCAGGTGTTGCGCAGCGTCGAACTGACCGACGTCGCCGGTGTCGACGACGCCGTCGCGCGGGCCAAGGCCGCGCAGAAAGCTTGGGCCGCCAAGGCGCCCGCCGAGCGCGCTGCCGCGCTGCGGTCCTTCGCCGCGGCCGTCGACGCGCACGTCGGCGAACTGGCCGCCCTCGAGGTCGCCAACTCCGGGCACCCGATCGGGGCCGCGGAGTGGGAGGCCGGCCATGTGCGCGACGTGCTGCAGTTCTACTCGGCGTCACCGGAGCGGTTGTCCGGCAAGCAGATTCCGGTGGCCGGCGGCCTCGACGTCACCTTCAACGAGCCGATGGGCGTCATCGGTGTGATCACACCGTGGAACTTTCCGATGCCGATCGCGGTGTGGGGGTTCGCCCCGGCGCTGGCAGCAGGCAACGCGGTTGTGCTCAAGCCCGCCGAATGGACGCCGCTGACCTCGATTCGGCTCGGTGAACTCGCACTGCAGGCCGGACTGCCCGAGGGCCTGTTTCAGGTGCTGCCGGGCAAGGGATCGGTGGTCGGCGAGCGGTTCATCAGCCACCCCGACATCCGCAAGATCGTCTTCACCGGCTCCACCGAGGTCGGCACCAAGGTGATGGCCGGGGCCGCGTCCCAGGTCAAACGGGTGACACTCGAACTCGGCGGCAAGAGCGCCAACATCGTCTTCGACGATTGCGACCTGCAGAAGGCGGCGGCCACCGCGCCCTACGGGGTGTTCGACAACGCCGGCCAGGACTGCTGCGCGCGTAGCCGGATCCTGGTGCAGCGCAGCGTGTTCGACAAGTTCATGGAAATGCTCGAACCCGCCGTCAAGGGCCTGGTGGTCGGCGACCCGGCCGCCCGCGACACCGAGATGGGTCCGCTGGTGTCGCGCAAGCACTTCGAGTCGGTGGCCGCCTACGTGCCTGACAACGCCCCGGTGGCATTCCGCGGCTCGGCGCCGAGCGGCCCCGGGTACTGGTTCCCGCCGACCGTGCTCACCCCGGCGCGCACCGACCGCACCGTGACCGAGGAGATCTTCGGTCCGGTCGTCACGGTGCTGCCGTTCGAGGACGAGGCCGACGCCATCGCGCTGGCCAACGACACCGAATACGGTCTGTCCGGCTCGATCTGGACCGACAACCTGTCCCGGGCGCTGCGGGTGTCGCGCGCCGTCGAGGCAGGCAACCTCAGCGTGAATTCGCACTCGTCGGTGCGGTACAACACCCCCTTCGGGGGGTTCAAGCAGTCCGGGCTCGGTCGTGAACTCGGACCCGACGCCCCGCTGCACTTCACGGAAACCAAGAACGTCTTTTTCGCGGTAGAGGAGAACTAGATGGATCTGTCCCAGCGTCTCAAGGACAAGGTCGCCGTCGTCACGGGCGGCGCGAGCGGCATCGGCCTGGCGGCCGTCAAACGGTTGCGGGCCGAAGGCGCGATCGTCGTCATCGGCGACGTCGACCCGAAGACCGGTCAGTCTGTTGCCGACGAGCTGAACGTCACCTTCGTCCAGGTGGACGTCTCGGATCAGGGTGCGGTCGATCGGCTGTTCGACACCGCTTTCGAGACCCACGGCGGCGTCGACATCGCCTTCAACAACGCAGGTATCAGCCCGCCCGATGACGACCTCATCGAGAACACCGGCATCGACGCCTGGGACCGGGTTCAGGACGTCAACCTCAAGTCGGTCTTCTTCTGCTGCAAGGCGGCGCTGCGGCACATGGTGCCGGCGCAGAAGGGGTCCATCATCAACACCGCGTCGTTCGTCGCGGTGATGGGCTCGGCCACCAGCCAGATCTCCTACACAGCGTCCAAGGGCGGCGTGCTGGCGATGTCCCGCGAGCTCGGAGTTCAGTACGCGCGCCAGGGAATTCGGGTCAACGCGCTGTGCCCCGGCCCGGTCAACACCCCGCTGCTGCAGGAGCTGTTCGCCAAGGATCCCGAGCGGGCCGCGCGCCGGCTGGTACACGTACCGATGGGCCGGTTCGCCGAGCCGGAGGAGCTGGCCGCTGCGGTGGCCTTCCTGGCCAGTGACGACTCGTCGTTCATCACCGGGTCGACGTTCCTGGTCGACGGCGGTATCAGCGGCCACTACGTAACTCCGCTGTAGGTCATCCAGATGTCGGCAGCGGCGGGCAGGAGCGAAGCGACCGGGGATGTAGCGCGGGACGATTCGGCAGTGGCTTCCGAGGCACTGCTGCGTCCGGTGCGCCCCGGAAACGCCTTCGAGGACACCGTCGGCCGGCTGCTGCAGACCATCCGGCTCGGTGTGCTCGCTCCGGGGGACTCGCTGCCGCCGGAGCGGGAGCTGGCCGCCCGGCTCGGGGTCAGCCGCGACACGGTCCGCGAGGCGATCAAGTCGCTGGCTGATGCCGGTTACCTGGTGTCGCGGCGCGGCCGCTACGGCGGGACGTTCCTGGCCGAGGAACTGCCCGCGCCGAGCGAGGAAGCCGTACGGGTCAATCGGGCCGAACTCGACGATGCGATGCGGCTGCGCGAGATCCTCGAGGTCGGGGCCGCCCGGATGGCGGCCTCGCGCACCCTGACCGCCGCCGAACGCGAAGGCCTGTGGTCGCGCCTGGTCGACGTCCGTGACGCCACCCCCGACGACTACCGGCGGCTGGATTCGCGGCTACACCTGGCCATCGCCGAGGCGGCCGGCTCGCCGTCGCTGGTGCCGTTGGTGGCCGAGAACCGGATGCGGCTCAACGCGCTGCTCGATCAGATTCCGTTGTTACGCCGCAACATCGTTCACTCCGACGAGCAGCACGAGGCGATTGTGATCGCGATCCTTGCCGGTGATGTCGCGGCGGCGGAATCGGCTATGCGGGCCCACGTCGCGGGGTCGGCCGCACTGCTGCACGGCTTCCTGGACTGAGCCGAAGGTCGGGCTGGGATCGCTCCAGCGGTGTCAGCACCGCCTGCAGCCACAGCACGGTCAGTGCCACCGACCACAGTGTGCCCACCGCCATCCACAGGCGTGGTCCCGGGGACTGGGCGATCGGGGTGGTCTGATGCCACCACACCACCCCCACGCCGACGACCGTACCGATACCGCCCCCGTACGCGGCCAGCGTGCACCAGCGAAAACAGCTGCGCAGCAAGGCAATCGATGACATCACGGCCGTCGAGGTGAACAGGGTCAGTGCGACGGCGCAACCGGCGATACCCGGTGTACCGGCAGCGGCCCGGGCGTGGACGTCGGCCCAGCCCAGCGCCGCGGCCGTGGCAAGACATGCGATGAGGACGGCGGTGACGAATCTGCGCCGCCGACTCATCCAGATGTCGTCGAGGACCCGTCGCTCGATAGCGCGCAGCATCACGTCGATATCGCTACTGGGCACCTCGACTAGTCGGATCGAGTTGGCCGCCGGTTCCCGGCTCAGCCCGCCTGGTCGTCGCGGTTGGCCGCGATCATCAGGTCGTCGCGGGCACGGGCGACTCGCGAGCGGATGGTGCCGACCGGGCAGCCGCACACCTCGGCGGCCTCGGCGTAGGACAGCCCCAGCACCTGCGTGAGCATCAGCGCGTGCCTGCGGTCCTCGTCCAAGCCGTCGAGCAGCATCCGGATCTCGATGATGTCCTCGAAGCGGGCCGCACTGCGCCGAGTGTCGAGCACCTGATCGAGGTCGGCGGAGTACGCGGAGCGGGGCCGGGCCTGGTTGCGCCGGATCTGGTCGACGACGACGCGGCGGGCGATCGACAGCAGCCAGGTGCGCGCCGAAGAACGCCCGGAGAAGCGGGGCAGCGAGCCCAGCGCGCGCAGGAATGTCTCCTGCGTCAGGTCGTCGGCGTTGCCCGGATCACCCAGGAAGGCCACGGTTCGCCACACATCGCGTTCGGTCGCCCGGATGAAGGCGTCCAGCGCGGCGTCGTCACCGCGCCCGGCGGCCAGTGCCCACACGGTCACCTGGTCGTCGTCGCGTTCGCTCACAGGAAGTCAGAGTAGGGGATGGCCCCCGACGGCACATCCCCAGCCCCACAGGAGCTTCGGCACACCCCTCGGGAGTACTTTGGAAGAGTCGAATGAGCCCAGCACCAGGGATTTCTTTTTTCCGGGAACCCGGAGCTGTCGGCATCCGACTATTCGACCTGAGCCGAACACTGTCGATCGACGAGGAGGATGATGACGGCATCTGTTGTCGGCGGCGTCGCCGACACCGACGTCCGCCGCGTCCAGCTCGACGTCTCGGGAATGTCCTGCGCGGCGTGCGCGGCGCGGGTGGAGACCAAGCTCAACAAGGTCGACGGTGTGCACGCGACGGTCAACTATGCGACCCGGGTGGCCACTGTCGACGCCGCCGAATCGGTACCGACCGAGACCCTGTGTGAGGTGGTCCGCAAGGCAGGCTACGACGCAGCCCCGCGCAACCCGACACCGGTCGAGGTGCCCGACCCCGACGACCAGACCGCCCGCAGCCTGCTGCGCCGGCTGGCTGTCGCCGCGGTGCTGTTCGTGCCGCTGGCCGACCTGTCGGTGATGTTCGCCGTGGTGCCCAGCACCCGGTTCACCGGGTGGGGCTGGGTGCTCACAGCCCTGGCGCTGCCGATCGTCACCTGGGCGGCGTGGCCGTTCCACCGTGTCGCCCTGCGCAACGCCCGCCACGGCACCGCATCGATGGAGACGCTGATCTCTGTCGGTGTCACCGCGGCCACGCTGTGGTCGCTGTACACGATCTTCCTCGGCCACGGCGTCCGCACGACCCGCGGAATCTGGGAGGCGCTGCTGCGCAGCGACGCCATCTATCTTGAGGTCGCGGCCGGAGTCACCGTGTTCATCCTGGCCGGCCGGTACTTCGAGGCCAAGGCCAAATCGCGGGCCGGTAGTGCGCTGCGTGCGCTGGCCGCCCTCAGTGCCAAGAACGTGACGGTGCTGCTCGCCGACGGCACCGAGATGGTGATCCCGGCCGACGAACTCAAAGAACAGCAACGCTTCGTCGTGCGCCCCGGCGAGACGATCGCCGCCGACGGTCTGGTGGTCGAGGGCAGCGCGGCGATCGACATGAGCGCGATGACCGGGGAGTCCAAACCGGCCCGCGCCCATCCGGGGGGCCGCGTCGTCGGCGGCACCGTGGTGCTCGACGGGCGGCTGATCGTCGAGGCCGCCGCCGTCGGCGCCGACACCCAGTTCGCCGGGATGGTCCGCCTCGTCGAGGAGGCCCAGGCGCAGAAAGCCGACGCCCAGCGGCTGGCCGACCGCATCGCCGGCGTGTTCGTACCCGCCGTGTTCGTCATCGCCGCCGTCACGGCCGCGGCCTGGCTGGCTGCCGGTGCCGACGCCGACCGGGCGTTCTCGGCGGCGCTGGCGGTGCTGGTGATCGCATGTCCCTGCGCGCTGGGCCTGGCCACCCCGACGGCGATGATGGTGGCCTCGGGGCGCGGCGCCCAGCTGGGCATCTTCCTCAAGGGCTACCGCGCGCTGGAGGCCATCCGCGCCGTGGACACCGTCGTCTTCGACAAGACCGGCACGCTGACCACCGGGCATCTCACGGTCACCGGCGTGACGGCAGCCGACGGCTGGCAGGCCGACGACGTGCTCGGCGTGGCCGCCGCCGTCGAGGCCGCCTCCGAACACGCGGTGGCCGTGGCGATCGCGGGTGCGCTCACTGACCGGTCACCGGTCGAGGACTTCCGGTCCTATGCCGGCCGGGGAGTCACCGGTGTGGTGTCGGGCGCCGCGGTGACGGTGGGCCGGCCGGTCTGGGTGCGCGGTGACGCACCGCTGGACGCCCAGCTGGAGGCAGCCTGGCGGACCGCGGAATCACGCGGGGACACAGTCGTTTTCGTCGCCGTCGACGGTGCGGTGTGCGGCGCGATCGCGGTGGCCGACGCGGTCAAGGAGTCGGCGGCCGCGGCGGTGGCGGCGCTGCACAGCAGGGGTCTGCGGACGGTCCTGCTGACCGGGGACAACGCCTCGGCCGCGGGTGCGGTGGCCGCCCAGGTGGGCATCGACGAGGTGATCGCCGAGGTGCTGCCCGAAGGCAAGGTCGACGTCATCGAGCAGTTGCGAGACCGTGGGCGGGTGGTCGCCATGGTCGGCGACGGCATCAACGACGGCCCGGCGCTGGCGTCGGCCGATCTGGGACTGGCGATCGGCCGGGGCACCGATGTCGCGATCGGGGCCGCCGACATCATCCTGGTGCGCGACGACCTCGACATCGTCCCGCAGGCACTGGATCTGGCCCGCGCCACCATGCGCACCATCCGGGTCAACCTGTTCTGGGCATTCGGGTACAACGTGGCCGCCATCCCGATCGCCGCGGCCGGCCTGCTCAATCCGTTGATCGCCGGTGCGGCGATGGCGTTCTCGTCGTTCTTCGTCGTCTCGAACAGCTTGCGGCTGCGCAACTTCGCAGGCCGCTGATCGGAAAGGCTGAAACACATGTCGGAGCAGACCTTCAAGGTAGACGGACTGCACTGCCAGAGCTGTGTGCGGATCGTGAGCACCGCGCTGGGCGCGTTGCCGGATGTCAGTGCCGTCGAGGTCGACCTCGGCGAGCCGTCGACCGTGCGGGTGCAGTCCGGCGCCGACCTCACCGTCGAGCAGATCCAGGCTGCACTCGACGAAGAGGGCGAATACTCCGTCGTCGGCTGACCGGGGAACCGGCCACCATCGTCTCCCGACTATGTAAAGCGTGAGGCGACAACGATTTCCGCGGCCGTCGGTGCAGGAGTGGGACTGGCAGCTTCGGGGCCGGTGCCGAGCGGTCGACGCGTCGGTCTTCTTCGGTCCCGACAGGGAGACGAACGCCGCACGTGTCCGTCGTGAGCGGGTCGCCAAGGACGTCTGCGGGCGCTGCCCGGTCATGGCGGAGTGCCGCAGGCATGCCCTGGCCGCCGGTGAGCCCTATGGAATCTGGGGCGGTCTGTCGGCGGCCGAGCGCCAGCAGTCGCCGGGGCGTCAGCGCCGGGTCTTGGACAGCTCCCGCAGCATCGCGTTGTAGGCGTCGAGGTCGTCGTCGTAGTGTGCGTCGGCGTGGCGGTCGGTGCGCACGGCGACCTTGCGGTCCTGGCGGGCCCACTGCACCACCAGCGCGACCACCACCACGATCACCGGCAGTTCGCTTGACCCCCAAGCGATTGCGCCGCCGAGGTGTTGGTCGTCGAGCAGGCTGGACAGCCAGGGCAGATCGAGCTTGCTGTAGAAGCTGTGCCCCATCACCGATGTCATCGTCATGGTGGCGATACCGAAGAAGGCATGGAACGGCATCACCGCGAACAACATGGCGAGCCTGCCGATGAAGGGCAGGCGGCGCGGGCCGGGATCGATGCCGATGATGCCCCAGAAGAACAAGTAGCCGGTGATCAGGAAGTGCACGGTCATGAACTCGTGACCCCAGTGGTAGCGCACCAGCGTGTCGAACAGCGGTGTGAAGTACACCGCGTAGAGCGAGCCGACGAACAGGACGAACGCCGTTGCCGGATGCGACAGGAACCGCGACACCGGCGAATGCACCAGCCACATCAGCCATTCCCGCGGCCCGGGTGGCTGACCGGCCGCCGCAGCGGGCAGCGTCCGCAACGCCAGCGTGATCGGGGCGCCCAGCACCAGGAACACCGGGATGAACATGTTCAGCGCCATGTGCTCGGACATGTGGACGCTGAACATCGCCGAACCGTAGGCCCGCACACCAGAACTGGTGGCCAGCAGCAGCGCCAGGCACCCGAGCAGCCAGGCCACCAGACGGCCCGGCGGCCAGGCGTCGCCGCGGCGGCGCAGCCGGACCACCCCGAGGACGTAGATCGCCGCCAGCGCCACTGCGCCGACACCGAGTAGCACGTCGAAACGCCACACCGTCAGCAGCCGAACCACATTCGGCGGCTGGGGGAGTGCGTACCCGAGGAAGACGTCCCATGCGGTGAACTTGTGGGCCAGCAGCCGCGGTGCGGTTTGAATCGCCATCGCCGAGACCGCCGCGAGCGCGACGATCAATGCCAGCGCACCGCCGCGGCCGCCCGCGCCGGCTCGGGCCCGCAGCCGGGTGATGTCGAGCAAGCAGGTCACCAGCACCACCGCCCCGGCCAGCAGCCCCAGGCGGCCGTAGTCGGAGCCGGTCACCCACCCCGTGTCGGTCAGCAGGTACAGCAGCAGCGCGCCATAGCCGAGCGCCGCCGCCCCGGTGAGGATCTCGACGAGTAGCACGCGGCGCTGCAGCGCCACCGACGGCGGGGCCACGGCGGCGCTGATCTTGACCCCGGCCAGCACCGCCAGGGCGAGGGAGAACACGATGACGGCGCTCGTCGAATAGTCGTGATCGGGGCCCTGCCCGGCGTTCCCGGTCACCCCCACGGCGATCACCGCGATCAGGCTTGGGATCAGCAGCACCACGTGCCAGACCCAACGCACCGTCAGGCGCAGAGCCACGGCGACGATCGCTGCGAACATGGCCACCGCCACCCACCCGCGGGCCGTCTCCGAGGCGCCCAGTGCCGCACCGATGCCGCCGCCGCTGACCAAGCGGCCGACTGACACCCCAGCGTCATTGGCCGCCTGGACCACCACCATGACCGTGGCGGTCGCCACCCAGAGCGGCGCGACCCGTTCGGCGAGCAGATGCACCCGGAACGAGGACGCGTCGAGCACCCCGCGTTCGTCGGGGCACGCCGTGATGACGACGAAGACCAGAGCGCCCAGGCAGATCGCGCCGGCCAGCGTGGCAGTGAAGTGGCCGACGATCTCGGCGGTACTGGTCGGCAGGCCGGGAAAGGAGTCCCCGGTGGCCCGGAACCGATCGCCGCCGGACGCCGCGGCGTAGCCGGTCAAAGCTGCGGCCATGGCGAGGTATCCGCCGACCAGGACCCATCGGCCGGCGGGTCGGGTGCCCGTGCGGCTCGACTCCATCGCCGCTAGTCTACGACTCTTCGTCGTAGCGAATCCCGTCCGGGGGAACTACGGGCCGCCGCCGTTCGACCAATTCAAGTTATGTTCCCGAGATCGAAAGATGATGCCCGATGATCCAGGACCTGACGTTGCGCTGGATCGTCACCCTGCTGTTCGTGCTCAGCGCTGCGGAGTGCGGTTTCGCCATTGCCACCGGGCATCGCCGGTGGCCCAGTGTCGTCAGCTACTCGCTGCACGCGGTCATGGCGGTGGCCATGGCGGTGATGGCCTGGCCGGGCGGCGCCGCTCTGCCCACGGTCCCGCCGATGGTGTTCTTTTTGCTCGCCACGGGGTGGTTCGCCGTCATCGCCGCCAGTGCGGGGGCGGCCGGTCATCGTCTGGTGACCGGCTACCACGCGCTGATGATGCTGGCGATGGCGTGGATGTATGCGGTGATGAACGGGCGTCTTCTGCCCGGCCAGTCATCGGTCGCTGCGGATTCCGCCGGTTCCGGCGGCCATCACGCGGGGCACATGAACATGCCGGGGATGGACATGCCGGATATGCCGATGGGTGACTCGGCACCGGCGGCCAGCGGGTATCCGGCCTGGATCGCCACACTGAACTGGGTGTGCGCCATCGGCTTCGCGGTTGCCGCGGTGGTGTGGCTGTACCGGTATCTCGTTGCGCGCCAGTCCCGGTCGGGTGGTGATGCGGTGCATCAGCTGGGCCTGCTCAGCCAGGCGATGATGGCCATCGGTATGGCGGTGATGTTCGGGGTGATGCTGTAGGCGCTGCGGCCCTGATCGGCGACAGTAACCTCACGGCGGCCGAAGGCCCGATTTTCCGCCGTGAGGTTACTGTCGGCATTCCGCGGCGGCCGTCGTCGTCAGGCCGCTGAGCCGTCGGTGGGGTAGAGGTGACCGCGCCTGCGCCCGCGCACGGCATTGTCGGGCAGCACCAGATCATCGGTCGCCGCTGCGGTCTCGGAGCGGTCCTGCGGGCCGGGGGTTTGGGCGGCGCGCCAGACCAGCAGTGCCAGGACCGTGCCGAGCAGGACGGGAAGGTGACTCAGGATCCGGTCGAACGTGACCGCGCCGGAGAGTGCGTCGCTGACGACGTAGCCGGTCAGGATCACGGTGAACACGGTGAGCACGCCGGCGAGCCCGGCGGCGGCCGCCGGCCGTACCGCGGCGACGATCATCACCACGCCCAGCGCCGCCGACCACGCCGTCGACTCGTTGAGCAGATGGCCGGCCATCATGGCGTGGTGACCGCCCGAGGTCCCGACGTTGGCGCCGAGGCCCTGCGCCAAGGCCAGCGCTACCTGGGCGCCGCCGACCACCCCGAGCGCCCGGCGTTGCCACCCGGCGACCCCGGCCGGTGCCCACCGGCGTCGCGCGGGTTCGGCGGGATCGGCGACGGCCTGAACCTGGGACCGGCCCGCCAGCCGCCGCAGCAGCTGGGTCTGATCGACGGCACGCGAATACCACTCGCTACACGTGTCACACGTGGCGAGGTGCTCGTCGACGCGGGGTGCCGGGACAGGCTCCCGTTCCCCGTCGATACGAGCTGACAGCGCCTCGCGGGCGACATCGCAGTCCACGGATCAATAGTCGCGCACCGGGGGCGGATTGTTCCAGCTGATCGGGATTGGCTGGCTGCTGGACTAGATTCCTTGTCATGGACGGGCCAGGTGACGAGGTGACGGTGGAACGTGCCTCGTCCGCGTTGGCGGACGTCGACATCAACGGCTGGACGCAGCGCTTCGACCTGCTGAGCGATCCGCATCGGCTGGAGATCCTGCTCTGCCTGCACCGGGCTCCTGGAATTTGCGTCGGCGATCTCGCCTCGGCGCTGGGCCGGTCGGAAAACGCGGTCTCCCAGGCTCTTCGGGTACTGCGCCAGCAGGGGTGGGTGACCTCGACGCGGGTCGGCCGGCTGGTCAGCTACCGCCTGGAGGATCACACAGTGCACGATCTGCTGCACTGGATCGGCGCCGCGCACAATGAGTAACAAATAGTTCATCTGAACATGTAGACAGATGACGGCTGCCCGCACTAGGTTGTAGCCCGGGCGCTGCACGGGCGCCCCGGGGCCGAGGAGGCACGGTTGAGCGTCTCGATCGCAGCCATGCATATGAGCGATGGCCTGGTGAATGCTCCCACCTCCCTGCTGTTCGGAGCCCTCGCGATCGCCGCCGTCGGCTTCTGCGCCTGGCGGGCCCGAACCGAACTCGACGAGCGCACCGTTCCGCTGGCCGGCCTGGTCGCAGCGTTCATCTTCGCCGTGCAGATGATCAACTTCCCGATCTTGCCCGGTGTCAGCGGTCACCTGCTCGGTGGTGCGCTGGCCGCCATTCTCGTCGGCCCTTCCACCGGTGTTTTGTGCATCGCGATCGTCCTGGTCGTCCAATCGCTGCTGTTCGCCGACGGCGGGGTGACCGCGCTCGGGATGAACATCACCAACATGGCCCTGATCGGCGTGGCCGCCGGCTACTCGACCGCCGTACTCCTTTTTGCGGTGGTCCGGCGGCGGGGTAAAGAGCAATCCGTACCCGCGCTCGGTGTGGTCGCCTTCGTGTCCGCGGTAATCGGGACAATCTGCGCGTCAATGGGATTCGTCATCGAGTACGCCATCGGGGGAGCGGCGCCCACCTCGCTGAGCACGGTGGCGACCTACATGCTCGGCACCCATGTGCTGATCGGAATCGGCGAAGGGGTGATCACCGCGGTCACGGTCATGGCGGTGGCCCGGTCGAGACCCGACCTGGTGTATCTCCTGCGGCGCAGTCGCACCGAGGCGGCGGTGCCCGCATGAAGCGGCACTGGCGGTTCTGGGCCGGCTTCGTCGCGGCCATCGTGCTGATCGCCGGAGTGGTGTCCTATTTCGCCAGCTCCAGCCCGGACGGGCTCGACTCGGCAACCTTGCAGGGCTGCCAGGTCGTCGAAACCCAGCATGGTGAGCAGCTGACCGGAAGCTGCATCGCCCAGCACGCCACCGAACACCCGATGTCGGTGTCGCCACTGGCCGACTACACGCTGTTCGGCCACGCTGGCAGCGTCGGCGCGGCCGGAATCATCGGAGCTGTGGTGGTGCTCGCGCTAGCCGGCGGGTTGTTCTGGCTGCTGGCCCGCAGCCGCCGTTCCGGGAGCTGAGGCCGGTGGGTGCGGGCCACTCCCATCCGCTCTACCGCGACGGCCACTCGGCGCTGCATCACGCACCTGCCGAGGTCAAAATCGCCGGGCTGGTGGTGTTCGTGCTGGCGGTGGTGGCCACCCCGCGAGAGATGATCTGGCCGTTTGCGATCTACGCCGGCATCGTGCTCGTCGTGTGGCGGGTGGCGCGCATCCCACTGCGCTGGATCCTGCCGCGGATGCTGATCGAGGCGCCGTTCGTCGTGCTGGCCGTGCTGCTGCCCTTCGCCGAGGGCGGCGAGCGCGTCGAGTTCGCCGGCCTGCAGCTGTCGGTGACCGGCCTGTGGGCGGCGTGGGGCATCGTCGTCAAAGGAACCTTGGGTGTCGCCGGCTCGCTGACCGTGGCGGCCACGACGTCGGCACGTGAGCTTCCACTCGCGCTGAGCAGGCTCGGGGTACCGGGGTTGATCACCTCTATGCTCGTGCTGATGATCCGCTACATCGACCTGCTGTCGGCCGAGATCGGCCGGATGCGGATGGCCCGGATCTCCCGCGGCGACTCACCGCGTGCGCTGCATCAGGCCGGTGCGATCGCCAAAGGTGTTGGCGCCCTGTTCCTGCGCTCCTACGAGCGGGGCGAACGGGTGTACCTGGCGATGACGTCGCGCGGGTTCGACGGCCACGTCCCCGAACTCGCGATCGTCGGCGCCCGGCCGCGGGCGTCGGCGACGCAGTGGGTGGCCGCGCTGATACCCGCGGCGGCAGCGGTCGCGGTGGCAGGGGCGGCATGGCTGCTCCGGTGAGCCCGCCGGCCATCCGGGTCGACGCCCTGAACTACCGCTACCCCGACGGCCGGGTCGCCCTCGACGGCGTCGGCCTGAGCATCGCGCCCGGGGAACGCGTCGCCGTCCTCGGACCCAACGGGGCAGGCAAGACCACTCTCATGCTGCACCTCAACGGTGTGCTCACCGCGACCTCGGGCACCGTCGAGATCGGCGGAACTGTGTTGAGCCGCAAGACTCTTCGCGATATCCGCCGCCGTGTCGGCCTGGTGTTCCAGGATCCCGACGACCAGTTGTTCATGCCCACCGTGGCCCAGGACGTGGCGTTCGGCCCGGCCAACTTCGGGGTCACCGGCGAGGACCTGGCCGCCCGGGTGCACGCCGCGCTCGACATCGTGTCGATGACCGAGCATGCCGACCGCAGCCCGGCGCACCTGTCCGTGGGCCAGCGCAGGCGCGCGGCACTGGCCACGGTGCTGGCCTGTGAACCTGAGATCCTGGTGCTCGACGAACCGTCGGCCAACCTCGACCCGGTGGCACGCCGCGAACTGGCCGAAACCCTGGCCACGCTGCCCGCGACGATGCTCATCGTCACCCACGACCTGCCCTATGCGGCGCAGCTGTGCGACCGGGCGATTGTCCTGGACCACGGTGTGGTCGTCGCCGACGACACCGTCACCGCCGTGCTGTCCGACAGTGCGCTGCTGGCCGCCCACCGGCTCGAATTGCCTTGGGGCTTCGTCGTTCCCACGCCCTGAGTCAGCCGCGAGTGTGCGGTGTCATCCTCGACGCGCCGCGGGCGGCGTATCGATTCGCACACTCGGCAGAAAGCTCAGTGCCGTCTGGCGGGCGGCCAGGGGGGCTCACCGCACAGGGCCAGCAGGGCGTTCTCGATCAGCTCGGGCAGCGCGGGGTGAATCCAGTACTGGCCGCGGGCCATGTCCTGGCCGGCCAGCCCGAAGCTCATCGCCTGGATCAGCGGCTGAATCAACGACGACGCCTGGTGGCCCATGATGTGGGCGCCCAGGATCGTACCGGTGCCGGCCTCCACGACCACCTTCGCGAAGCCCGTGGTGTCCTCCATCGCCCAGCCGTAGGCCACGTCGCCGTAGTCCTGGATCTTGACCTTGATGTCGTAACCGGCTGCGCGCGCCTCGTTTTCGGTCAGACCCACCGAGGCGATCTGCGGATCGGTGAACACCGCCGAGGGCACGAAGCGGTGATTCGAGGGCATCAGGGCCTCGGTGTCGTCCCAGTCGGCGAGCAGGTTGTTCTTGACCACCCGGGCCTCGTGGTTGGCGACGTGCTTGAGCTGATACGGCGAGGACACGTCGCCGAGTGCGAAAATGCCGCGCGCCGTTGTCCTTTGATACTCGTCGACCACCACCCGGCCGTCGTCGACGTCCACGCCCACCGACTCGAGGTTGAGCAGGTCGGCGTTGGGGATCCGGCCGGTGGCCACCAGCACCGCATCGGCGCGCACGGTCGAGCCGTCGTCGAGCTCGACGACGGTCTGCGAGCCGTCCATGTGCGCGCCGATCATGTTGCGGTGGCTGCGGATCTCCCACTTCTTGCCCGCGATGTCGGTGAACCGTTCGCAGACGGTGTCGTCGCAGTGCGACAGCAGGGTGCCGCCCCGGATCACGATCGTGACGCGCGAGCCCAACGACGAGAAGACGTGGGCGAACTCGGCGGCCACGAACCCGCCTCCGACGATGACCAGATGCTCGGGCAGTTCGGCCATCCGCATGATCGTGTCGCTGGTGTGGAACTCCACCCCGCAGCCGGCGATCGCGTCGGGCACCATCGCCCGGGCGCCCGCCGCGATCACGACTTGGTCGGCGGTGAACTCCTCACCGTTGGCGGTCCGCAGCCGGTAGCCGTGATCGCCGCGTCCGTCGAACGTCGTATGCGAGTCGTAGACGGTCACATTCGGCAACGACCGCCGGTAGTGCTCACCGCCCATCGCCAGCGGGTCGATCCGGCCGAACACTCGCGAGACGATGTCGCTCCAGCGCACGCGCTCGATGCGGGCGTCCACCCCGTAGCGCGCGGCGTCGCGCACCGTCGCCGCCACCTCGGCGGCGTAGACGAACATCTTGGTCGGGATGCAGCCGACGTTCAGGCAGGTCCCGCCGAACACGCCCTGCTCACAGATCGCCACCTTCTTGGTGGCGTAGCGCTCGTCGAGAACGGAGTTGCCCGAACCGGTTCCGATGATCGCGATGTCGAAATGCTCCACGAAGTCCCCTAGTCCCGGCCCGACGCCGATGCGGTCTCGGCGGTATGCGCGAGATAGAAGTCCAGCCAGGCGGCCAGCTCACGGTAGGCCGCTGCGCGCGGCTGCGCCAACGACAAGAACACGTCATGTTTGGCGTCGACGACCGGTACCACCGACGTCCGGTTGCCGATACACCCCGCCCAGCGGGCGATCTGGCTGACGTCGAGCACCGCGTCACCGCGCTGCATCGTGTCGGGCACGGTCGTCTCGCGCACACTGTGATCGGAGCGCAGGATCAGGTTGGGCACCCCGACGTCCAGGCCGCGGTGCAAGGTGGCGTGCCCGCGCCGGATCGCATGGATCCAGCCGAGCGTCACCGGGAACCCGCCGAGTGGTTTCCACTGCAGGTTGTAGTCGAACTCGCCGTGGTACTCGCGATGCAGGGTCAGCCCGTAGCCCCCGTTGCCGGTGCCGCGCACCACCGAGGTCTTTCGTACCCGCGACAGCGCACCGATGGCCGTCGACGTCAGCCGGGTGCGCAGGATGGCCGGCCCGTGCAGATCCAGCCACGGGCTGTTGAGCACCAGCCCGCCGATCCCGAGTGCCGCCGTCGCTGCGCGCCTGCGCACCCGATCCAGCCACAGCGATACGATCAGCCCGCCCGCCGAATGCCCGTAGACCAGAATCCGGGTGGCTGGAGCCGCTCGGCCGGCGACATCCGGCACGGTGTTCTCGGCGCGGATGATCGCGGCCGCCCATTCCAGCTCGCGGTCGTAGCGCGCCAGGTCGGTGGTGAAGTGCGGGGTCTGGCCGGTCCGCCACGACCGCCCGCACTTGTGCTGGTCGAGGGCGTAGAACCGGAAGCCGCGAGAAGTGAAGTGGTGCGCGAGTTCGGTGTTGAAGAAGTAGTCGGTGAACCCGTGCACCGCCAGTACGGTGTGCGTGGCCGGTTCGGCTTCGCCGCCGCGGCGCACCAGGGTGGCGAACAGATCGCCCTCACCGTCGGGGTCAGCTCCCAGCGGCAACGTGGTCTGCTGGAAGCCCAGCAGGACGTCGTCGGCCCATTCGGCGTGCGGTGCCGTCACAAGGGTTACCTTAGCGGCGGTGTGGTGCTGGCGACTCGACCGAATAGTTCCGGGTCGCTCGGGATAACCTGGCTAGTAGTACAGCCGTCACGAGTAAAGGACGAACTGGTGCCTGAAACCACCAAAACCGATGTCGTGCTGGTCGGCGCCGGAATCATGAGCGCCACCCTGGGTGCGCTGCTGCGGCTGGTCGAGCCGGACTGGTCGATCACCCTGGTGGAACGCCTGGACGCCGCCGCCGCCGAGAGCAGTGATCCGTGGAACAACGCCGGCACCGGGCACTCGGCGCTCTGTGAGCTCAACTACACCCCGCAGAACCCCGACGGCAGCATCGAGATCGCCAAGGCCGTCACCGTCAACGAGCAGTTCCAGGTCACCAGGCAGTTCTGGGCCTACGCCGTCGAGCACGGCATCCTGCCCGACGTCCGCAACTTCCTGAACCCGGTCCCGCACGTCAGCTTCGTGCACGGCGCCGAACACATCGACTACCTTCGCCGCCGGCGCGACACCCTGGTGCGCAACCCGCTGTTCGCCACCATGGAGTTCATCGACGGCGCCGACGAGTTCGCCCGCCGGCTACCGCTGATGGCCCAAGGCCGCGACTTCTCCGAGCCGGTCGCCCTGAACTGGACCACCGACGGCACCGACGTCGACTTCGGCTCGCTGACCCGCCAGCTGCTCGGCTACGGCACCGAGCGCGGCATGACCGCGCTGTTCGGCCACGACGTCCGCGACCTGCACCAGGAGTCCGACGGCAGCTGGACGGTCAAGATCCACAACCGGCGCACCGGGCAGAAACGCAATCTGTCGGCCAAGTTCGTCTTCGTCGGCGCCGGCGGCGGCGCGCTTCCGCTGCTGCAGAAGGCCGGCATCTCCGAGGCCAAGGGCTTCGGCGGCTTCCCGGTCAGCGGCCAGTGGCTGCGCACCGGCGACGCCGAGCTGGCCGCCGCACACCAGGCCAAGGTCTACGGCCTGCCGCCGCTGGGCGCCCCGCCGATGTCGGTGCCGCACTTGGACGCCCGCGTGATCAACAATCGGTCCTGGCTGCTGTTCGGGCCGTTCGCCGGCTGGTCGCCGAAGTTCCTCAAGGAGGGCAAGGTCACCGACCTGCCGCTGTCGGTCAAGCCCAACAACCTCGCCTCGATGATCGGCGTGGGCCTCACCGAGATGGGCCTGCTGAAGTACCTGATCGGCCAGCTGGCGCTCAGCGAGGCCGACCGCGTCGACACTCTGCGCGAATTCGCCCCCACCGCAAAGGATTCCGACTGGGAGCTGGATATCGCCGGTCAGCGTGTGCAGGTGATCCGCCGGGACGCCAAGAAACTCGGAGTGCTCGAGTTCGGCACCACCGTGCTGGCCGCGGCCGACGGCTCGATCGCCGGACTGCTCGGCGCCTCACCGGGTGCCTCCACCGCGGTGCCCGCCATGATCGAGGTGCTGCAGCGCTGCTTCTCCGACCGCTACTCGGGCTGGGAGCCCAAGCTCAAGGAGATGGTGCCGTCGCTGGGCGTCAAGCTCTCCGAGAACCCGGACCTCTTCGCCGAGGTCTGGGCGTACGGCAGCAAGGTGCTGGGCCTGGGTAGCGGAGCCGACGCCGCCCGCGCCGGCGAAGCTGTCGGTCCGGACTCCACCCCGGCCGCCGGTGACCCGGAGCCGGCAGGGGTGGTGTGACGGTCGCACTGCGCCGCTCCTGGGCCAAGGACCTTGACGCGGCCACCCTCTACGAGCTGCTCAAGCTGCGTGTCGAGGTGTTCGTCGTGGAGCAGGCCTGCCCCTATCCCGAGCTCGACGGCCGTGACCTGCTCGCCGAGACCCGCCACTTCTGGCTGGAAAAGCCCGGCGGAGAGGTGATCTCCACGCTGCGGCTGATGGAGGAACACGGTGGCGGCGAGAAAGCCTTCCGCATCGGCCGGGTGTGCACCCGCCGATCCGCACGCGGACAGGGCCACACCACCCGGCTGATGCAGGCCGCGCTCGCCGACGTCGGCGATCACCCGTGCCGGATCAACGCCCAGACCTACCTTGCCGACATGTATGCCCGGCACGGCTTCGTCGTCGACGGCGACGAGTTCGTCGAGGACGGCATCCCGCACGTCCCGATGCTCAAGAACAGCCCATCGTGAATACGGTGAGCACCGCCCCCTACCCGTTGAGCGCGATCGTCGGCCACGACCGGCTGCGGCTCGCCCTGGTGCTGTGCGCGGTGCGGCCCGAGATCGGCGGTGTGCTGATCCGCGGGGAGAAGGGGACCGCGAAGTCGACGGCGGTGCGCGCCCTGGCGGCGGTGCTGGCCCAGGTCGACGCCGGCTCGCGGCTGGTGGAGTTGCCCATCGGTGCCACCGAGGACCGGGTCGTCGGCTCGCTGGACCTGCAGAAGGTGCTGCGCGACGGCGAGCATGCGTTCTCACCGGGCCTGCTGGCCCGCGCCCACGGCGGCGTGCTCTACGTCGACGAGGTGAACCTGCTGCACGACCACCTCGTCGACATCATGCTCGATGCCGCCGCGATGGGCCGTGTGCACATCGAACGCGACGGGGTGTCGCACTCGCACGAGTCGCGCTTCGTGCTGATCGGCACGATGAATCCCGAAGAGGGAGAACTGCGTCCACAGCTGCTCGACCGGTTCGGCCTGACCGTCGACGTGCACGCCTCCCGTGATGTCGCCGTGCGCAGCGAGGTCATCCGGGCGCGGCTGGCCTACGAGGCTGACCCGGCCGGATTCGCCGCCCGCTACGCACAACAGGATCGCGACCTCGCCGTGCGCATCGCCACCGCGCGGGCCCGCGTCGACGACGTCGTCCTGCCCGACGCCGAACTGAATCGGATCGCGGCACTGTGCGCGGCATTCGACGTCGACGGTATGCGCGCCGACCTGGTGGTGGCCCGCACCGCGATCGCCCATGCGGCCTGGCGCGGCGCCGACACCGTCGCCGAAGAAGACATCCGGGTAGCCGCCGAGCTGGCGTTGCCGCACCGGCGCCGCCGCGACCCGTTCGACGACCCCGGCCTGGACCCGGCCCAGCTCGACGAGGCGCTGGCGGCCACCGCCGACAGCGGCCCGGAACCCGAGCCCGAACCCGACCCGCCGGGCGGCGGTCAGAACGTCGACGGCGATGCGGGACAGGCTGTGCCGCAACAGAACCCGTCATCGTCGACCACCCGTCCGTCGGCGCCGCCGGCAGCGACGTTCCGGACCCGCGCGCTGACGGTGCCCGGTGTGGGGGAGGGCACCCCGGGGCGGCGGTCGCGGGCCCGCAACCGGTCCGGGGCAGTGATCACCGCCACCGACCAGCCGGAGTCCGGCCACGGCCTGCATCTGTTCGCGACGGTGCTCGCCGCGGCCGGTCAGGGCCGGCGCCGCCCGGGTCCCGACGACATCCGCCGCGCGGTCCGGGTCGGCAGGGAAGGCAACCTGGTCATCTTCGTCGTCGACGCATCGGGTTCGATGGCCGCACGCGACCGGATGTCCGCCGTCACCGGTGCAGCCCTGTCGCTGCTGCGCGATGCCTACCAACGCCGCGACAAGGTCGCGGTCATCACCTTCCGCGGCGACGACGCCCGCCTGGTATTACCCCCGACGGGCTCGGCGCACATCGCCTCCCGGCGGCTGACCCGATTCGACACCGGCGGCACCACGCCGCTGGCCAAGGGACTGCTGGCCGCGCGTGACGTGGTGCTGCGCGAGCGGGTCCGCGACCGCACGCGCCGCCCGCTGGTGGTGGTACTGACCGACGGCCGCGCCACCGGCGGCCCGGATCCACTCGGCAGAACCCGCAGTGCCGCAGCACTTCTGGTGGCCGAAGGTGCTGCCGCCGTGGTGGTGGACTGCGAAACGTCGTATGTGCGGCTGGGGCTGGCAGGCGAGCTGGCCGGCCAGCTGGCGGCCCCGCTGCTGCGCCTTGAGCAGCTGCGCGCAGACTATTTGGCGCAGGCCGTGCGCCGCGCCGCCTGAGCCGGAAGGGGGATCGCCGATGCCACAGGGACAACCACTCGTGGTGCCCGACGACGGCCTGACCACCCGGGCCCGGCGCAACACCCCGGTGCTCGCGGTACACACTGGTTCCGGCAAAGGCAAGTCCACCGCCGCATTCGGAATGGCGTTGCGGGCGTGGAACGCCGGGATGAGCGTGGCCGTGTTCCAGTTCGTCAAGAGCGCCAAGTGGAAAGTGGGCGAGGAGTCGGCGTTCGCCGCGCTGGGCCAACTCAACGCCGAACACGGACTCGGCGGCACCGTCGAATGGCACAAGATGGGCTCAGGCTGGTCGTGGACCCGTAAGGGCGGCTCGGACGACGACCACGCCGCCGCGGCCGCCGAAGGCTGGTCCGAGATCGCCACCCGGCTGCGCGACCAGCGCCACGACTTCTACGTTCTCGACGAGTTCACCTACCCGCTGAAGTGGGGCTGGGTCGACGTCGACGCCGTGGTGAAGGCGCTGGTCGAGCGGCCCGGCGGCCAGCACGTGGTCATCACCGGACGCGACGCTCCCGGCCCGCTGCTCGACGCCGCCGACCTGGTGACCGAGATGGAATGCGTCAAACACCCGATGGACGCCGGCCGCAAGGGCCAGCGCGGAATCGAATGGTGAGCGTACCGGGCGTCATCATCGGCGCCCCCTCTTCGGGAAGCGGAAAGACCACTGTCGCAACCGGTTTGATCGGTGCGCTGCGGCAGGCCGGGCACCGGGTCGCGCCGTTCAAGGTCGGCCCCGACTTCATCGACCCCGGCTACCACGCGCTGGCCGCTGGAAGCCCGGGGCGCAACCTCGACCCCGTCCTCGTCGGCGAGGAACTGATCAGTCCGCTGTACCGGCACGGCTCCCAGGGCGCCGACATCGCCGTGATCGAAGGCGTCATGGGCCTTTTCGACGGCCGCATCGACGAGCAGGCGGTGACCCCGGCCCGCGGGTCCACCGCGGCCGTCGCCGAACTTCTCGGCGCCCCGGTGGTGCTGGTGGTCGACGCCCGCGGGCAAAGCCAGAGTATTGGCGCTGTGCTGCATGGCTTTTCGACGTTCCACCGAGGTGTCCGCGTCGGCGGGGTGATCCTCAACCGGGTCGGGTCAGCACGCCACGAGCGGGTGCTGCGCCAGTCCTGCGACGCCGCCGGTGTGCCCGTGCTCGGCGCGATTCCGCGCCACGACGAGTTGTCGGTGCCCTCGCGTCATCTGGGTTTGGTCACTGCCGTCGAACACGGTGAGGCGGCACGCTCGGCGGTGGCGGCGATGACGGGTCTGATCGCCCACCACGTCGACCTGGCCGCGGTCGCCGCGCTCGCCGGGTCCGCCGTTGGAGCCCCGCCGTGGTCGCCACGCGACGCCATCGGAGAACCGGTCGCGGGCCGCCCGGTGGTGGCGATCGCAGCGGGCCGGGCATTCAGCTTCGGCTACACCGAGCACACCGAACTGCTGGCCGCCGCCGGCGCCCAGGTCGTCGAGTTCGACCCGCTGTCCGACAGCCTGCCGCCCGGCACCGCGGCACTGGTACTGCCGGGCGGGTTCCCCGAGCAATATCTGCCCGAACTGGCCGCCAACACCGACCTGCACGCCCAGATCCGCGCACTGGCCGCCCACGCGCCGGTACAGGCCGAGTGCGGGGGACTGGCCTACCTGATGACCGAACTCGACGGGCACCCCATGTGCGGCGTGCTCGGCGGTGCCGCTCGGTTCACCCCACGGCTGACCCTCGGCTACCGCGACGCCGTCGCCGTCGCCGACTCGTCGCTCGCCGAGGCGGGCCGTCGGGCCGTCGGCCACGAATTCCACCGCACCGCAGTCGAATTCACCGATTCCTACGATCCCGCGTGGGTGTTCCGGGGCACCGACGGGCAGCCGGTGCGCGACGGAGCGATCCTCGCCGGGGTGCACGCGTCATATCTGCACACCCACGCCGCCGCCGCACCCGCATCGGTCGCGCGGTTTGTCAGCACCGCGGCCTCAGTTACTAAGCTCGCCGGGTGACCGAGAACGCCTACCTCGTCGGACTGCGCCTGACCGGTAAGAAGGTCGTCGTGGTCGGCGGGGGAACCGTCGCGCAGCGGCGGGTGCCGGTGCTGATCGGCGCCGGCGCCGAAGTGCACGTCATCGCCCGGGCCGCCACCCCGGCCGTCGAGGCGCTGGCCGAACAGAAACCCGGCATCACGCTGCAGTTGCGTGACTACCGCGACGGCGACCTCGACGGCGCCTGGTACGCCATCGCGGCCACCGACGACCCGGCGGTCAACGCCGCCGTGGTCGCCGAGGCCGAGAGCAGGCAGATCTTCTGTGTGCGGGCTGACTCGGC
Source organism: Mycobacterium sp. DL592 (assembly GCF_011694515.1). NCBI lineage: Bacteria > Bacillati > Actinomycetota > Actinomycetes > Mycobacteriales > Mycobacteriaceae > Mycobacterium > Mycobacterium sp. DL592. Next base: position 3,117,634 of record NZ_CP050192.1, on the reverse strand, counting down.
CCGCGAGGGCACCGCGGTCACGCCCGCCTCGTTCGACCACGACGGCTTGCTGGTCGGTGTGCTCGCCGGCGGGGAGCACCGCCGGTCTGCGGCCATCCGGTCGGCCATCCGCGAGGCCTTCCAGCAGGGTGTCATCAACCCCGACACCTCCGAGACCATGCGCGGCGGTGTGGCGCTGGTCGGCGGCGGCCCCGGTGATCCCGAACTGATCACCGTGCGGGGCCGGCGACTGCTGGCCCGCGCCGACGTCGTCGTCGCCGACCGGCTGGCGCCCCCGGAACTACTCGCCGAACTCGGCGCCGACGTCGAGGTCATCGACGCCGCCAAAATCCCCTACGGTCGGGCGATGGCGCAGGACGCCATCAACGCCGTCCTGGTCGAACGGGCCCGCGCCGGCCAGTTCGTGGTGCGCCTCAAGGGCGGCGATCCGTTCGTGTTCGCGCGCGGCTATGAGGAAGTCCTCGCCTGCGCCGAAGCTGGGATTCCGGTCACAGTCGTGCCCGGTGTGACCAGTGCCATAGCTGTTCCGGCGCTGGCCGGAGTTCCGGTCACGCATCGCGGTGTCAATCACGAGTTCGTCGTGGTCAGCGGCCATTTGGCGCCCGATCATCCGGAATCGTTAGTGAATTGGAATGCGCTGGCCCAATTGTCGGGCACGTTAGTTCTGCTGATGGCGGTCGAACGTATCGAATTGTTTGCCGACGCTCTTATCGCAGGCGGCAGACCAGCGGAAACGCCGGTCCTTGTGGTGCAGCACGGAACTACGGCCGCCGAACGGATTGTGACGACTACTCTCGGGGACGCACCGATGCGAATTCGCGCCGACGGTATTCGGCCGCCGGCGATCGTCGTAATCGGTCCGGTGGCGTCCTTCGCCACTTAAAGTTCTCTTAAAATTACTGTAGGGTAGCCAGACATGACGGCTCTCAACGATGCGGAGCGAGCGATGAATCGCCACGCCGACAGTTCAGAGCGCGCCCTCCCGATGCGCCTCGAGCCCAAGGCTCTGACCAAGACCAGCAAGTTCTACCCGGACTGGCTGCCGTCGCGGCGGTTCATCGCCGCTGTCATCGCCATCGGCGGTATGCAGCTGCTGGCCACGATGGACAGCACGGTGGCGATCGTGGCGTTGCCCAAGATCCAGGACGAACTCAGCCTGTCCGACGCCGGACGCAGCTGGGTCATCACCGCCTACGTGCTGACGTTCGGCGGTCTGATGCTGCTCGGCGGGCGCCTCGGCGACACGATCGGCCGCAAGCGCACCTTCATCGTCGGCGTCGCCCTGTTCACCATCGCCTCGATCCTGTGCGGCATCGCCTGGGACGAGGCCACCCTGGTCATCGCGCGTTTGCTGCAGGGTGTCGGCGCGGCCATCGCCTCACCGACCGGCCTGGCGCTGATCGCCACCACGTTCCCGAAGGGGCCGGCCCGCAACGCCGCCACCGCGATCTTCGCCGCGATGACCGGCATCGGCTCGGTCATGGGCCTGGTCGTCGGCGGCGCCCTGGTCGAGGTGTCCTGGCGGCTGGCCTTCCTGGTGAACGTGCCGATCGGCCTGCTGATGATCTACCTGGCGCGCACCACCCTGCGGGAAACCCAGCGCGAGCGGATGAAGCTCGACGCCGCCGGCGCCCTGCTGGCCACCATCGGCTGTACCGCGGCCGTGTTCGGCTTCGCCCAGGCGCCCGAGAACGGCTGGCTGACCCCGGTCAGCCTGGCCTCGGCGGTCGCCGCGGGGCTCGCCTTCATCGCGTTCTTCTTCGTCGAGCGCCGCGCCGTCAACCCCGTGGTGCCCTTCGATCTGTTCCGTGACCGCAACCGGCTCTCGACGTTCGCGGCGGTGTTCCTGGCCGGCGGCGTGATGTTCACCCTCACCGTGCTGATCGGCCTGTACGTGCAGGACATCATGGGCTACAGCGCGCTGAAGGCCGGTATCGGCTTCATCCCGTTCGTGATCGCCCTCGGTATCGGCCTGGGCGTCTCGTCTCAATTGGTGTCGAAGTTCCCGCCACGAGTGCTGGTGATCGCCGGCGGTGTGCTGGTCCTGGCGGCCATGCTCTACGGCTCCACGCTCAACGGCGGCATTCCGTACTTCCCGAACCTCGTCATCCCGATCACGGTCGGCGGCCTTGGCATCGGCATGATCGTCGTCCCGCTGACCGTGTCGGCCATCGCCGGTGTCGGCTTCGACCAGATCGGCCCGGTCTCGGCGATCGCGCTGATGCTGCAGAACCTGGGCGGACCGGTGGTGCTGGCCATCATCCAGGCCGTCATCACCTCCCGCACGCTGTACCTGGGCGGTACCACCGGCCCGGTGAAGAACATGAACCCCGCTCAGCTGCATGCCCTCGACCAGGGCTACACCTACGGCCTGCTGTGGGTCGCCGCGGTGGCGGTCATCGTCGGCGCGGTCGCGCTGTTCATCGGCTACACCTCCGAGCAGGTGGCCCACGCGCAGGAAGTCAAGGAAGCGATCGACGCCGGAGAGCTGTAGGGCTCGACATCGGGCAGGGAGAGCTGTAGGGCTCGACATCGGGCAGGGAGAGCTGTAGGGCTCGACATCGGGCAGGGAGAGCTGTAGGGCTCGACATCGGGCAGGGAGAGCTGTAACGCGATTTCGGCGCGCTGTTGACCGCTGGGCGAACATAAGCGCGCCGAAGTCAGCCCCGGCGCGGGTCTGGGTAGGGTAGCTACCCATGTCTGGCGCGAGCGGTCCACTGCCCGTCGCCAGACCGCTGGCCACCCGCATCCTGGGCGTGGCCATCGTCGCCATCACCGGCATGCAGCTTATGTCGACGTTGGACGGCACCATCGTGATCGTGGCCCTGCCCCGGATGCAGGCCGAGCTCGGGCTCTCCGACGCCAGCAAGAGCTGGGTGATCACCGCCTACGTGCTGACCTTCGGCGGGCTGCTGCTCCTCGGCGGCCGGGTCGGTGACGCGATCGGCCACAAGCGGGCCTTCCTCTCCGGCGTCGGGGTGTTCACCATCGCCTCGCTGGCCTGCGGGCTGGCCGACGAACAGTGGACGTTGATCGTGGCGCGCGCCGTACAGGGCATGGGTGCCGCTGTGGCCGCGCCGACCGGGCTGGCGCTCATCGCCACCACCTACGCCGTCGGGAAGGCCCGGACGCAGGCGATGGCGGTCTCGGCAGCGATGCAGGGCCTGGGATCGGTGCTCGGCCTGGTGCTCGGCGGGGCGCTGACCGTGGTGTCGTGGCGGCTGGCGTTCCTGGTGAACGTGCCGATCGGCCTGCTGATCATCGGCATCGGACTGACCCGGCTGGAAGAAACCCGCCATGAACGGCTCAAGCTTGATGTCACCGGCGCGCTGCTGGCGACGCTGGCGTGCAGTGCGGCGGTGCTGGTGTTCACCCAGGGCCCGCCGCGCGGCTGGGTCGACCCGTGGGTGATCGGTGCCGGCGTGGCCGCCGCGGCGTTCTTCGTGGCGTTCCTGGTCGTCGAGCGCAGCGCCGACAACCCGCTGGTGCCGTTCTCGGTGTTCGACAGCCGCAGCAGGGTGGCCTCGTTCGCCGCCTACTTCCTCGCCGGCGGGGTGATGCTGACGCTCAGCGTGATGATGGGCCTTCTGGTGCAGGACGTGCTGGGCTATTCACCGCTGCGCGCCGGGGTGTGTTTCATGCCGTTCGCGGCGGCCTTCGTGGCGGGCAACGTCGCGGCCACCCGGCTGGCGCTGCGGGTGGCGCCGCGCTGGGTGATCCTGGGCGGCGGCCTGCTGGTCCTGGCCGCCATGCTCTACGGGTCGACGTTGAACCGGTCCATTCCGTACTTCCCGGACCTGTTCGTGCCGATCACGGTCGGCGGGCTGGGCATCGGCATCATCTCGGTGATCCTGCCGTTGTGCACCCTGGCCAATGTAGGCCCGCGTGAGGTCGGCCCGGTGTCGTCCATCACCCTGATGGTGTTCAACCTGGGCGGGCCGCTGGTGCTGGTGGTCGTCCAGGCGGTGCAGACCTCCCGCACGCTGTATCTGGGCGGGACGACGGGCCCGGTCAAGTACATGACCCCCGCCCAGCTCGACGCCCTCGGCTACGGCTACACCTACTCGCTGCTGTGGGTGGCCGGCATCGCGGTACTGGTCGGCGTGGCCGCGCTCGGCATCGGATTCACCACCCGCGACATCGCGACCGCCCAGCACACCCGCGAAGCCGTCGAGGCAGGCGAACTCTAGGCCCGGCGCGTCCGCCACCGGCGGTAGCCGCCGTAAACAGCGGTTGCCACAAGGAAATTCACGAAGTAGGCCAGATCTGCGCCGTGCAGCGCGGTGGACACCGGGCCGACGATCAGATTGGTGTGCATGAACGGCACCGCCGCGGCGAACGCCACGAAGAAGCTCACCAGGGCCACCACACCGTCGGTGCGGTCGGTGCTCTCCTCGGCGGGGTTGACCCCGTCGCGGCCCGCCGCGCGGTACCGCCAGTCGATCGCCACGATCGCGACGAACGCCGGAATCCAGTAGCTGACGAACAGCAGCACACCCTGGAAGCGGGCCGCCATGTCGCCGGAGTGCAGCCACATGATCAACGCGAACGCGATCACCACGACCACGACCGCCGACACCGGTCTGCGCACCCGCACGCCGACGGTCTGCAACGCCAGCGAGCCGCTGTAGTCGTTCATCGCGTTCGAGGCGACCGAGCCCAGCGCGATCACCAGCAGGGCCAGCGCCCCGAGCACCCCGCCACCCATGATCTCGCGGACACCGGCCGCGGTCTGGTCGGTCAGCGTTCCCGCCGCGGCGACCCCGATGGCCTGCACCGCGATGTAGGACACCGCCAGGCCGGCGAAGGTGTAGCCGAAGACCGCACGGCGCGAGGTGTCCACCGGCAGGTAGCGGCTGTAGTCCGAGGCGTAACTCGCCCACGAGATGGCCAGGCTCAGTGCGATGGTGACCTCGAGGACGAAGGCGCCACCGAGGTCGGCTCCCGACAGCGTGGGCAGCGAGACCACCTGGTGGCCGCCGATCAGCTTCCATGCGAACACCGCGAAGGTCACGATGAGCACGACCGTCATCACCGCCTGCACACGGTGGATCACCTCGTAGCCGAACACACCCACCACACCCTGGGCCGCCAGCACGATCACCACCGCCACCCAGAACGGAATGCCGAGCAGCTCGGCCAGCGCCTCACCACCGAACAGACCGACCAGCCCGTCCCAGGCGATCGAGGACAGCCATTGGATGACCGCCACCACCGATACGGTGCCGCCAAATGCCATGCGGGCGTTGGGAAGTTGCGCCGTCCCGGTCCGCGGGCCCCAGGTGGACAGATAGCCGACCGCCAGGCAGCCGACCACCGTGCCGATCACCATTGCCAGCAGGCCCAGCCAGAAACCCAGGCCCAGCACCACAGCCAGCGTGCCGGTGAAGACCACCGTCATGTTCACTTGCGGGGCGAACCACACAGTGAAGAGCCGGCGCGGGTTGCCATACCGGTTGCCGGCCGGCACCGGTGCGATGCCGTGGGTCTCGACGGCCATGTCGCCGGCGTGGGCCGGCATCCGCCCGGAGTACGTGTGGCCCGCCAGGGCGGAACCGACCGACGATGATTCAGCTGTCACCTGACCACCCTAGTGGCTCGTGGGCCTACACCTCGATCGGCGGGTGCAATCGCTCCATCGTGTACTGGCGGTTACGGCGGGCCGCCCACGCGGTGGCTGCCAGCGATGCGGCGAGCACCCCGCTCAGCACGGCAACCGCAATCCAGAGCCGGTGGTCGATGCCGCCGTTGATGAGTTGGCGTAAACCGTTGACGGCGTAGGTCATCGGGTCTGCCGGATGAATCACCTGGAACGGCTTGGCGGTGGTCTCCACCGGATAGATCCCGCCTGCCGACACCAGCTGCAGCATCAGGAACGCCAGCGTCACCACGCGTCCGACGGCCACGCCGAACACCGCGTTGAACGCCTGGATGAGGCCGAGGAACGTGGCGATCACCAGGATGAGGAATCCGACCGTGGCCAACGGGTACTGCGCTTTGAGGCCGACGCCGTAGTGCACCACGGCATACATGACGACGACCTGGGCTACGGCTACCAGCAGCGCAGGCCAATAGGACGCCAGAACGACACGTAATGCGCCGAGCCCGTTGATGATCGGGCGGGACTGCAACGGCGTCAACAACATCCAGATGATCAGCGCCCCGATGAACAGCGCCAGCGGCAGGAAGAACGGCGCAAAACCGGTGCCGAAGGTGGCCGCCGGGTTGTGGGTGACCAGATCGAGCTTCACCGGGGCGGCGACGGTCTTGGCGACGAGCTGCCGTTGCTGTGGTGTCCATGACGGCACCTGGGTCGAGCCTTCCCGCAGCTTGCCCGCGAGTTCCTGGCTACCCGCCTTCAGCTGGCCGGTGCCATCAGCCAGCCGCTGGGCCCCGGCGGCGAGTTGGCGGCTACCGTCGGTCAGCGCCGTCAGACCGGAGCTCAGCCGCTGCGCGCCGGAGTCGAGCTGTTTGGCGCCGGACTGCAACTTGAGTACATCGGCGCGCAGGGTGCCGTCCACCGTGTGGGTGAGCAGCATCCGCAGCTTGCTGGCGGGATCGCCGAGTTCGTCCTCGAGCTTGGATGCGCTGTCGCGCAACCGCGTCAGGCCGTCGTCGGTCGCGGGGTCGATGCCCTGGGCGTTCAACAGCCGGCGGGCACCGGCCAGCACACTGCCGACGTCGCGCACCGTCGGATCAGGGTTGGCCGACAGGGTCGCGACCGCCTGATCGATGATCGCCGCCGCCTGGGTCTGGTCGATGTGTAGCGCGGCAATGCGGTCGGTCGTCGATCGGACAGCGCCGCTGAGGTGTTCGGCGGCGGCCCCGACTTCGGCGGGGTCGATGCCCAGGCTGTCGATACGCGCCAGCACGTCGACCAGCGGCTCGGTCGCGGTGGAGATCGCCGAGCTGAGCTGGCGGGTGCCGGAGGCCAATTGGGCCGCGCCGTCGCGGGCGGTGGTCATGCTGGTCGCCAGCGTCGCCGAGCCGGTCGCGAGCTGATGCGCCCCCGAGTCCGCTGTCACCAGGCCGGAAGCCAGCCGGTCTGCGCCGTCGGCTGCGGCCACGAGGCCCGCCCCGGCGTCCGTCAATCCGGTCAGGACGGTCCCGACGGTCTGCTCTCCGACGCTCGCGTTGACCTGGTTGATCACCTCACGCGCGGCGTTCTGCCCGATGATCGAGCCCAGATAGTTGTTGGCGTCATTGAAGGTGAACTGCAAGCTGGCCTGGGCGGGGTCGCCACCGGACGGCGAGGTGATGTTCGCGCTGAAGTCGCGCGGGATCGTGATCGTGAAGTAGTAGGTGCCGTCGGCCAGGCCTTTGGCGGCGTCGCTTGCCGACACCTCATGCAGCTGCAGTTGGCCGGATTCCTTGAGCGCTGTGGCAACCTGCTCGCCGGCTCGAAGGGGCTTGCCCTGCGCTACTGCGCCGGTGTCTTCGTTGACCAGGGCCGCGGGCACCTTGTTCACCGCGGCAAACGGATTCCAGAACGCCCACAGATACATCGCGCCGTACAGCAGCGGCATCAACACGATGGTCATCAAGGCGATGCGGGGGAGAAGACCTCGCGAGTAGCGCTTGAGATCGGTGCCCAGCGACATTCCGGAGAGCATCGTCACCCCGTCCCTTTCTGCGTCTGAGCCAATTGCGCCCGATCGGTGTTGGCGACCTCGATCTGTGAGCGCACGTCGTGGCCGGTGACACCGTTGACGGTGGCCGTGACGACCGTCTGGTCGGTGCCGAGGTCGATGAGCCGCTCGATGAGAAGGTCCCGGTTGACGTCACTGGTCACGAAGTCGAGGTTCCCGACGACGAGCAGTGGCGGAGTCTTGGTGTTGGCCAACGCTATGCGGAGCAGGAGACGATCGAGTTCGGAGAGTTCCTCGAAGTACTCGTCGAGTGGGGGCAGCGGATGGGGCCCGAACACCCGGGCGCACATCGTCGTCAACGCAGCCTCGTCTGCTCGGGGCACCAGGCGGTACCACGCTGCGTCCCAACGCATTTGCTCGGTGATCAGGTCACGCACGGTGACGGACTCGGGCACCGTATCGAGTTCGTCGATACCGGCGAGGGCGGCCAGCGCGAAGATCTGGCGGGCGCTGCGGGCGCCGAGCACGTCCAGTTCGCCGGATTGCGGAGCCATCCGTCCGGCGATCGTCATCAGCAGCGCTGTCCGCCCGGATCCTGCCGGGCACACCAGGACATTGAGCCCACCGCGCGGGATGTCGAGGTCGACGGGCCCGTAGACCGGTCCCCATGGCCCCCGCATGCGAATTCCACGTGCCGCAACGGCAGGCGGACTGGGCTCGTCGGTACTTTCCGGTGACACTGCGTCCCTCCCGCTCGTGAGTACCCGCACATCACAACACGCACGGCGGTGGGTGCGCCCGGGAAAACCTGCGTGGCGGGGATTTGTCACCGGTCATTACTAGGCTGCGCGCTATGAGTCCCGACCGCCCGAGTCGCCAAGAGATCTCCGACGCGATCGGGGGTGTGGGCTGGCGGCTGATTCTCGGCGCGATCTACACCGAGGTCGCCACCGACTCGCTGGCGCAGGCCGCCGAGGTCGCCGCACTGGCGGCCGAGGCCGCTGGCGCTGACGGCGACGGCCACCTCGGCATCGACGTCCGTGCCGACCGCGCTGTACTGCGACTGCACTCCGCGGCGCTCGGCGGGGTGACCGCCCTCGACGTCCGGTTGGCCGGCACGCTGGCCACCGCTCTCACCGCACGGGGATGGCAACTGCGCCCGGCCACCGTGCAAGCACTGGAGATCGCCATCGACGCCCTGGACATCCCCGCGGTGCGGCCGTTCTGGAAGGCGGTCACCGGCTACATCGACGAGCCCGGACCGTCCGACCTCAGCGACGGCCTGATCGATCCGTGGGCGCGGGGACCGGCGATCTGGTTTCAGCAGATGGATGCGCCCAGACCTCAACGCAATCGCATCCACCTCGACGTCGACGTGGCCCACGACGTCGCACTCGGGCGCATCGACGCCGCGCTCGCCGCGGGCGGCCGGCTGCTGTCGGACGCCGCCGCGCCGGCCTTCTGGGTGCTGGCCGACCCGGAGGGCAACGAGGTCTGCATCTGCACCTGGCAGGGCCGCGACTGACGACAGATAGGCTGGCCCACTGTGATCACCCGCATGTCCGAGCTGTTCTTGCGCACGCTGCGCGACGACCCGGCCGACGCCGAAGTGCCCAGCCACAAACTGTTGATCCGGGCGGGCTACGTCCGACCGATCGCGCCAGGCCTGTACAGCTGGCTGCCGCTGGGCTTGCGGGTGCTGCGCAAGATCGAGAAGGTCGTGCGCGAGGAGATGGTGGCCATCGGCGGTCAGGAGATCCTGTTCCCGGCGCTGCTGCCCAAGGCGCCGTATGAAACCACCAACCGCTGGACCGAATACGGCGACGGCGTATTCCGTCTCAAGGACCGCCGCGACAACGACTACATGCTCGGACCCACCCACGAAGAGTTCTTCACCTTGACGGTGAAGGGGGAGTACAGCTCCTACAAGGACTTTCCGCTGCTGCTGTTCCAAATCCAGACCAAGTACCGCGACGAGGCCCGGCCCCGGGCCGGCATCCTGCGCGGCCGCGAGTTCGTGATGAAGGACTCGTACTCGTTCGACATCGACGAGGGCGGGCTCAAGAACGCCTACCACGCGCACCGCGACGCCTACCAACGGATGTTCGACCGGCTTGCGATCCGTTACGTGATCGTCTCGGCGGTGTCCGGGGCGATGGGCGGCAGTGCCTCGGAAGAGTTCCTGGCCGAAAGTGAAGTCGGCGAGGACACTTTCGTGCGCTGCCTGCAATCGGGGTATGCCGCCAACGTCGAGGCCGTGACGACCGCGGTGCCCGACGCGATCCCGTTCGACGGCCTGCCCGAGCCGACCGTCCACGACACCGGCGACACCCCGACGATCGCCACCCTGGTGGAGTGGGCCAACTCCGTGGGCCTCGGCCGGGAGATCACCGCGGCGGACACGCTGAAGAACGTGCTGCTGAAGACCCGCCAGCCCGGCGGCGACTGGGAGTTGCTCGCCATCGGCGTGCCCGGCGACCGCGAGGTCGACGACAAGCGGCTCGGCGCCGCACTCGAGCCGGCCGACTACGCGATGCTCGACGACGCCGACTTCGCCAAGTATCCCTTCCTGAAGAAGGGTTACATCGGCCCGAAGGCATTGCTGGCCAACGGTGTTCGCTATCTCGTCGATCCGCGCGTGGTCGACGGTACATCGTGGATCACCGGGGCTGACGAGACCGGCAAGCATGTCGTCGGTCTGGTGGCCGGCCGCGACTTCGTCGCCGACGGCACCATCGAGGCCGCCGAGGTGCGTGACGGCGACCCGTCACCCGACGGTGCCGGGCCGCTGGTGTCGGCGCGCGGTATCGAGATCGGCCACATCTTCCAGTTGGGCCGCAAGTACACCGACGCGTTCTCCGCCGATGTCCTCGGCGAGGACGGCAAGCCGGTGCGGCTGACCATGGGCTCCTACGGCGTGGGCGTGTCGCGACTGGTCGCGGTGATCGCCGAACAGCACCACGACGGGCTCGGTCTGCGCTGGCCGACGTCGGTGTCGCCGTTCGACGTACACGTGGTGATCGCCAACAAGGATGCCGAAGCCCGCACCGGCGCCGAGGAGCTGGCCCGCGACCTCGACCGGCTCGGCCTGGAGGTGCTGCTCGACGACCGCACCGCCTCGCCGGGGGTGAAGTTCAAGGACGCCGAACTTCTCGGCATGCCGTGGATCGTGGTGGTCGGCCGCGGCTGGGCCGACGGAGTGGTGGAACTGCGCAACCGGTTCAGCGGCGACAGTCGGGAAGTCCCGGCCGCGACCGCGGTGGCCGAGATCGCGTCGGCGATCGCCGAGGCTCAGCCCTAAACCCGGCCGACAGTAACCGCACGGCGGCAGAACACAGCTCTGACCGCCGTGGCGTTACTGTCGGCGTTTACTCGCTGCCGCCGGGGAAGGCAGATGTCAGCGGCCACACCCCGAGCACCTGGTTCCAGCGGGCGGCCAGCACCGCGCACTCGGTCAGCGCGGTGACCGCGAACCGGCGGTCGTCCTCGGAACCCGCCTGCTCGATCACCGCACGCCAGGCGACAGCACAGTCGGTCTCCATCTGCACGGCGAGCTTGGCCGCATCCTCGGGCGTCGCGACCGTGAACGGCAGCTGATAGCCGACGGCCGGCAGCGGCGCCTTGGCCGACCGTCCGGTGAGCATTGCGATCGCCGCCTCCCGGCGGTCGCGGTGCTGGGCCAGCGCGTCGGACACCAGCGGGTTCTCCTCCGGTGAGCTGTGCGCCGAGACGATCCCGTAGCCGTAGATCGCGGCGTGTTCGACGGCGACGGCATCGAACAGGGCGCCCTTGTCGGGCTCCGATGGCCGGTCGGGGTCGGGCGTTGCCGAGGGGGTCGGTGAGGTCATTGCGGTCGCTTTCCGGGCGGCAGCGCCACCGAATACAGCGTGGTGCAGGACGCCGCGATCGATCCGAGCAGGCCTGCGCGATACCCGGACAGGGTCGGGGCCAGTTTCTCGGCACTCTCGGCGGAACTGCGCACGGTGGAGACGATCTCGGCGAGGCTCGGCGCGGGGGCGGCTGCCGCCGACATGGTGGTGGTCGACGGACTCGTCGTCGGCACCGGGGTGCGGGCCACGCGGGCGATCTCCTCGAGCAGTGCGGCGGCGTGCCGGGAACGTTCGGTGGCCACCTCGGTGAAGGCCCGGGCCAAAGCGGGTGCGGCGCCGACGGCGGCCGCGGTGGCCAGCTCGCTGTCGTGGCGGGCCAGCTCTACCTGCTGCTCGAGCGGATCGGGACCCGCCGGTTCACCCGATCCACAGGCCGTGATCGCACCGCCGAACAGGGCGAGCAACACCAGGCCGCGACCGCCGTCGGCGAGGACCCGTCGTCGGCTGAGGGCGGCTTCCCCGCCGCTGTCCTGCGTGAGCACCCGAAACATCCTGCCATTGACCCGGGCTGCGCTGGCGTATCGTTGATGGCTGATCAGGACAATTCAAGATGAGGAGCTCGCCGTGACTGGCCGGTCAACGGGATTGCCGTCCCCGCAGCAGGTGATCGAGCTACTCGATGGCGAGTTCGCGCGCGCCGGATACGAAATCGAAGACGTCGCGATCAATACGCGCACCCGTCCGGCTCACATCACCGTGATCGCCGACGGCGACACCCCCCTGGACCTGGAGACCGTCGCTGAACTCGCACGCACCGCATCGGGGCTGCTCGACCAGTTCGACACCGGCGGCGAGCCCTACGTGCTCGAGGTCACCTCGCCCGGGGTGGATCGTCCGCTGACCGAAGAGAAGCACTTCCGCCGCGCGCATGCCCGCCTGGTAGAGGTCGAACTCGAGGACGCCGGTACCGTCAAAGGCCGGCTCGGCGCGGTGTCCGACGGTGTCGTCGACCTGGTGGTGCGCGGCCGCGGCGACTGGACGGTCCGGCGCATCCCCCTTACTGATATTCGCAAAGCCGTTGTGCAGGTGGAGTTTTCGCCACCCAATCCGCGGGAACTCGAGCTGGCCGGAGCTGCCGGAACGGAGGCCGGAGCATGAACATCGACATGGCTGCCCTGCACGCGATCGAGATCGACCGCGGCATCTCGGTCGACGAGTTGCTCGACACCATCAAGTCGGCGTTGCTGACCGCCTATCGGCACACCGAAGGCCACCAGCCCGAGGCGCGCATCGAGATCGACCGCAAGAGCGGTGCCGTCCAGGTGCTCGCCCGCGAAACCGATGAGGACGGCAACCTCATCAGCGAGTGGGACGACACCCCCGAGGGCTTCGGCCGGGTCGCAGCCACCACCGCCCGGCAGGTGATGCTGCAGCGCTTCCGCGACGCCGAGAACGAACGCAGTTACGGCGAGTTCTCCGCCAAGGAGGGCGACATCGTCGCCGGCGTCATCCAGCGCGACAACCGCGCCAACCTGCGCGGCCTGGTCGTGGTGCGCGTCGGCAGCGAGACCAAGGGCGCCGAAGGTGTCATCCCGGCCGCCGAGCAGGTTCCCGGCGAACGCTACGAGCACGGCGAACGGCTGCGCTGCTATGTCGTCGGCGTCAGCCGCGGCGCCCGCGAACCGGTGATCACGCTGTCGCGCACCCACCCGAACCTGGTGCGCAAGCTGTTCTCGTTGGAGGTTCCCGAGATCGCCGACGGCTCGGTCGAGATCGTCGCGGTGGCCCGCGAGGCCGGCCACCGCTCCAAGATCGCAGTGCGCTCACGGGTGTCCGGACTCAACGCCAAGGGCGCCTGCATCGGTCCGATGGGCCAGCGGGTGCGCAATGTGATGAGCGAGCTGTCCGGCGAGAAGATCGACATCATCGACTACGACGAGGACCCGGCCCGGTTCGTCGCCCACGCCCTGTCCCCGGCCAAAGTGGTGTCGGTCAGCGTCATCGACGCCGAGGCCCGGGCGGCCCGCGTCGTGGTGCCGGACTTCCAGCTGTCGCTGGCCATCGGCAAAGAAGGGCAGAACGCCCGGCTGGCGGCGCGGCTGACCGGCTGGCGCATCGACATCCGCAGCGACGCGGCCAACCCGGACGAGGCCGCCGATCCGAGCGCGGCGCACGGCGCCGGGCAGGAACGCCCGACCTGAGGGTGGTACTGAGCAGTGCCGCGGTGACGGTAGACTGTGCCGTGATCCAGCGCGAGACTCCGGCTGCCCAAAACCGGCATCGCCGCACCGAAGGACCGGTGCGAACATGCATCGGGTGCCGGAAGCGAGAGTTGGCCGTCGATCTCCTCCGAGCGGTGGCGGTATCGAACGGGAACGGTCAATTGGCCGTCACCGTTGATACAGCAGGTAATCTCCCGGGGCGGGGTGCGTGGTTGCACCCCGACGATCGGTGCCTTGAGGCAGCGATTCGACGGCGAGCTTTCGCCCGAGCGTTGCGGATCACCGGTTCACCGGACACCACCGCGGTGGGCGAGTACCTCTCGACCGCCACGGCCCATGAAGAACAGGTAGCGAAGAACATGAGCACACCGTGAAGTTCCGACGATGACCATGCGTTGTAGCTAAACCCGAGGCGCGGCCTACCACCGCTGTCGCCTCCTGAGTAGGAGATTCAGTGGCAGCACCAGGTAAGGCCCGCGTACACGAGTTGGCCAAGGAACTCGGTGTCAGTAGTAAGGAAGTTCTCGCCCGCCTGAGCGAACAGGGCGAATTCGTCAAATCCGCGTCGTCGACGGTGGAAGCCCCCGTCAGAGCCAGGCCCCGGCGCCCGCGCCGTCTGAGGCCGGCCCCACGCCGGGCCCGCGTCCCGGCCCGGCCGCACCCAAGCCCGGCATGCCCAAGCCGCCGCGCGTGGGCAACAACCCGTTCTCCAGCGCGCAGCCGGTCGAACGTCCGATCCCGCGTCCGCAAGGTCCGCGTCCCGGCCCCGGTGCCGGCGGCCCGCGCCCCGGCGCCCCCCGCCCGGGTGGCGCGACTCCCGGCAACATGCCGCCGCGTCCCGGCGGCGGTGCCGCACGCCCGGCGCGTCCTGGTGCTCCCCGGCCCGGCGGCGGACCTCGTCCCGGCCCGGGTGCCGGCGGCGGTCGTCCCGGTGGCGGCGGCGGCGGCGGTAACTACCGCACCGGCGGCCCCGGTGGTGCCGGCGGCGGTGCCGGAGCTCCGGCCGGCGGCGGTGGATTCCGCGGTCGCCCCGGTGGTGGCGGTGGCGGTGGTGCCGGCCGCCCAGGCCAGCGTGGTGGCGCAGCCGGTGCGTTCGGTCGCCCGGGTGGTGCACCTCGCCGCGGCCGCAAGTCGAAGCGGGCGAAACGCGCCGAATACGAGAACATGCAGGCTCCGGTCGTCGGTGGCGTGCGGTTGCCGCACGGCAACGGCGAGACCATCCGGCTGGCCCGCGGTGCCTCGCTGAGCGACTTCGCCGAGAAGATCGACGCCAACCCGGCCGCGCTGGTGCAGGCGTTGTTCAACCTTGGCGAGATGGTCACGGCCACCCAGTCGGTGGGCGATGAGACCCTCGAGCTGCTGGGCAGCGAGATGAACTTCAACGTTCAGGTCGTTTCGCCCGAGGACGAGGACCGCGAGCTGCTGGAGTCCTTCGATCTGACCTACGGCGAAGACGAGGGCGGCGAGGACGATCTGGTGATCCGTCCGCCGGTGGTCACCGTCATGGGTCACGTCGACCACGGCAAGACCCGCCTGCTGGACACCATCCGCCAGGCCAGCGTCCGCGAGGGCGAGGCCGGTGGCATCACCCAGCACATCGGTGCCTACCAGGTGGCTGTCGAGCACGACGGCGTCGAGCGTCTGATCACCTTCATCGACACCCCGGGCCACGAGGCGTTCACCGCCATGCGTGCCCGCGGTGCGAAGGCCACCGATATCGCGATCCTGGTGGTCGCCGCCGACGACGGCGTGATGCCGCAGACGGTGGAGGCCATCAACCATGCGCAGGCCGCCGACGTGCCGATCGTGGTCGCGGTCAACAAGATCGACAAGGAGGGCGCCGACCCGGCCAAGATCCGGGCCCAGCTCACCGAGTACAACCTGGTGGCCGAGGAGTACGGCGGCGACACCATGTTCGTCGACATCTCGGCGAAGAACGGAACCAACATCAAGGCGCTCGAGGAAGCGGTCCTGCTGACCGCCGACGCCTCGCTGGACTTGCGGGCCAACCCCGACATGGAAGCCCAGGGTGTCGCGATCGAAGCTCACCTGGACCGCGGTCGCGGCCCGGTGGCCACCGTGCTCATCGCGCGCGGCACGCTGCGCGTCGGCGACTCGGTGGTGGCAGGCGACGCCTACGGGCGTGTGCGCCGCATGGTCGACGAGCACGGCGAGGATGTCGAAGAGGCATACCCGTCGCGTCCGGTTCAGGTCATCGGCTTCACGTCGGTGCCCGGTGCCGGTGACAACTTCCTGGTTGTCGACGAGGACCGCATCGCCCGCCAGATCGCCGACCGGCGCAGCGCGCGTAAGCGCAATGCCCTGGCGGCCCGCGCCCGCAAGCGGATCAGCCTGGAGGACCTGGAGTCGGCGCTGAAGGAAACCAGCCAGCTCAACCTGATCCTCAAGGGCGACAACGCCGGTACCGTCGAGGCGCTCGAGGAGGCCCTGCTGGGCATTCAGGTCGACGACGAGGTCGAGTTGCGGGTCATCGACCGCGGTGTCGGTGGCATCACCGAGACCAACGTCAACCTGGCCTCGGCATCGGATGCGATCATCATCGGCTTCAACGTCCGCGCGGAGGGCAAGGCCACCGAGCTGGCCAACCGTGAGGGCGTCGAGGTTCGCTATTACTCGGTGATCTACCAGGCGATCGACGAGATCGAGAAGGCCCTCAAGGGCATGCTCAAGCCGATCTACGAGGAGAAGGAACTCGGCCGGGCCGAGATCCGGGCGATCTTCCGGTCGTCGAAGGTCGGCAACATCGCCGGCTGCCTCGTCCAGTCGGGCATCATGCGGCGCAACGCCAAGGCGCGGTTGCTGCGTGACAACGTCGTGGTCGCCGAGAACCTCACGGTCTCGTCGCTCAAGCGGGAGAAGGACGACGCCACCGAGGTGCGCGAGGGTTACGAATGCGGTCTGACGCTGACGTACTCCGACATCAAGGAAGGCGACGTCATCGAGACCTACGAGCTGGTCGAGAAGGCGCGGGTCTGATGAACCGCCTGATGAACGAAGTGAAGAAGGCTGTGGCACCAGTGAAGCAGACCAAAGGGCGGAGTTGAGTCCATGGCTGACCCTGCTCGGGCGAAGCGCCTCTCCAAGCGCATCGCCACGATCGTCGCCTCGGCGATCGAGTTCGAGATCAAGGATCCGCCGCTGGCGTTCGTGACGGTCACCGATACCAAGGTGACCGGTGACCTTCACGACGCGACCGTGTTCTACACGGTGCGCGGCAACACCCTTGACGAGGAGCCGGACTACGCCGCCGCGGCGGCGGCGCTGGAACGGGCCAAGGGGACGCTGCGCACCAAGGTCGGTGCCGGCACCGGCGTGCGGTTCACCCCGACTCTGTCGTTCGTGTTGGACAAGGTGCCCGACACTGCGCAGAAGATGGAGGAGCTGCTGGCCCGCGCCCGCGCGGCCGACGCCGACGTGGCCCGGATTCGGGCCGGCGCCACTCCCGCGGGAGACGCGCAGCCGTACCGTGTGGTAGGAGAAGAGGGAAGCCCCTCAGAGCAAGACGACCAGGACGCCGGTGACGACGATCGATTCGACGACTGAGATCACCCGCCTCGACAGGCGGGTGGACGCCCACGGCGCGGTTGAGGTCCTGACCGCTGCGCGGTCGGTTGCCGTGATCTGTCATGTCCATCCCGATGCCGACAGCGTGGGTGCCGGTCTGGCGCTGGCCCTGATCCTCGAGCGCGCGGGCACCGCCGTACAGGTGAGCTTCGCGACACCGTCGACACTGCCGGAGTCGTTGCAGATGCTTCCGGGCGGGCACCTGATGGTGGCGCCCGGCGACATGCGCCCCGACGCCGATCTGGTGGTCACCGTCGACGCGCCGAGCGTCAACCGGCTCGGCGGTCTGGCTGTGCTCACCGAGGGTGGCCGCGAGGTCCTCGTCATCGACCACCACAAATCGAACACCCTGTTCGGCACCGCCAATTACGTTGACCCGAAGGCGGATTCGACCACCATGTTGGTGGCCGACCTGCTCGACGCCTGGGGCAAGCCGATCGACCGCGATGTCGCGTCATGCCTGTACGCCGGGTTGACCATCGACACCGGATCGTTCCGCTGGGCCACCCCCCGGGCGTTGCGGCTGGCGGCCAGGCTGGTCGAACTCGGCGTCGATAACGCCGCGATCAGCCGCGAGCTGTTCGACACCCATCCTTTCGTGTGGCTGCCGCTGCTGTCGCGGGTGCTCGCCACCGCGCAGCTGGTATCCGAGGCGGCACGCGGTGACGGACTGGTGTACGTGGTGGTCACCCATGACGACTGGATGACCAGCCGCTCCGAGGAGATCGAGAGCATCGTGGACATCGTGCGCACCGCGCACGAGGCCGAGGTGGCGGCCGTCTTCAAGGAGATCGAGCCGGCCCACTGGTCGGTGTCGATGCGTGCCAAGAGCTACGACCTGACCACTGTGGCGAGCGGTTTCGGCGGCGGCGGGCACAGACTCGCCGCCGGTTACTCGACCGCAGGCCCGATCGCGGACGTGGTGGCGGAGCTGACCGCCGCCCTCGGCTGACGGCCCTCGCCCACAATCGAGTTTCACCTTTGGTAGCGATCTACTCGCACTTCGAGTGCAAATGGTGAAATTCGATCTCGATGATGACGGCGGTCTGGCTTGACTGACTCAGGCGATGCCGCGTCCCCGCGGCGGATCGCGGCGTTGGCAATACCGGCCCTCGGCGTTCTGGCCGCCGAACCCCTCTACCTGTTGTTCGACCTCGCGATCGTCGGACGGCTGGGCGCGGTGGCCCTTGCCGGGTTGGCCATCGGCGGGCTGATCCTGTCCGTAGTGAGCTCGCAGCTCACCTTCCTGTCGTATGGCACCACGGCCCGTGCGGCGCGGTTCTTCGGCGCCGGCAACCGGCCCGCGGCAGTCGGTGAGGGGGTACAGGCCACCTGGCTGGCCTTCGCCATGGGGGCGGTGATCGTGGCCGCCGTCGAACTCGCCGCGGTGCCTCTGGTCTTGGCGATCGCCGGGGGCAAGTCCGGGGGCGGGGACATCGCGGCTGCCGCGCTGCCCTGGGTACGCATCGCGATCTTCGGGGTGCCGGCGATCCTGGTGTCGGCGGCCGGCAACGGCTGGATGCGCGGTGTGCAGGACACCATGCGGCCGCTTCGCTACGTGCTCGTCGGATTCGGCACCTCCGCGGTGCTGTGCCCGCTGCTGGTCTACGGCTGGCTGGGGCTGCCGCGCCTGGAGCTGGGGGGCTCGGCGGTGGCCAACCTGGTGGGGCAGTGGCTGGCCGCGGTGTTGTTCTGCAGCGCACTACTTTCCGAGAAGGTGCCGCTGCGGGTGGACCTGTCGGTGTTGCGGGCGCAGGTCGTCATGGGTCGTG
Organism: Mycobacterium sp. DL592; assembly: GCF_011694515.1. Taxonomy (NCBI): domain Bacteria; kingdom Bacillati; phylum Actinomycetota; class Actinomycetes; order Mycobacteriales; family Mycobacteriaceae; genus Mycobacterium; species Mycobacterium sp. DL592. The sequence continues at coordinate 3,098,636 of NZ_CP050192.1, read as the reverse complement.
ATCTGGTGGTGCGGACCCTGGCGTTCCAGGCGTGCTTCGTCTCGGCGGCCGCGGTGGCCGCACGGTTCGGTGCCGCCGCGGTGGCCGCCCACCAGGTGGTGCTGCAGCTGTGGAATTTCCTTGCGCTGGTGCTTGATTCGCTGGCGATCGCCGCGCAGTCGTTGGTCGGCGCGGCGCTCGGGGCGGGCAGCGCCGAGCACGCCAAGTCGGTGGCGTGGCGGGTGACGACGTTCTCGACGATCGCCGCGGCGGGGTTGGCGACCGTTTTCGCGGTGGGTGCCTCGGTGTTGCCCGCACTGTTCACCGACGACCGCTCGGTGCTCGACGCGATCGGGGTGCCGTGGTGGTTCATGGTGGCCCAGTTGCCGATCGCCGGCATCGTCTTCGCCCTCGACGGGGTGCTGCTGGGGGCTGGCGACGCGGCGTTCATGCGCAGCGCGACGTTGATCAGCGCGCTGGTCGGCTTCCTGCCGCTGATCTGGCTGTCGCTGGTGTTCGGGTGGGGCCTTGTCGGCATCTGGGCCGGGCTGAGCGCCTTCATGGTGCTGCGCCTGGTGTTCGTGGGCTGGCGGGCGTTTTCCGGGCGCTGGCTGGTGACCGGAGTCAGTTGACGGCGCCCCGCGTTGAGTGAGAACCTACGCACACAAAGTGCGAGTAAACCTCTGCGAGGTTTCTCACTCAACGCATCCAGGCTAATTGACCTGGGCGCGGCCCCGCTCGATCACCGAGGCACGGCTGGCCGCGATGTCGTCGCCGCTGGCCTGGGCCATCCACGCCTTGGCCGAGGCCGCTTCGATCCATAGACCGGAGTTGGTCTGATCCTCGTCGATGCGGTGATAGGACGCCAGCAGCGCGCGCACCGCCTTCTGGTTGTTGCCCACGATCGCGGAGGCGATGGCCCGCGCGGTCGGCAACAACTCCTCGTGCGGCACCACCTGGGTGACCAGGCCGGCCCGCAACGCATCGTCGGCGGACAGGTAGTCACCGGTCAGGCTCATCCGGCGGGCCAGCCCCACGCCCACCTTCTGCGGCAGCCGCACGCTCAAGCCCCAGGTCGGCAGTAGGCCCACCCGGGCGTGGGTGTCGGCGAAGCGCGCCCGTTCGGAGGCGATCAGGATGTCGCAGTACAACGCCAGTTCGAGGCCGCCGGTCACCGCCGCGCCGTTGATCGCACCGATCACCGGCTTGGTCATCGGCGGCCATTTCGGCGAGATGTCCGGCAGTTCAGTGGTGTCGCCGAGTTCCTTGAGGTCCAGACCGGCGCAGAACACCGGGTCGGCGCCGGTGAAGATCACCACGTCGACATCGTCGTCGGCCTCGGCTTCACGCAGTGCCGCGAAGAACTGCGTCCGCAGCGCCGACGAGAGCGCGTTGCGGGAGCCGGGCCGGTTGAGGGTGATGGTGCGGACCCGGTCGGTGGTGTCGATGAGCAGAATGGCGTCGCTGGTCATAGCGACACCGTAGTGGCACCGTCTTCGGTCACCGGGAAGGGCCTGGCTCCGGGGCCTGCCGGGCTCTCGTGTCCCTGATCCGGTGGGTTCAGTTGTCGGACGCGCGGGCCGAGCGGCCTGCCGAGGTCTGCGACGACTTCGTGTTGTCGCGTCCCGAGGAGTTGGCGGATGGATCCGCGCTGACGGTTGGCGGCGGTGGCGGCGGGAAGAACGGCAGGCCCGCGGCCGGCAGCGGCAGGTTGATGACAGGAAGCCCGGATCCGGGCAGCTGCGGGCGCGGTGTCGGGAAGCTGGGCCGCGGCCCGCCGCCGGTCGAGGTCACGCGTCCCGGGGCCGCGGTGATGCAGCTCGGCTGGCTCAGGCACGGCGCCTGCCCCGACCTCGGCGGCGTAGCCGGCCGTGCTCCCTCGGCGATCTGGTTCCGCAGGTCCGGTACGGCAACCGGGACCACAGCGTTGCCGGGATCTTGTGCTGCCGTTGACGATTCGACCGGCGGGGTGGCGGGCGACGGGCAGGTGTCGATCTTGGCCTGCAGGCGCGCCTGAAGCGTCGAGATGCCGCCCTCGTTGCCCATGTGCTGCGCGACGCTCTGCACGCCGGCGACGGGGTGCACCGAGCAGCCGTGGACCTCCACGACACCGCCGTAGGCTGGCGCGCCGCCGAAGGTGGGGTAGTACCAGGCCAGCCACATCTGCTCGGCTGCGACGGGCTTGCTGGCCTCGATGACGGCGGTTAGATCCTGCTCGGCGGTGGCCGGATCGTGCGTCATGACCTCCATCGCGCGGACCGCTCCGGTGTCCACCCGCATCCCGAAGACATCGAGGGGAACCTGGTCGACCAGCCGCGTGACCGCGGTCTGCTGGTCGGCAGTGAACGGGAAGTTGACCACCAGGCGGGGGTTCTGCCGTGACGGTGTGACCGGGGAGACCGACACCGTCAGGCCGGTCTGGTCCGCGGTGTGGCGGACGACGTCGAGCAACACATCCCCGGGACCGTGGCCCTGATCGATGGATAGCTGATTGGTGGTGCCGTCGTCGCTGCGGAACCAGTCGATCCGCCCGTCGGTGCCCGCGGCCATCGTGCGCAGTTCGGCGGCGTCGTCGGCGGCCTGGGTCGGGTCGAAGTGTGCTTGCCTGCGCAGCGTCACCGGCCGGTCCGGTGTCACCCAGAACTGGACGTTCTGGGTGTAGTTCGAGATCAGGCCGATGCGGTTGGAGTCGATGCGGTCGGCGATGTCGACAAGTTGCTGGTGGGTAGCGGTCGGCACGTCGACGGCGATGTTGAAGATCACGCCCTCGGCGTAGCTCTCCTCGTGGTAGACCCACGCGTCGGCGACCCCGGGCATCGACAGCAACGAGGACTGCAGGTCATTGGCAACTTGGGTGAGGCTGCCCGGCGAACCGCAGCCGGGTGCTGTCGCGGTGACACCGATCAGGAGGGCGACGGCCGACGCAATGCGCGTCGTGCGTCGGCGTCGGGCGCCCAAACGTGCCGGATTCACAGACGTGCGCCTCCAGCCTTCTCGTCAAGACATTCGGCGCTAAATCTACACGTGCGACAGATAAAACGGTGCAACGTTGGCACCATTGAGCAGGAGATATCGAGTTCGCGCCGGTAGGCGCGGCGGCCTTAGGCCCGATCGGAGTCCAGCGGCGGCAGCGTCGCAGCGGTCAACACCCACTGGCCGATGATCGTCGCGGTGAGGATTTCCTCGCCGGCGCCCGATCCCACCCCTGTCGCCGCGGACCGGCACAGCTGCCTGACCTCGTCGGCGATCCCGGTGATCATGGGCGCGATTTCGGCCAGCCGACGGCTCTGGGCCAGAGAGGTGCCCAGCAGGGCGCAGGCGAATCGAACCTCATCGTCGCTGGTACGGCCGCTCAACAGCCCCGCTGTTGAGCCGGTCCAGTTGGTCAGGACGATCTCTCGGGCCCGCTCGAGGGAGGCTTGGTACAGCGGCGCCTTGCCGGCGAAATAGTGGTGCACCGCGGGACGGGTGACGTCGACGAGGTCGGCGACCTCCTTGAGGGTGGCCGCGTCGTAGCCGCGGGCGGCAAAGACCTGAATCCCGGCAGCGACGATCATCTGGCGGCGCGCGTCGCTGTTGGAACCGCGGGGACGGCCCACCCGGCGGGTGCCCACGGGCGGCACCGGACGCAGAGCGCGCTCAGCAGGGCGTTGCTGCGGGGTATACGGTGCGTCGGCCAGAGCCAGCCTGGAAGCCATGTCGGCCACGGTAAGACGCGAACGTGTGAGCCAGATGTGTGCGGCCTAGCAATCGACTCAGAGGCTCCGGCGGTGAATTCAGGCCTGATCGGGGGCATGCTGGACGTCATGTGTCGCAACATCACCGAACTGCGCGGCCTCGAGCCTGCGGCCACTGCCGAGGAGATCACCGCGGCGGCCCGGCAGTACGTGCGCAAGGTCAGTGGCATCACCAGGCCCACCGACGCGGTGTCCGCGGAGTTCGAAGCCGCGGTGGCCGACGTGGCGGCGGCCACCACCCGGCTGCTGGCCGGGTTGCCGGCGCGCAGGCAGCCGCCGAAGACCGTTCCACCGCTGCGCCGTCCCGAGGTTCGGGCGCGGATGACGGCGGGATGACCCCCGCCCTCAAAGAGTGGAGCGCGGTGGTCCACGGGTTACTCGACGGCCGACAGACGGTCCTGCTGCGTAAGGGCGGTATCCACGAGAAGCGGTTCGCGCTGGCGGCCGAGGAATTCCTGTTGTTCCCGACCGTCGCGCACAGCCATACCGAACGGGTGCGCCCGCAGCATCGCGACCTGTTGTCCGCGGCCGCACCGGACAGCACCGAGAACCAGGTGGTTGTCCGCGCCGCCGCGAAAGTCGTTGCCGCCGTGGCTGTTCAACGCGAAGAAGGTCTCGCCGACATCGAAGACCTGCACATCTGGACCGCCGAGTCGGTGCGCGCCGACCGGCTGGACTTCCGGCCCCGGCACCGGCTGACGGTGTTGGTGGTGCAGGCCAGCCCGCTCGTCGCGCCGATCACGCTCAGGCGCGAAGCGCAGTACGGCGGGTGTACCAGCTGGGTGCAGCTGCCGGCCGCGGCCCGGCTCGCCGGCCCGGTGCACGACAGCGACACGCTGGCCGCCACTGCCGAGCGGGTGCGCTCAGCCGTCAGCTGACGGAGGTCCGGCCGAGGCGGGCATGATCAGCCGCGAGAGCCCTCCGCTCCCGTGGTGGACGGTGTGGCGCGACGCCACCATCCGGTGCCCGCTGATCGCCGGCTCGCCGGTACCCAGATTGCGGGCGTAGCGGGGGTGCGAGCCGCCTGCCACCAGGACCCGAAGGCGGGTGCCGGCCCGGAACCGGTGGGCGATCGCGTCGAGTTCGATGCGGATCAGGCCGTCCGGGTTGGCGGTGAACCGGCGGTAGCCGTCGCTGACATTGCGCGAGCGGCCCTGCGCGTCGACCTCGCTGATCCGGACGAACAGGTCGAAGTGCCCGATATCGGACTCGTGGGTCAATTCGATCACCGGGTTGCCGCACACGTAGAGGTCGGCGTCGAGCGGTCCGCTGGTGAAGCTCAGCACGTCGCCGCGCTGGGCCAGTGCGGTGTCGTCGCGGTATCCGCTGATGCGCGCCAGGAGCCGGCCACCCACTGTCGGCGTCGGATCGGCGGGGTCGTAGCGGAAGGTCGACGGCCCGGCCTCGGGCGCGGGCGCGGTGGCGGCCAGCCGTCCGGCCGGCTGCAGGTACATCACTCCCTCGCCGGTGGCCGGCGGCCAGTCCGGCAGGTCGACCCAGCCGTGGTGATCGATGTGGACATGCACCCGGCCCGGCCGCGGCGGGGTCGGCACCTTCGCCAGGTGCGCACCCAACCAGGTCAGCGTCTCGTTGGCGGCGAGTCCCGCGGCCTTGGTCACCATGTCGGAATGCGTCCACGGCCCGATCGTCATCGCCACGTCGACACCGCGGCCGTGCAGGTGCTGGAACTGGTGGATCGTCTGGTCCAGAAAGAGGTCCTGCCAGCCGGTGAGCAGCAGCACCGGCACGTCGCAGCGCTCCAGTGCCGTCGTCATCCGCATGGTCTCCCAGAACGGGTCGTCGGCCTCGGGGTGCTCGATCCACGACTCGTACCAGGGCGATCCGGTGCCGAGGAAGGCGCGGCCGGCGCCGCCGAGCGGAAGCCCGTGCACCCCGCGCTCCAGCCGGCGCCCGGAGCGGACCTGATAGGCCAGCCGCCGCAGCGGGGGAGCCTCCTGGTGGGCCACCATGTCCGACCAGCCGAGGAAGTCGTTGAGCGAGAACGCGCCGGTGCCCCAGGACGAGGTGTGGAAGTCGTGCGGGCCCACCGTGATCACCGCCGCGGCCAGCTCCGGTGGCGGGTCGGCCAGCAGTGCCCACTGGGTGTACCCCAGGTACGACAGCCCGATCGTCGCGAAAGTGCCTGTGAACCAAGGCTGTTCGCGCAACCACACCACGGTGTCGGCGGCGTCGGGGGCCTCGTGGACCATCGGCACGAACTCGCCGCCGGAACCGAATGTGCCGCGCACGCTCTGCAGCACCACGTGGTAGCCGCGGGCGGCGTACAGCTGGGCGTAGATCAGGGAGAACGGGAACGACCGGCCGTAGGGCCCGCGGACCAGGATGGTGCCCAGCGGGGCGTCGGTCAGCGGTGCGTAATGGGTGGCCCGCAGGTCGACGCCGTCGCGCATCGGGATGGTGACCCGGTGGTCGACGACGTAGTCGGTGCTCGGCGCCGGGAGCCGCAGCGCACGGCTCACCGCGCGATCGGCGAACTGGCGGACCCGGGTGCGTGCCGGGAGATAGTTGCCGCGCGCAACGGTGTTGGTCACGTTGTCCACCATATGCAGCGTGGGCACTGCGACGCGGCCCGCATCAGGATTCCTGTGCGGGCCGCGTCGGCGGCGATCAGTTGAGGGTGATGACCGACAGCTGGTCGTTGTCCGCCTCGGAGAAGTACAGCGTGTGCCCGTCGGCACTCACGTCGACCCCGACGAGCGGACCGTTGGTGAGGTCGCCGAGGTTGGTGATGATGGTGTTGGTCGTCGTATCGACGGCCGTGACGCCGCCGCCGGTGCCGGCTATGTAGACGACGCTGCCGTCGGGGCTCACGGTGATGGGGCCGGGAAGCCCGGGAATCGAGACCTTGCCGAGGAAGGTCAGTGTGGCAGCGTCGTACACCGCGAGGCTCCCGGCGATTCCGCCGGCGACATATAGTCGCGTGCCGTCGGGGCTCAGTGCGGTGGACCGGATCAGGGCCGAACCCGTCGAACCCAGCGGTTTGGTCAGCGCGACCACTTCCAAACTGGTGTCGATGATCGACAGCGTGCCGCCCCGGTTGACCGTGTAGACCTTGCTGCCGTCGGCGCTCATCAGCAGTGTGGTCGCCGCCGCACTGATCGTCGGCCCGACGATGTTGTTGACGACGTCGACCACGGTCACCCCACCGGTCGCGGAGCTCACGTACAGCTTGCCGCCGTCAGGTGTCAGGACCAGCTGTTCGGTCTGGCCGCCGGTGGTGATGGTGGTGACGGTGTCAGCGACGGTGTCGACAGCGGTGATCGTGGTGTCCTGGTTGGCGACATAGGCCTTGGTGCCGTCGGCGTTGACCGCCAGGCCCAGCGGCGCTTGACCCATGGCGTACTCGCGAAGCTTTGCGCCGGTCTTGGTGTCGTAGATCGCCAGGGTGCCGTTCGCGTCCGTGGAACTCTGGATGGTAACGAAGGCTCGGGTTCCGGCGCTGTTCAGCACGATCGAGACGGGCCTGCCGCCCTGGATGGGGATGGCGTTCGAGCTGGTGAAATGCGCTGGTGCGACGGTGATTCCAGCGACGGCGGAGGTGCTGGGTGTGTTCACGCCGTAGGATGCGGAGATGGTGAACCCGTCGGTCACCGTCGTCGCGCTCAGGCCGGCCAGGATCTGGCTGGCTTGAGTGGGGGTGTAGGTCCAGGTGTACTGACCGCTGGCGACGTCATATCCGAGAGTGACGCTGCCATGGGTGGGATTGCCGGCGCTGACGCTGACGGGATCGCCCTCGGAATCGGTGACCGTGAAGCGCCCGGTCACGATGCCGTTGGCGTTCGGCGTGCTCGGACCCGAGACGGCTGTGATCACCGGCGCCTGGTTGACGTGTTCGGGCACAACGACATTCACGGCCTCGGTGGTCGAATGTCCGGTCTGATTGAACAAGTCGAACAGATGGAAGTGCAGGTGGAAACCGGTGTCGCTGATCTGTACCTGGAAGCTGTCGGGCCCGGTGTAGCCGACCACCGGGGTGTAGGTGAACGTGCCGTCGGCGTTGACTTTGGCCAGTCCGTGTTCACCCTGGATGACGGTGTAGGTCAGGGTGTCTCCGTCGTAGTCGGTGGCGTTGAGATTGCCGGTGATCTGGCCCTGGGCGTTGGGTGTGGAGCTGACGTTGGGGGTGCCTGCGGTGGGGGTTTCGTTGGCGACGAAGGATTCGATGCGGCGGTAGAGGCCCCAGATACCGGCGAGGATCGGGTTGGGTGCCGGGTCACCGGGTGAGGGAGTGGCCAGTGGGTTGTAGCCGAACACACTCAGCACCCCGGCCACGAGAGCCCGGATCGGCCGGAACGGGGTGCTGGTGGTCGCCGCGGCGGTGTTGGTGGTCTGCGCCGCGACGGCTGTCTTGACGGTGCTCACGACGACCGCAGCCGGGGCCGCAGGTTCATCCGTGCCGGCCGCCGGGGTGGTCGTCTGCTGAGCAGAGCCGGTGTACACCGCAGGCGCGGAGGCCTGTTGTGCGCTCTGCTGCGATTCGGCGGTATCGGAGACCGTGGTGACTTCGACTGTATTGCTGGCCTTTTCGTCGTTCGTGTCGGTGACGCCCTTGAAGCTCGCCCGTCCGGTCGTCGCGGCCGCTGCGCCGGGTAAATCGTTCTGGTGCTCCGATGCCGACCCTGACGGATCCTTGGTCCGGCTGCGTGCCGAGGAGCCGGTGGACTTCTTCGCCGGTGTCGAGGCCGAACTCGACGAGGATTGGGTGCTCGTCGGCGCGGCGGAGGCGATGTAGGGCGCGTAGGTGGTCACGGCGACGCCGATGCCCAGGGCGACTGCGAGTGCGCCCACTCTGCCGACATGCTGTGCGTACACCGATTGACGGGAAGTCGACACGATGGTCATGAGGGTCTCCTTGTTTCGAAAGTGCTTGACGGTCGGTGGGTTACGGGATGTGAGTTAGGTCAACAGGCTGCCGGAGCCCGGCGTGACGACCAGATCGATGACCGTGTCGTGGGCGGTGTCCACCACGTAGACGTGCTGGCCGTCGGAGCTGGCCACCACGTCGGCGATGCTGTTGCTGTTGACGTCTGGTGAACTGCCGATCACGGTGTTGGTGGCGGCGTCGATGACGGCTAGGCCGCCGTTGGCACCCCCGACGTAGACGAGGCTGCCGTCGGGGCTCACCGCGATGGGGTTGGGCAGGCTCGACAGCGAGATCGTTGTCGTCAGGGCAAGGGTCTTCGCGTCGTATACGGCGATCTTGCTGGAGCCCGGATAGAAGTACGTGGCGTACAGGTGCTGACCGTCGGGGCTCAGTGCGAGCCTGCACGTCACCGCGACCACCGTGTTGGCCGGCTTCTGCAGGGTGACCGTTCCGGTGGCGGTGTCGACGATCGAGATCGTGGCATCGCGGTTGAGTGAGTACAGCAGCGAGCCGTCTGCGCTCAGGGCGATGTCGGTCGACCCCAGGTTGATGGCCTCGGTGCCGACCACGGCTTTGGTGCCGGCATCGATGACCTTGATGCCGCCGTTGTCGGTGGTGACGTAGAGCCGTTGGGCGTCGGCGGTGAGGACCAGTGTGCCGGGCTGGCCGCCGACATCGACGTTCGTCACTGTGCCGGAGCCGGTTTCGATGATCGAGACGGATCCGGATCCGGCGTTGGCGACGTAGATGGTGTCGCCTCCCGTTGTCGCGACCACCGACTGGGGTGCATCCCCGACCGTGTACTGGGCCTCGATCGCTCCGGTGCCGAGATTGACGACCTTGACGGTGTTCGGGTCGCCGGCGGACGGGCCGGCGTCGGTCACGTATGCGCGGGTGCCGTCGGGGCTGACGAACACCCCACCGGGGCTGCCGGTGGTCGTGATGGGGGTAGCGGCCTCGAAGTGAATCTGTGGCACGGTCAGATTCACCACCGCCACAGTCGGATTGGCGCCGTCGGTGGCGTTGATCGAGAAGCCGTCGGTCGACGGTGTCGCACCCAGTCCGGAGATCAACTGACTGGCCTGGGTGGGGGAGTACTGCCAGTTGTAGACCCCGAGTACCGGGTCGTAGTCGACCAGGAAGCTGCCCTTGCCTGGCTCGACATCGTTGGTCACCGTGATGGGATCGCCGTCCGGGTCGGCGACGACGTAGGAGCCGTTGATGACGCCCGTTGCAGTCGGTGTGGTGGGGGCGAGAACCTCGGTGACGACCGGCGCCTGGTTGGTGTTGGCACCCGGATTCAGTTCCAGCACAGACAGTTTGCGGGTCGTGGTGTTGGTCGCGTACAGATGTGTGCCGTCGGTGCTGAGCACGAAGCCGGAGTGGCTGCCTGCCAGCGTGGTGCCGGTGGCCAGCACGGTGCCGTCGGTGAGGTCGACCACTGTGATGCGGCCGGTGTCCTTGCTGGTGAGGTATGCCAGGGTGCCGTCGGGGTTCAGCGCGATGGCGTCGGGGGCACTGGGTAGGGCGATCGTCTGGACCACGCTCATGTTCGACGGGTCGCTGACGTCGTAGACCTTGATGGCGGTGGCGGTCGTGACATAGGCCCTGGTGCTTGCGGTGTTGACCACCAGCGGTCCCGGCTTGTTGATCACGTAGGTCAGGCCCAGCAGCGAGCCGTCGGACGCCTTCAGCACGGCGATGGCAAAGCCGTTGAAGTCGGTCGCGTAGATCGTCGAGCTGTCGTTGCCGGCGAATGCCAGGTGGCTGCCCGGGTACCCGAAAGTGGTTGCAATGGTGTCGGTTGCGGTGTTGATGACGACGATCCCGGGGCTGATGTTGCCGACCTTGGTGGCGTAGACCCGGGTTCCGTCGGGGCTGACGATCACCTGTGTCACGCCGTCGCCGATGGCCAGTGTCTTCACCGCTCCGGAGGTCGGGTTGATGACATTGACGCCGCCGTTGTACCCGACGTACACCCGGCCGTCGGCGTGCACCGCGATCGACGACGGGGCGTCACCCACGGTGTAGGTGTGCAGGATCTCACCGGTGGCCAGGTCGACGACGGCCACGCTGTCGTGGGTCTTGTCGGCGACGTAGGCCTTGCTGCCATCAGGGGACAGGGCCACCGCACTCGGCTTTCCGGTGACCGCGCCGATGGCTGCCTCGACCGTCAGATGTGTTGGAGCGATGGTGATTCCGCTGATGTCCAGCGTGCCGGGGGTCGAGTTCGCATCGGAGGCCGTCACCGTGAACGCATCGCTGGCCGCGGTGGCGCCGAGCCCGGAGCCGAGCCGGGCGGCTTCAGTGGGGGTGTACGTCCAGCTGTATACCCCGGACGTGGCGTTGTAGTGGACGGCCACGGCGCCGTCGGAGGGCATCCCGACAGTGACGGTGACGGCGTCGCCGTCGGGGTCGGTCACCCGGAAGGATCCGCTCACGGAGCCATCGGCGGCGGGGGTGCTCGGCACCGACACCACACTGATCACCGGTGACTCGTTGACGTCCACACCGGGCTTGAGTGTGATGACCGCGAGCGTCTGGTGCTGCGCGTTGACGCTGTAGAGGTGCAAGCCGTCGAGGCTGACGGCCAGGCCATCGGTCTTGCCGGGTAGCTGCTGGGTGGCGCCGGTGATGAGCGTGTTGGTGGCGGTGTCGACGACGAACACCTTGCCGCCCAGGGTGCCGACATAGGCCAGGCTGCTGTCCGGGCTGAGGGTGACCGCGACCGGCTCGTTGAGGAAGTTGGCCGGCGCCGGCGGGATATTTATGACGGTGAGCTCGGTGAGGTTGGTCGGGTCCGAGGTGTCGACGACCTGGACCGACCTGTTCCCGAAGGCCGCCACGTAGGCACGGGTGCCGTCGGCGTTGACGGCCAGATCGTAGGCGCGGTCCGGTGTTTCGATCGTGTCGAGCACCGTGCCTGTCGCCACGTCGATGACGGCGAGTTCGTCCAATCCCATCGCGTACAACTTCGAGGAGTCGGCGCCGGCGAATGCGATTCGGCCCCCGGCGTAGTTGATGGTCGACACCTGGGTGTTGGTGGTGGTGTCGATCACCGCGACGGTCCCGTCGGCGACGGGAACGTAGAGCCGCTTTCCGCCGGGAGCCAGGACGGGCACGCCGGGCGCGTCGGCCACTGCGATCTCGGTGGCTTGTCCGGTGGTGGTGTTGATGACCGAGATGCTGTGGCCGTCGGAGTTGGACACGTAGATCACTCCATTGGCTCCGGTGGCGACGCCGACGGGGTAGTCGCCGACGTGGTAGGTCGTCTGCACCGTGCCCGTGGTGAGGTCGACGACGGTGACCGTGGCGTGCGCTGAGTCGCTGATGTAGGCGCGGGTTCCCGCGGCGTTGACGGTGACGTTGCTCGTCCCCGGATTGGTGCCCAACTCGATGGGTACGTCGATGCTGAGGTGGGCCGGTGCCACCGTGACGTTCTGGACGGCGGCGGTCACCGGGTCGGTGTGACCGTCGGTGGCCGAGATGGTGAATCCGTCGGTCAGGGTGGATCCGTTGAGCCCCAGTGCAATCTGTTCGGCCTGGCTCGGCCGGTAGGTCCAGGTATAGATGCCGCTGGTGGTGTTGTAGCTGAATTCGACTGCCCCATGGACAGGTTCGGCGCCGGATGCCACCGCTACGGTGACGGGGTCACGGTTGAGGTCGACGACGGTGAAGGTGCCACGCACCGAGCCGTCGGCCGCCGGTGCGCTCGGGCCCGATACCACCGTGATGACAGGCGCTACCTGAGGCACGACGACGTTCACGGTCTCGGTGGTCGAGTGCCAGGTCGGGTGGAACAGGTCGAAGAGGTGGAAGTGGAAATGGAAGTTGGAGTCGTCGCTGATGTTCACGCTGAAGGTGTCGGCGCCGGTGTATCCGGCGACGGGGGTGTAGGTGAAGGTGCCGTCGGCGTTGACGATCGCGGTGCCGTGCTGGCCCTGGGTGACGGTGTAGGTCAGGGTGTCGCCGTCGAAGTCGGTGGCGTTGAGGCTGCCGGTGATCTGGCCCTGGGCGTTGAGAGTGGAGCTGACGGTCGGGGTGCCGACGGTGGGGGTTTCGTTGGCGATGAACGACTCGATGCGGCGGTAGAGGCCCCAGATACCGACCAGGATCGGGTTGGGTGTGGGGTCCCCGGGTGAGGGGGTGGCCAGCGGGTTGTAGCCGAAGACGGTGAGCACCCCGGCCACCAGCGCCCGGATGGGCCGGAACGGGGTGGCCGCGGTGGCTGCGGCGCTCGTGGTTTGCGTGGCGGCGGCCTTCACGGTGGTCACCGCGACGGTCGTGGCGGCAGCCGGGGCGGTGCTCGCCACCGCGGGCGTGGCCGCACCGTCAGCTGGCTGTGGGGTATCGGTACTGACCGTCGCCGAGGTGGCCGAGGTGGTTTCGCGCTGCGTCTCCGCGGTGTCCGATTCCTTCTCGGTCGCATCGCTTGCCGCGTCGACGGCGGTGCGCGAGTGCCCGGTCGCGGAGCCCCGATCGGTCTCGGTCGTGACATGTGGCGCCGAGCCGGCGGTGTCGCTGCCTGACGCCGAGTCGCTCTTGGTTGTCGACGTCTTCTTCGCCGTCGATCCCCGCTTGGAGGACCCGGTCGCCGAGGAACCGGTGTCCTGTGACGACGTGGCCGACGAGGAACCGGAGGCCGCCGGCGAGGCGGTCGCGACACCGGGGCCCGCGGTCGTCACCGCCACGCCGATACCGAGGGCCAGCGCCAGCGCGCCGACCCGGCCGACGTAGTTCGCGCACCCGGTGGCGGGCGTTGCGACGCGGTGGGGGCGATACCACGGTGATCCGGGGCGGGTGTGGCGGTCAGAGTAGTCGGTGCGCATGGGGCCCTCCGAATTCCTATGCGGTTCTGGCGATCCGCATTGCGGAACCAATAGGACCATTTAGTAATGGCACACGCAAGGAAATTTCTCAGGAACAACCCACTAAAAGCACAGATTCCACCGTTTTTCCGATACGGTTCCACCATTTTCCCGACACGGCGCCTCCGATTGGGAACCGCAATGCGGATCTCGATCGCGACACCCGTTCAACTACCGCAGAAGTCGCTATGACTGCAGGCGCACGCAGCCGCAATCCGACGCTGCGCGCCGGCCCGAACGTGCCCAGTAGGCTGGTCGGTTGTGGCTCCCACACTCTGGGCGATCAGTGACCTGCACACCGGTCACAACGGCAACAAGCCGGTCACCGAATCGCTGTATCCGTCGACACCGGACGACTGGCTGATCGTCGCCGGTGACGTCGCCGAGCGCACCGATGACATCCGATGGTCGCTGGATCTGCTGCGCCGCCGCTTCGCCAAGGTGATCTGGGTGCCGGGTAACCACGAACTGTGGACCACCGGTAAGGACCCCATGCAGGTGTTCGGCCGGGCGCGCTACGACTACCTGGTCAACATGTGCGACGAGATGGGTGTGATCACTCCCGAGCATCCGTTCCCGGTGTGGACCGAGCAGGGCGGCCCCGCGACCATCGTGCCGATGTTCCTGCTGTACGACTACACGTTTCTGCCTGCCGGTGCCACCACCAAGGCCGAGGGCCTGGCGATCGCCAAGGCCGCCAACATCGTCGCCACCGACGAGTTCCTGTTGTCCAGCGAGCCGTACGCCACCCGGGATGCGTGGTGCCGGGATCGGCTGGCCTACACCAGGAAACGGCTCGACGAGCTGGACTGGATGACGCCGACGGTTCTGGTGAACCACTTCCCGATGCGCCGCGAACCCTGCGACGTGCTGTTCTATCCGGAGTTCTCGCTGTGGTGCGGGACGGTCGAGACGGCCGACTGGCACACCCGCTACAACGCGGTGTGCTCTGTGTACGGGCATCTGCACATTCCGCGGACCACCTGGTATGACGGGGTGCGCTTCGAGGAGGTGTCGGTCGGCTATCCGCGAGAGTGGCGGCGGCGCAAGCCTTATCGCTGGATGCGCCAGATCCTGCCTGACCCGCAGTACGCGCCGGGCTACCTCAACGACTTCGGCGGCCACTTCGTGATCACCCAGGAGATGCGCGAGCAGTCCGAGAAGTTCCGCGACCGGCTGCGCAGCCGGCGCGGATGAGCGAGCTCATGCGGGCGGTGCTGCCCGATGTCACCGACCTGGTCTACGCGGAGCTCTACGACGACCCGCCGGACCTTGCTCCGCTGCCCGAGGAAGAGCCGCTGATCGCCAAGGCGGTGGCCAAGCGCCGCAACGAATTCGTCACCGTGCGGCATTGCGCCCGGGTGGCATTGCAGCAACTCGGCATGCCGCCGGTACCGATCCTCAAGGGGGACAAGGGCGAACCGTGCTGGCCTGACGGCGTGGTGGGCAGCCTCACCCACACCCAGGGGTATCGCGGCGCGGTCGTGGGCCGCGCCGAATCGGTGCGGTCGGTCGGCGTCGACGCCGAACCGCACGGGGAGCTGCCCGACGGGGTGCTCAACGCCATCAGTCTCCCGGTCGAACGCTACGAGATCGCGAAGCTGCCCGGTGGACTGCACTGGGACCGAGTCCTGTTCTGTGCCAAGGAGGCGACGTACAAGGCGTGGTTTCCGCTGACCCAGCGCTGGCTGGGCTTCGAGGACGCCCACATCACCTTTGACGTCGACGCCGATGGCCTGCGCGGCAGCTTCGTGTCCCGGATCCTGATCGACCCGAGTGCCCGGTTCGGACCGCCGCTGACGCAGCTCGAGGGCCGCTGGTCAGTGGGCGGTGGGCTGGCGCTGACGGCGATCGTGCTGTGAGTCCCCAACCGGGGATTGTCGTCGTCGACAAGCCTGCGGGCATCACCAGCCATGACGTGGTGGGCCGGTGCCGGCGCATCTTCGGAACCCGCAAGGTCGGCCACGCCGGCACCCTGGACCCGATGGCAACGGGAGTCCTCGTCATCGGCATCGAGCGGGCCACCAAGATCCTGGGTCTGCTGACCGCCACCTCGAAGTCGTATACCGCCACCATCCGGCTGGGCCGCTCCACCACGACCGATGACGCCGAAGGCGAAGTGCTCCAGTACATTCCGGCCGGACACATCACCGATGACCAGATCCACACCGGGATCGCGGCGCTGCGCGGCGACATACTGCAACGCCCGTCGTCGGTGAGCGCGGTCAAGATCGGTGGCAAGCGCGCCTACCAGCTGGTCCGCGAAGGCCAGAAGGTCGAACTGGCGCAACGGGCGGTGCGCATCGACCGCTTCGACGTCCTCGACATCCGCCGGCCCCCAGACGGTTTCGTCGATCTCGATGTCGAGGTGGACTGCTCATCGGGCACCTACATCCGCGCGCTGGCCCGCGACCTCGGTGCGGCACTGGGCGTCGGGGGACACCTGACGGCGCTGCGCCGGACCCGGGTGGGCGGATACGGGCTCGACCATGCCCGCACGCTGGAGGTTCTCGCCGAGACGCCGTTGCTCAGCTACACCCTCGACGAGGCGTGCCTGCTGGCGTTCCCGCGCCGCGACATCACCGCCGAGCAGGCCGGTGACGCCAGCCACGGCCGCTCGTTGCCCGCCGCCGGTATCGACGGCGTGTATGCGGCGACCGATCCCGACGACCGGGTGGTCGCCCTGTTGCAGGACAAGGGTTCTGGCACCGGTTCGGTCGTGGTGATCCGGCCGGCCACCCTCTAGGTCTTGCGTCTGCTGGGCGGCTGACCCGTCCAGCGGATGTGCGCCCGGGTGAAAGCGGAGGTCTCCGAATAGCCCAGCCGTCGTGCGGTTTCCTCCACGGTGAAGCCTGAGTCCAGCAGCTCGGCGGCCAACGTCACCCGCACTTCGTCGAGCAGCGCCCGAAAGCTGGTCCCCTCGGCGGTCAGCTTGCGGTGCAACGTCCGTTCGGTGATGCACAGTTCGGCGGCGACGTCGGCCATCGATGGGATCTGCGCGGAGTTCGCGATGATGCGCGTTCGCACGGCCGCGGCGATGCCGCGACGGGTGCGGCGCCGGTCGAGCAGTTGCTCGCACTCGCGGATACAGATCGCCGCGGTCTGCGGGTCGGCCGCGGGCATCGGCTGGTGGATCAGGTCGGCGGGGAACACCAGGGCGTTGCGTGAGGCCTTCTCGACCCGGATCGTCACGTTGTCGATCTCGATGCCGTCGATGGGCAGGGTCAGGTTGGCCAGTTCGACGCGGAACGTCATCGGCGGTTGATTCGAGCCGATCAACATCGGGATCACCCGCACCACCATGCCGAAGTCCCGCTCGATCAGGAATTGCCGTACGTCGAAGGGAATCTGGGTGTCGTCGATGGCCACCACGGCTTCGGATCCGACGAACTCGGGTGCTGCGAGGCTGAGATAGGAGGCCGACAGCGCGCTGTAGCGCCAGGCGACGTCGACGGCGTCGCCGAACGTCGGGCTCGACATCAGCGCATAGCCGAGGATGCCGGTATCGGCCAGGCTGTAGCGCGATCCGGCTTCCATCCCGAGCCCGGGCCGGTTTCCCAACCGCGCGATGACATTTCGGATGATGGTGATTTCCTGCGTCGGACTGATCTCCCCGGTGGGATCGAGGAGGTCCTCGGGCGATAGCCCGGTGCCGTGCAGGCATGTCGCGGCGTCGAGCCCGTGCTCGGCAGCAGCCTCGATGACATGTCGGCCCGTCGTTGACGGCCGGGCGACGTCGAGTCCGGAAATGGCCACCATGTGTCCGAAAGTATCAAGCCGATGTCCGAAACGGGCATTCTTTTGCGTACCGGCCCGCTCTAGCGTCCTGTCTATGCCTGCTGATCTGCTCAAGCCGCCGCCGCGGGCGGTGGCCTCGGTCGCCCGCGCGTCGGTGTCGGACCTGTGGCGCCCGGTGGCCACCGGCGCCTACCGGGACATCCGCCGACCGCGACCGCGAATGGCTGAGTCTGCCATGCCGCGTACCACTTTCGACCCCACACTGCCGGCCAATATCGTCAACCCCTACCCGGCGCTCGAGCGGATCCGCCGGCATCCGGTCGTGGTCAACGAGCGCCTCGGGGTGTGGATGCTGGGCCGCTACGCCGACGTCCACGCCGCCGCCCGCAACAGCGAGGTGCTCTCCTCGCGCGACGGGATCATGCTGCGCAGCTTCGCCGCGAGTGCGGTGCTGCTGGCCGACCCGCCCGATCACACCCGGCTGCGCCACATCGCCGCGCCGGTGTTCACCAAACGTGCCGTGAACACCCTGACGTCGGACATCGAGCGCCTGGCTGGCGAGTCGATCTCGGCGCTTCGCGACGGCAAGGCCGTCGACCTGGTCGCCACCCTGACTGTGCCGATGCCGATCAACGTCATCGCCACGATCCTGGGCATCCCTCGTGAGCAGTGGCCAGGATTTCGCACGGTGTCCGAACAGATCGTGCAGGCGTTCGCGCCGCGGACGCTGCCCGAAGTGGCCCGGATGGTCGCGGGCATGCTGGCGTCCTACGTCCAGCTGCGCAGCTTCATCAACCTCGAGATGACCAGGCGCGCAACGCAACCGGCCGAGGACCTGCTGACCCGGCTGCAGGTGGCTCGGGCCGCCGGCGAACTCACCGACAACGAGGCGTTCTTCTACGCGACCATCCTGCTGGTGGCCGGCAACGAGACGACGACGAACCTGCTGGGCATGCTGCTGATGCGAATGGCCCAGGACCCCAACCTGTTCGACGAGTTGAAGGCCGACAGGGGCCTGGTGCCCGCAGCGGTCGAGGAGACCGCACGCTGGGGCTCGCCGGTGCAGTGGGTGACCCGGGTCGCCACTCGGCCCTACGAGGTCGGCGGGACGGTGATCCCCGCCGGCGGCAAGGTGGTGCTGTTCTACGCATCGGCCAACCGCGACCGGGACAAGTTCGGCGATCCCGACCGTCTCGACATTCACCGCGACACCACCGGGCACCTGGCGTTCGGGCACGGCCTGCACTTCTGCCTCGGCGCACACCTGGCCCGGCTCGAGACCGTCACCGCCGTCAATCATCTGCTGGACGAGATCGACGGGCTGGAGCTGGCGGGGCCGGTGCGGTGGGGGACCTCGCCGTCACTGCAGGGCCCGGCCTCCCTGCCGGTGCGGATTCGCCGATCGTGAGCTGACGGCGTTACCCGCCGACAACCCAGATCGCTTGGGCGGCAGGGCTTCCCAGTTCGACAGTGTTCAGCGCGCCGTCGGCGGCCTGCACCGACACCGAGATCATGCCGGCGAAGTCGCGCCGGGCCAGGACCTCCAGGCGCGAGTCCAGATTGATCCCGACCGCGTCGAAGTAGCGCAGCATCTCGGGGTCGGCGTCGGAAATCCGGGCCACCGTGGCGACGTCGCCGTTCGAGCAGGCCGACAGCTGCCGCGCCGGCGGGGTGGGTACCTGGCCGTCGGCCGCCGGGATCGGGTCACCGTGCGGGTCGCGGGTGGGATAGCCCAGCTTGGCGTCGATCCGGTCGAGCATCATGTCGCTGACCGCGTGCTCGAGGATCTCGGCCTCGTCGTGCACCTCGTCCCAGCCGTAGCCCAGCTCGCGCATCAGGAATGTCTCGAGCAGGCGATGCCGGCGTACCACCGCCAGTGCCGCGTGGCGGCCGCGGTCGGTGAGGGTGACCGCGCCGTACTTCTCGTGGTGCACCAGACCTTGGTCGGCGAGCTTGCGGATGGACTCCGAGGCCGTGCTGGCCGACACGCCGAGACGCTCGGCGAGCAGTTTGGTGCTGACCTTCTCGTGCGACCACTCCTGGGCGGTCCAGATGATCTTGAGGTAGTCCTGGGCAACCATCGTCAGGTCGCGTACCCCGCTGTTGGGGTTCTCGTCAGGACTCACACCCGAAAGTTTAGGCATTCATTACCTGATCTGGGGATCTAGCGCCTCGGCCGGTGGCGCCGGGTCGTAGGCTTGCCGACGTGGAGAGGTGGCGGGGTCAGGAAGAGATCCCCTCGGACTGGGGCCGGTGCGTACTGACCATCGGCGTGTTCGACGGCGTGCACCGCGGGCATGTCGAACTGATCGCCCAGGCAGTCAAGTCGGGTCGTGAACGCGGCGTGCCGACGGTGCTGATGACCTTCGACCCCCACCCGATGGAAGTCGTCTTCCCGGGCAGCCATCCCGCCCAGCTGACCACGCTGGCCCGCCGTGCCGAACTCGTCGAGGAACTGGGCATCGACGTCTTCCTCGTCATGCCGTTCACCACCGACTTCATGAAGCTGACCCCGGAGCGCTACGTCCACGAACTCCTCGTGGAACGGCTGCACGTGGTCGAGGTGCTGGTAGGGGAGAACTTCACCTTCGGCAAGAAGGCGGCCGGCAACGTGGCGGCCCTGCGTAAGGCCGGAGAACGCTTCGGCTTCGCCGTCGAGGGCATGTCCCTGGTCGCCGAGCACCACAAGAGCGAGACCGTCACCTTCTCGTCGACCTACATCCGTTCCTGCGTCGACGCCGGTGACGTGGTCGCCGCGGCCGAGGCGCTGGGCCGCCCGCACCGGGTCGAAGGTGTGGTCGTGCGCGGCGACGGCCGTGGCCGGGGCCTGGGCTACCCGACCGCCAACGTGGCGCCCCCGATGTACTCGGCGATCCCGGCCGACGGCGTCTACGCCGCCTGGTTCACCGTCCTGGGCCACGGGCCCATCACCGGTTCGGTGATCCCGGGTGAGCGCTACCAGTCGGCGGTGTCGGTGGGCACCAACCCGACGTTCTCCGGTCGCACCCGCACCGTCGAGGCGTTCGTCCTCGATTCCGAGGCCGACTTGTACGGCCAGCATGTGGCCGTCGACTTCGTCAGCCGCTTGCGCGGCCAGCTGCGGTTCGACTCGGTACAGGATCTGGTCGTGGCGATGGGCAAGGACACCGACAAGGCCCGCCAGATCCTGTCCTCGTCGTAATCAGCTGCCGGAGCCGACCAGGCCGTCGATCTGGTTGATCGCACCGGTGGCGCCCTCGATGACGCCCATGTCGAGCACGGTCTGCAGCGCCTCGGCCGACGGGTAGGTGCTTACGTAGGTGGCCCTGGTGCCGCCGTTGTGCTCGGTGAAGGTGAACACGCTGTGCGAGGTCGGCATGGTGGGGTCGGGATTGAAGTCCTGGTCGGCGAAGCCGTCGGTGAAGGCGAAGCTCCTGGGTTCGTCGACGGCGGTGATCTCCCAGTAGCCGGCGTGCTTGTCGCCGTCGGGTCCGGTCATGAAGTACGTCATCCGGCCGCCGGTCTTCAGGTCGTGGTCGACGACGGTCGCCGGATAGTCCGGCGGGCCCCAGACCTTCTCCAGCTGACGCGGGTCGGCGTAGACCTGCCAGATCCGCTGCACCGGCGCGGCGAAATCGGCGGTGATGGTCAGGGTCAGGCTGTCGAGATCGTGCTGTACATCGGTCACGGGCATGGCGTTTCGTCCTCCTGGGTTTCGTCGGCTGAGATGAGGTCGTCGATGCGCGCGACCCGGCCCCGCCAGATCTGCTCCAACTCACCGAGCATCGACGCCACCGACCGCACGGCCGTCACGTCGCCACTGGCCAGTTGCTCACGACCGCTGCGCCGCTTGGTGAGCAGACCTGCCTTCTCCAGCACGGCGACGTGTTTTTGCACCGCCGCGAAGCTCATCTCGTATTTCAGTGCGAGCGCGGACACCGAGTGCTCCCCGGCCAGGGCGCGACGCATGATGTCTCGCCGCGTGCGGTCGGACAGCGCATGGAACAGGGCGTCGGCCCGGTCTTCCTCGTCCACGATCACACTCCCAACATACAACCGATTGGTTGTATGTTGTCAAGGTCTGGCCGCTGACCTGGCGCGATTTCGGTTCGGGGCGGTCCCGCTGCTAGAGTTCGTCCCGACACGGCATGTGCTGCAGTCCGCGGTGGCCTTGCTTGATTACCTAAACGCGGTACCGATTGATGGAGATGTTCTCGTGGCGTTGACTGCCGAACAGAAGAAGGAAATCCTGGGCTCCTACGGCCTGCATGAGACCGACACCGGCTCGCCGGAGGCCCAGGTCGCACTGCTGACCAAGCGGATTTCCGACCTCACCGAGCACCTCAAGCAGCACAAGCACGACCACCACTCGCGGCGCGGTCTGCTGCTGCTGGTCGGCCGTCGCCGCCGGCTGCTCAAGTACGTTGCCGATGTCGATGTGGCGCGCTACCGCTCGCTGATCGAACGGCTGGGTCTGCGCCGCTGAGCGCACTACCCACGTGTAACATGGGGTCGTTACGCGCCGTGTGACGGCGCGAACAATCGGGTGCGGTTCACGCACATCCGCGTGTCCCGTTCCCGCGTGTCATAGCGAAGCTTCCCGGATCGGGCGGTCTTCGGTAGTGGCTGCCGGGCCCCAATCTCAATCGGGGAGTGCCCGGCCGCTTCGATCGACGGCCGTAGCCGCATCTCGGTTCAAGCCTCGTCGCACCCGGGGATACCTGGGTTCATCTGTGACATCGCGAAACAGTTGAATTGCAGAAAGGCTGTACGGACGTCTATGTCTGTAGCTGAAATCGACGAAGGCGTGTTCGAATCGACCGCCGTCATTGACAACGGGAGCTTCGGCACCCGCACCATCCGCTTCGAGTCCGGTCGGCTGGCCCAGCAGGCCGCCGGTTCGGTCGTCGCCTACCTGGACGACGAAACCATGCTCCTGTCGGCGACCACCGCCAGCAAGAGCCCGAAGGAGCACTTCGACTTCTTCCCCTTGACGATCGACGTCGAGGAGCGCATGTATGCCGCCGGGCGTATCCCCGGCTCGTTCTTCCGCCGGGAGGGCCGCCCGTCCACCGACGCGATCCTGACCTGCCGGCTCATCGACCGGCCGCTGCGCCCGTCGTTCGTCTCGGGCCTGCGCAACGAGATCCAGGTCGTCGTGACGATCCTGAGCCTTGATCCCAAGGACCTCTACGACGTGCTGGCGATCAACGCCGCGTCGGCTTCCACCCAGATTTCCGGCCTGCCGTTCTCCGGCCCGGTCGGTGGCGTGCGCGTCGCGCTGATCGACGGCCAGTGGGTGGCGTTCCCGACTGTCGAGCAGCTCGAAGGCGCGGTGTTCGACATGGTCGTCGCCGGCCGCGTGGTCAAGGACGGCGACGTCGCGATCATGATGGTCGAGGCTGAAGCCACCGAGAACGTCATCGAGCTCATAGCCGGCGGTGCCACGGCACCGAGTGAGGCCGTCGTGGCCGAGGGCCTGGAGGCCGCCAAGCCGTTCATCGCCGCGCTGTGCGCCGCGCAGAGCGAGCTGGCCAGCCGGGCCGCCAAGGAGACCGCCGACTACCCGGTGTTCCCCGACTACGCCGAGGACGTCTATACCGCCGTCGAGCACGTGGCCTCCGAGCCGCTGTCGCAGGCGCTGACCATCGCCGGCAAGCACGAGCGTGACGACCGCACCGACGAGATCAAGAACGAGGTGCTCGGCGAGCTCGGCGAGACCTTCGTCGGGCGTGAGAAGGAGATCGGCGCCGCGTTCCGCTCGCTGACCAAAAAGCTTGTGCGCCAGCGCATCCTGACCGACCACTTCCGCATCGACGGCCGCGGCATCACCGATATCCGCGCGCTGTCCGCCGAGGTCGCGGTGATCCCCCGGGCGCATGGCAGCGCACTGTTCGAGCGTGGCGAGACCCAGATCATGGGCGTCACCACCCTCGACATGGTCAAGATGGCCCAGCAGATCGACTCGCTGGGGCCGGAAACCTCCAAGCGCTACATGCACCACTACAACTTCCCGCCGTATTCGACCGGTGAGACCGGTCGGGTCGGTTCGCCCAAGCGCCGCGAAATCGGCCACGGTGCGCTGGCCGAGCGGGCCCTGATGCCGGTGCTGCCCAGCGTCGAGGAGTTCCCGTACGCCATCCGGCAGGTCTCGGAGGCGTTGGGCTCCAACGGTTCGACGTCGATGGGCTCGGTCTGTGCCTCGACCCTGGCGCTGCTGAACGCCGGTGTGCCGCTCAAGGCCCCGGTCGCCGGTATCGCGATGGGTCTGGTCTCCGACGAAGTCGATGGCGAAACCCGCTACGTGGCGCTGACCGACATCCTCGGTGCCGAGGATGCCTTCGGCGACATGGACTTCAAGGTCGCAGGCACCAAGGACTTCGTCACCGCGCTGCAGCTGGACACCAAGCTCGACGGCATTCCGTCGCAGGTGCTGGCCGGGGCGCTGTCGCAGGCCAAGGACGCGCGTCTGACCATCCTCGAGGTGATGGCCGAGGCCATCGACGCCCCCGACGAGATGAGCCCGTACGCGCCGCGGGTCACCGCGATCAAGATCCCGGTCGACAAGATCGGCGAGGTCATCGGGCCCAAGGGCAAGATGATCAACTCGATCACCGAGCAGACCGGCGCCTCGATCTCCATCGAGGACGACGGCACGGTGTTCGTGGGCGCCACCGACGGCCCGTCGGCACAGGCGGCGATCGACATGATCAACGCCATCGCCAACCCACAGCTGCCCAAGGTCGGTGAGCGGTTCCTCGGGACCGTGGTCAAGACCACTGACTTCGGTGCCTTCGTGTCGCTGCTGCCCGGCCGCGACGGCCTGGTGCACATCTCGAAGCTGGGCCGCGGCAGGCGGATCAACAAGGTCGAGGATGTGGTCAAGCTCGGCGACAAGCTCCGGGTGGAGATCGCCGACATCGACAACCGCGGCAAGATCTCGCTGATCCTGGTCGACGAAGAGGGGGCTGCTGCTCCCGACGATGCACCGGCTCCTGTTGATGCCGATGCCGCAACCGCCAGCAGCTAACGCCTTACGCCGCGGCCGGCGCGTCCCTGACGCGCCGGCCGCGGTGCGGCGCACCGTCCTTGGCGGTGGTCTGCGCGTTGTCACCGAATACATCCCGTCGGTGCGCTCGGCATCGGTCGGGGTCTGGGTCAACGTGGGTTCGCGTGACGAAGGCCCCACCGTGGCCGGTGCCGCGCACTTCCTCGAGCATCTGCTGTTCAAGGCGACCCCGACGCGCACCGCGGTGGATATCGCACAGTCCGTCGACGCCGTCGGCGGTGAGCTGAACGCGTTCACGGCCAAAGAACACACCTGCTACTACGCGCACGTCCTCGACGAGGACCTCGAACTGGCCATCGACCTGGTCGCCGATGTGGTGCTCAACGGGCGCTGCGCCGCCGGGGACGTCGAACTCGAACGTGACGTGGTGCTCGAAGAGATCGCCATGCGCGACGACGATCCCGAGGACGCTCTCGGAGACGTCTTCCTGTCGGCCATGTTCGGCGACCACCCGGTCGGGCGTCCGGTGATCGGCAGCGTCGAGTCGGTGTCGTCGATGACCCGATCACAACTGCACTCGTTCCACGTCCGCCGCTACATCCCGGAGCGGATGGTGGTGGCTGTCGCAGGCAACGTCAACCACGACGAGGTCGTGAAGCTGGTTCGGGAGTACTTCGGCCCCAAGCTGATTCGCGGCCGCAAGCCACGGCCGCCGCGTACCGGAAACACCCGGCTCACCGGCCGGCCCGGTTTGGTGCTGATCAACCGCGACGCCGAGCAGACCCACATGTCGCTCGGAGTCCGGGTGCCCGGTCGGCACTGGCGACACCGCTGGGCACTGTCGGTGCTCAACACCGCTCTCGGCGGAGGCCTGAGTTCGCGGCTGTTCCAGGAGATCCGGGAGAGTCGCGGGCTGGCCTACTCGGTGTACTCGACCATCGACACCTTCTGTGACAGCGGTGCACTGTCGGTGTATGCGGGCTGCCTGCCCGAGCGTTTCAACGAGGTGGTGCGGTTGACCACCGAGGTTCTCAACAGCGTGGCCCGCGACGGTCTCACCGAGTCGGAGCTTCGCATCGCCAAGGGCTCGATCCGCGGCGGAATGGTGCTGGGCCTGGAGGATTCCGCATCGCGGATGAACCGGCTGGGCCGCAGCGAACTGAACTACGGCGGATACCGCAGCGTCACCAGCACCCTCGACCACATCAACGCCGTCACCCTCGATGAGGTCAACGCCGTCGCCCGCGAGGTGCTGTCCAACCCGTTCGGCGCCGCGGTGCTCGGACCGGTGCGCTCCAAACGATCACTGCCACAACCTCTTCGGCGGATCGCGGGCTAGTCGCCGGTGTTGCTCACCCGTCGTCACCTGCTCATCGGCGCAGCGGCACTGACCGCGGCCGCAGCATGCGGGCGAACGGACTACACGCCGCCGCGCTTGAGCGACCCCGCAGAGCCGCTGCCGCCGCTGAACGAGCGCATCGGCATGCTGGAGAGCCGGCACAACGCGGTCGTTGGGCTCTACGGCGAGAACCTCGACGCGAAGCAGACGGTGGCACATCGGGAGGGCGACATGTTCGCCGTGTGCTCGACCTTCAAGGCCTACCTCGCCGCGCGGATACTGCAGAAGGCCCAGCACGGCGAACTACGGATGATGGACACGCTACGGGTGGATCCCGCTGCAGTGCTTCCCAATTCGCCGATATCCGGACCGAAGGCGGGCAGTAGCCTGCCGCTGGACGAGTTGTGTCAGGCCGTTCTGCAGCGCAGCGACAACACCGCGGCCAACATGCTGCTGACGGTGATCGGCGGACCGCAGGCGATCACCGCGTTCGCTCGCTCCATCGGCGACGACCGCACCCGGCTGGACCGCTGGGAGACCGAGCTGAACTCGGCGCTGCCCGGCGACCCGCGGGACACCAGCACACCGCGCACACTCGGCGGCGGATTCCGGGCGATCCTCACCGGTGACGTGCTCGACCCGGCGCATCGCCGGCAGTTGGAGGACTGGATGCGCGGCAACGTCACCTCCAGCATGCGGGCCGGACTGCAACCGGGCTGGACGTCGGCCGACAAGACCGGCAGCGGCGACTACGCCAGTACCAACGACATCGGAATCGTGTTCGGGCCCAACGGCGAACGTATCTTGCTGGCCGTCATGACGCGCACTCGATCCGACAATCCGAACGCCGAGCCGTTGCGGCAGCTCATCGCGGAAGTGACGACGGCGGCCCTGCCGACCCTGCGCGGCCAGGGATAGATGAACCCGACCGACGCCTGCCCCTGCGGGTCCGGTGCCGCGTTCGGCAGCTGCTGTCTGCCGCTGCACCGAGGTGAGACGCAGGCGCAGACCGCCGAAGCGCTGATGCGGGCCCGATACAGCGCCTACGCCGTCGGCGATCTCGACTACGTCTGGCAGACCTGGCATCCGCGGACCCGGCCCGCCACGCTGACACCCGAGGGTGGTCTGACCTGGACCGGGCTGCAGATCCTCGGCACCGCCGCCGGGAGGGCGCAGGATCAGACCGGTGAGGTCGAGTTCCGGGCCCACTACCGCAGCGGCGGCCGCACCGGAGTGCTGCACGAGCGTTCCCGGTTCAGCGTGCGCGCCCGTCGCTGGTTCTACGTCGACGGAGATCTCTTCGACTGACGCGCCGACGCGATGAGTTTTCGGGGCCGCGGGAGTCAGTCAAGGGGTCCAGACATCGCGGAAAGGATCATCGTGAGTGACTACACCGCCCCGATCGGGGCCCCCATCTGGTTTGACTTGATGAGCAGCGACCCCGCACGTGCCGCGGAGTTCTATCACCAGATCTTCGGCTGGGAACTCGAAGGCCCGCCGCAACCGGAGTTCGGCGGCTACCAGAACTTCACGCTTCACGGCAAACGGGTCGCGGGGCTGTCGCCGCACATGGAGGAGGCCGGTCCGCCGAACATCTGGGGGATCTACCTGCACACCAGCGATGGCAACGCAACCGTCGTCGCGGCGGAGGCAGCGGGCGGCAAGGTGATGGTGCCGCCGATGCCGGTGGGCGAGCTGGGTTCGATGATGGTGGTCGTCGACCCGGCGGGTGCGGTCGTCGGCTTCTGGCAGCCCGGCACTCATCCCGGCTTCGCCGAGTGGGGTGTGCACGGGGCGCCGTACTGGTTCGAATGCCAGAGCAAGGACTACGAGGCGTCGCTGCAGTTCTACCGGTCGGTCCTGAATACGCGGATCGAGGAGATCGGCACGGGCGGTGACCCGGACGCCGTCGGGCCCGACCGCTACGGACAGGTGTTCGCCGGGGAGAGCGCCTATTCGGGAATCATGGATTCGGTCAAGCTCATGCCCGAGGAGGTCCCGTCGTTCTGGCAGGTATACGTCCACGTCGACGATGTGGCCGCGACGGTGAAGCAGACCGAAGCGCTCGGCGGGCAGTTACTGATGCCCGTGGAGGACACGCCCTATGGCACCCTGGCGGCGATCAAGGATCCGCTGGGTGCGCTGATCTGTCTCGGTCATCCGCCGGCCGGTATGGGCTGAGCCCAGACATCAACGAACCGGGACGCTCGAGGAGCTGTCCCGGTCCGCTGTGTGGAGGTGAGCCGTTGGCTCACTTAAGGTTTCAGGTCAGCAGGCCGGCCGGATCGGTGTAGGGCAGCTCGAGGTCGTGAGCGACCTCAGCGTTGAGCAACTGACCCTCGTGGGTCGAGAGACCCTTGGCCAGCGCCTGGTCGGCCAGGCAGGCGTCCTGCCAGCCCTTGTCGGCCAGCTTGAGCACATACGGCATGGTGGCGTTGGTCAGTGCGTAGGTCGAGGTGCGCGGCACCGCGCCGGGCATGTTGGCCACGCAGTAGAACACCGAGTTGTGGACGTTGAACGTCGGGTTGTCGTGGGTGGTGGGCTTGGAATCCTCGAAGCAGCCACCCTGATCGATCGCGATGTCGACCAGCACCGAACCTGGCTTCATCTGTGCCACAGTGTCATTGGTGACGAGCTTGGGCGCCTTGGCGCCCGGGACCAGCACGGCGCCGATCACCAGGTCGGCCTGCTTGACCGCATCCTCGAGGTCCAGTCGCGACGAGTAGCGGGTCTCGATGGCGCCGCCGTACTCGGCGTCGATCTTGCGCAGGATGTTGACGTTGAGGTCGAACACGGTGACGTGCGCGCCCATACCCCAGGCGACGGCGGCGGCGTTGTCGCCGGCCATCCCGCCGCCGATCACCACGACACGGGCCGGGGCGACACCGGGGACGCCGCCCATCAGCACGCCGCGACCGCCCTGGGTGCGCATCAGGTGGTAGGCACCGACCTGAGCGGAGAGCCGGCCGGCGACCTCACTCATCGGCGCGAGAAGAGGGAGTGCACCATCGGCGGTCTGCACGGTCTCGTAGGCGATCGAGGTGGTGCCCGACGCCAGCAGTGCGTCGGTGCAGGGCCGCGAGGCGGCCAGGTGCAGGTAGGTGAACAGGGTCTGGCCCTTGCGCATCCGGGTGTATTCCGGCTCGATGGGCTCCTTGACCTTGAGCAGCAGGTCGGCCTGGGCCCACACGTCGTCGGCGCTCGCGACGATCTGCGCGCCCGCGGACTTGAAGTCGGCGTCGGGGATGGCCGAACCGTCGCCCGCACCGGCCTGGACCATCACGTCGTGGCCGCGGCGGACCAGTTCGGAAACGCCGGCCGGGGTGATGGCGACGCGGTACTCGTTGTTCTTGATCTCGGTCGGGATACCGACACGCATGATCGCTCCTTGATCGGGGTTTGGCTTACAAGAATTGTGAAGAAGCTGCGGACTTTATTCAATGCAGATGACAAAGATTCGATAAGGTCGAGCTATGGCTGAAGGATCTACGAAACTGGCGGTTCGATCGGGGCTCGCGCCGAAGGATGTTCGGGCCGATCTCGACAACGTCGACCGCCGCATCCTGGCGCTGCTGCACGCCGATGCCCGCATCTCCAACAGCGCCCTGGCCGACGCGGTCGGCATCGCCCCGTCGACCTGCCACGGCCGGGTGCGCCGGCTGCAGGATCTCGGCGTGATCCGGGGCTTCTATGCCGACATTGATCCCGCGGCGATCGGGCTGTCGCTGCAGGCGATGGTGTCGGTGAGCCTGCAGTCCAACGCCCGCGGCAAGATCGGCACCTTCATCGAACACATTCGGCGTAAGCCGCAGGTGATGGACGTGTACTTCCTGGCCGGGGCCGACGACTTCATCATTCACGTGGCGGCCCGAGATACCGATGACCTGCGTGCCTTTGTGGTGGAGAACCTCAACGCCGACGCCGACGTGGCCGGCACCCAGACCTCGCTGATCTTCGAGCACCTACGCGGAGCCGCCCCGCTGTGAGTGGTGGCCGACAGTAACCTCACGGCGGCGCAACGCGTGCGAAATCGCCGCAGCGTTACTGTCGGCGGAACCTCAGGGGCCGGTGACGAATTCGGTGACGATGCGGGCCAACTCGGCGCCCTGCTGTTCCTGGACGAAATGCCCGGCCCCGGCGATGGTGGTGTGGTGTTGTCCGCGTGCTCCCGGGACGTGGTCGCGGAACACCTGTTCCCAGCCCCGGGTCGCCGGGTCTCCGTCGGAATAGGCTGTCAGGAAAGGCTTTTCCCAATGCGCCAGGGCGTCCATCGTCGCCCGGCCGATCGCCGCCCCCGGATCATTGCGGGTCAACGGAATCAGTGCGGTCAGCTGACGCAGCCCGGCCTTGTAGCGGGGATCGGGGAACGGCGCGTCGTAGCCGGCCAGCACCTCGGCGCTCAACGGCCCGGCGACGGCGTCGATGAACATGCTCGGTGTGATGTCGGGGCTGCGGGCGTACATGGCGATGTAGTCCAGCAAGGTCTCCTGCAGCAGCATCCGGTCGGCGCCCACGCCGTGGTGGGCCCAGCCGAGCTTGCCGGCCAGGGCGGGATCGCACGTGTGCAGGATGGTGTTGGTGGCCACGACGCGGGCGAACCGGTCGGGTTCGCGCGCCAGCACGCTCAAACCGATTGGGCCGCCCCAATCCTGGACCACCAGCGTCACGTCGGTCAGGTCCAGCCCGGTCACCAGGGAGCGCACCCAGCCCACGTGCCGGGCGAAGGTGTAGGCGGTCGGATCGTCGGGCTTGTCGGAGCGGCCGAAGCCGATGTTGTCCGGCGCGATGACCCGCAGGCCCGCCGCAGTCAGCGCGGTGATGACGTGGCGGTACAGGAACGACCAGCTGGGCTGGCCGTGCAGCAGCAGCACCACCGGAGCGTCGGCGGGCCCGGCGTCGACGTAGTGCATGCGCAGCGGCGGCAGCCCGCGCGCCTCGACGTCGAGATAGTTCGGCTCGAACGGGTAGTCCGGGAGACCCTCGAACTGCTCGTCGGGTGTGCGCAGTACCTGCATTCCCGCACACTAACCTGCGCCGATTAGGCTAAACCCATGCGAGTTGGGGTTCTGGGCGCCAAGGGCAAAGTCGGCACCACGATGTGCGGGGCGGTGCGCGACGCCGACGATCTGACGTTGAGTGCGGAGGTCGACGCCGGCGACGACCTGAGCCTGCTGACCGACAGCGGCACCGAGGTGGTCATCGACTTCACCCACCCCGACGTCGTCATGGACAACCTCAAGTTCCTCATCGACAACGGCATCCACGCCGTTGTCGGGACCACCGGATTCACCGACGAGCGCATCGACCAGGTCCAGGCCTGGCTCGCCGACAAACCCGGCAGCGCGGTGCTGATCGCCCCGAACTTCGCCATCGGCGCGGTGCTGTCGATGTACTTCGCGCAGAAGGCCGCACCGTACTTCGAGTCGGTGGAGGTCATCGAACTGCACCACCCGCACAAGGCCGACGCGCCGTCGGGTACCGCGACGCGCACCGCCAAGCTCATCGCCCAGGCGCGAAAAGACTTGCCGCCCAACCCCGATGCCACCAGCACAGGCTTGGAAGGAGCGCGCGGAGCCGACGTCGACGGCATCCCGGTGCACTCGGTGCGGCTGACCGGGCTCGTCGCCCACCAGGAGGTGCTGTTCGGCACGCTGGGGGAGACGCTGACCATCCGCCACGACAGCCTGGACCGCACCTCGTTCGTGCCCGGCGTCCTGCTCGCCGTGCGCGAGGTCGCCAAGCGCCCCGGGCTCACCATCGGGATCGAACCACTGCTGGACCTGTGAACCGCGCGCTGCGCATCCAGCTGCTGATCGGGCTGATGTGTGTGGCCCTGCTGGTGTACTTCGTGCTGCTCGGACGTACCGGAGTGGTGCTGATCGGTACCGGTAAGCCCAGCGGGATCGCGCTGGGCATCGGGGTGCTGCTGCTGCCGATCGTCGGGCTGTGGGCGATGGTCGCCACGCTGCGGGCCGGCTTCGCCCACCAGCGGCTGGCCGCGCTGGCCACAGAGGACGGGATGGAACTCGACGTCAGCGAGCTGCCCCGAACCCCGGGCGGGCGCATCGACCGCGACGCCGCCGACACCCTGTTCAATACCGTGCGCACGGAATTGGAGGCGGACCCGGACAACTGGCAGCGCTGGTATCGGCTGGCACGGGCCTACGACTATGCCGGCGATCGCGCCCGCGCCAGAGAGACGATGCGCAAAGCCGTCGCGATGCAGGCGGGCAAGACCTGACGCGGGGAATGGTGCGCTGACAGCCGCGGTTTATTCCGGGCATGACTTCCATACCTGACTCTCATCGCGATCTCGCCGAAGCACCGCTGGTTGCCTCGCTGTCCACCGTCGGCGCCGACGGGACGCCCCAGGTGACTGCGATCTGGTACGTGGTCGACGGGGACACCGTGCAGACGTCCTTCGTCACGGCGCGGCAGAAGTACAAGAACGTCGTCGCCCATCCGCAGGCGACGTTGTTCATCATCGATCCGCAGAACCCCTTTCGGACCCTCGAGGTCCGCGGGACGGTGGAGATCGGCGAGGATCCCAACCTCGAACTGTTCGCGAAGGTCGTCCGCCACTATGGTCAAGATCCGGACACCTTCCCCGCGCCCCGCGAGGGCCGGGTGGCTATCACATTGCGGCCCACGCGGATCGTCGCGCAGGGCTGACCGACTGAGTGGAGGGCGATGCCTCGGCTGCTGATCGTCCACCACACTCCGTCACCGCACTGCCAGGAGATGTTCGAGGCGGTGCTGGCCGGCGCGACCGCCCCCGACATCGAGGGCGTCGAGGTGCTGCGCAGCCCCGCATTGACCGTCTCGCCGGCCGACATGCTGTCGGCTGACGGCTACCTGCTGGGCACCCCGGCGAACCTGGGCTATATGAGCGGGGCGCTCAAGCACGCGTTCGACGTCTGCTACTACCCGTGCCTGGACTCCACCCGGGGCCGACCGTTCGGCTGGTACCTGCACGGCAACGAAGGCACCGAAGGCGCGCAGCGCGGTGTCGAGGCCATCACCACCGGCCTGGGCTGGGAGAAGGTCGCGCAGACTGTCGTCGTCTCGGGCAAGCCGACCAAGGACGACATCGAGGCGTGCTGGAACCTGGGTGCGACGGTCGCTGCGCAGTTGATGGAATAGGCCCGATGCCCGGCCGATAGTGATTTGGCCTTTGCTGGGACGCGCGATCCGCGTCAAGTTTCAGTGTGCAAGTTTCGTACGTTTGGGTGACATCGTCGTTGCCGTCAATTCGTTACGGTCAAAAAACACGTTCACAACCGGGTACGGGGACGGCAGCGTCGCCATATCTTTCCGGATACCTCGGTGTGGCCCAACATTATTGGAAGGTTTGCGCACATGACAGTTGAGGTTGCCGCGGCAACGCACCAAGCCTTCGGCGGGCGGTTGCGCGCACTATCGAAGGTGTCCATGCGGTCAGCGTTGATCGCAGGGGTCGCTTCTGTTGGAATCGTGTCTGCGTTTCCTGACGGTGCAACCGCGGCTCGGGCAGAGCTTCCTGCCGCAGCCTCTGCGGTTGCCAGCGCCGCTATCGAGGTGACTCAACGCGACGTACAGCTGATGGCCTACATTCCGGGCTGGAGCGACACCTGGGATCTTGTCAACAATGTCTTCTACAACCTGGAACCGCTCGTCACGACGGTTGTCAACACAGCGACATCGGTGGCTTCCTACATCCCCGTTGTCAACATCATCGCCGATCAGGTTTACATCATTTACAACTACGCGATCTGGCCCGTGGTGTGGCTGCCACTGACATGCGGAACGGCGTATTTGTCGAGCTTTGACCCGTATTACATCGGCCACATCATCGACGGCATCGTCACATCGTGGTCGAGCTTCGTCCAGATCGAGCTCAACTACTTCCTCAGCGGGGCGTGGATTCCGTTCTCGGCGGCCGCGTCGCCGGCGGCGGCCAAGGTGGGCGGCGGGGATGCCACCGATGGGGACAGCGCCAAGCCGGTCGGTACGAGCACTGGGCGGTCGGGCCGTCTTGTGCACATCACGGCGGCGCCGGAAGCGCCTGCGCAGAGCGCAACTGACAGCCCGGTCGTCAGCGCCCTGCCCGCCGAACCCGTGCCCGCCAGCCAGGTTCAGGTCAGCGAGGCTACCGAAACAGTTCCGCAGGCGGATGCGCCCGCAACAGAGACCGACGCCACCGATGACGCTACCGAACCCGCCGATGACGGTTCTGCAACGGCGCCGGTGAAAGCAGATGCCGGCGGTACCGGCTCGTCAGCCAAGGCTGCGACTGTGGGCAAGAAGAAATCCGCAAACAGCTCTGCCGGCGCCGGAGCGGATCACGGTAAGGCGCACGGCTCCAGTGGGCGGGCCAAGGCGCACGACTAGGTTCGCGCCCAAGCGGTAGTGCCCTGTACTGACGCCAGCCGACCGCAATCCGCCATCGCGCGGGTTGCGGTCGGTTTGTTATGCAGGTACGGACCCGATCATCGAGCGCCACAGTTGCCTTGTGGACGCTTGGCTGCGACGACATGGCGCAGCGCGTCATCGACGCGTTGCGGGGTCAGGTCTCCGGCGTTGTAGGCACTTTCGAGTCGATCCAATACCGCTGGCACTTGGTCGGTCGTGATCCACAGCGCCGTGTCGGCTCCCGCCCGCAGGGCCATCGTCACGGCCTCGGCTACACCGTATCTCTCCTTGATAGCGGCCATGCTGGACAGATCATCAGTGAAAACGATTGCGTCGAATGGGGTTCCACCGTATTCGCCCGAGCGCAACAGGGCGTAGGCTGCCGGGCTGAGGCTGGCCGGATCTGTCCCGGTCAACTCCGGTACTTCCAGGTGGCCGACCATCACACCGACGGGTGCATCGGTGGTCAGCGTGCGGTAGGGGATGAGGTCGTCGTCCATGAGCTCCGACAGCGGTGGCGTCTGCACCTGACCGGTATGCGAATCTCCCGAGCCGTGCCCGTGTCCTGGGAAGTGCTTGAGCACTGGCAACACGTTCGCATCACGCAGTCCGCGGGCATAGGCCTGGGCGAACTCCACGACGCGTTGGGGATCGGAGCCGAATGAGCGGTCGCCGATCACGGAGTCGTTCGGGGCGTCGGTCACATCGACGACGGGTGCGAAGTCGACCGTGATGCCCAAGTCGTGCATACGGCGTCCACGGTCGAGCGCGATCTCGTAAACGTCAGCAGGAGAGCTTGTCTGGGCCAGCATGCGCGGTGACGGCTGGTGGCCGATGAGCTTGGCCAGCCGCTCGACCCGACCGCCCTCTTCATCCACGCTCACAGCAAGAGGAAGGGGTCCGCTCGCCGCGGCGATCGATTGCACCGATCCGTCGGTCAGCATCGACAGATCTGTCCAGCTTCCGATGAAGATCCCGCCGACGTGTTGGTCGGTGACCACCGCGCGCGCGTCATCGGCCCCGGTCACACCGACCATTAGGAGTTGCGCGAGCTTGTCGCGCAGCGACAGTTGCGACACGGCTGCGTCCGCTTGGGCGCATTGCGACAACGGTGCCGCCGGGACAGTCTGCGGCGGTGGTGCCGGCGGTGCCGATGACGATCTTGGCTTGCCGGTGTTATCTGGCTCGTGCTGCTCAGTTCTGAGATAGAACGCCGAGGCCGACGCCAGCAAGACGGCGACTGCAGCGATGGCAGCCGTGCGGACCCCCGGCCGCCGCCACGCCACGGCAGGAGATGATGCAGCCACCGACGACGGTGGATCGTCTTCAGCAAGGTCAGCCGGAGCACCGGCCCGAAGCTTGGCGGCTTCCGTTGTCGGAGGTGAGACGGGCGGTGCACTGGGCGCTTTGGTACTCGTTGTCAGATCGGCGGCGAAGTGCCGGCAGGTCGTATAGCGCTGCTCGGGTTCTGTAGCCGTGGCATTGCTCAACGGCGAGCGCATGGCGGGCGGTACCGCCGCCTGGGTGAGAGCTGACTGAAGAGCCTCGCGCCCACCGGAATCGAAGTCGCCGCCGATGAGGGTGGAGTTCCCGATCAGCATATGCAGCACAGTGGCGGCCAGAGCGTATTGATCCGTACCACGGCCCAGCGGTTGCTCGCGGCTGTGCAGCTCGGGCGCAGTGTAGGCGCTCCCCGCCGTCGCCGAGGTCCGGTTGTTCCGAATCGCGAAGTCGGTGAGGACGATTCGAAAGTTCGGAGTATCGGCGCCGGCAATCATGACCGTGGCGGGATTGACCTGTAGGTGCAGTACGCCGGAGTTGTGCGCGTAGTCCAGGGCGTCGGCGATGGCGGCAGCAATGGTGAGCACGGCCTTGGCGGGTATGCCATCTGAGAACCGATCCCGCATCAGCTGCTGCACGTTCGATCCGTCGACCCAGTCGGAGACGTACCACACCGCTTCCGGTTCGCGACCCCAGTCCCTGACCCTGGCGATGTGAGGATGCGTGAGAGCCGCGATCCGTTCCAGACGCTGGTCGAAACGCGCCTGCCGGTCGGGGTCG
The DNA here is from genome assembly GCF_011694515.1 of Mycobacterium sp. DL592. Lineage (NCBI taxonomy): Bacteria > Bacillati > Actinomycetota > Actinomycetes > Mycobacteriales > Mycobacteriaceae > Mycobacterium > Mycobacterium sp. DL592. Next base: position 3,062,650 of record NZ_CP050192.1, on the reverse strand, counting down.
GACGGGAAGCGGCCGGGCATGATGGTGAGCGCCACCGGTTCGGTCAGGCTGGGGTGCTCGGCTAGGTAGTCCTCACTGGTGGGGCATGAACCGAGGTGACGGACTATTCGGTATCCGGCGAAGAGCTCGCCCGGTGTCAGTTGCCTTGGCGCCACGGAGGCCTCGGTCGCGATGTGATCCGTCGACTTCTTGTGGTGTTCAGCGCCGGCCTGCTTCGATGTCGGCGACGATGGCAGCGGCCTCGGGTCCGCAGATCGTCGTGAGGTCGACCCGGCCTGCCGCCATCAGAGCGTCGATTCGTTGCTTGAGGTCTCCGGAGGTCACGTGCGCGTACAGACTGGCACCGGGACAGGCAGTGTCGTGGCTGACGTCCCGGTGCCCGGCCAGGGTGTCGGTGGAGATGCCGAACTGCTGTGCAGCCCAGGCGAAAGCAACTGCCGCGCCGTGCAATTGAGCCTCGCTCACCTCCTCTTCGTCGAAGTTACCTTCGCAGACGACGAGAAAATGCCCGGTGGGGTCGTAGCTGGTCGCGGTGTCACCGACGAGATGAGGGTCACGCAGCTGATAGATGTTGCCGTGACGGTCGACACTGATGTGATAGGCGATGTCGATCCAGCCCTTGGAGTCCTGGTGGTAATGCTGGTGTTGGCGAAGCCGTCCCGGGGCATTGCTGTTGTCGCCGAGGACCACCGCTGTGTGGTGGATCGTCATCTTGCTCGGCGTCTGGGGTATGCCGCCGGGACGGGGAGGTAAGGCGCCCCAGGCCTCGCGGCACAACTCAGAAGCAGATTCGGATACCGGCACCGGCGCTGATGGGCCGGGTGGGGGACTGCTCGGTGCCGGCACCGCTTCTGTCGGGCCCGTTGCCGACGGTGAGCCGGGATCTTGTCGAGGCTCGGCCGAGCAGGCGCTGACAGCGGTTGCGAGGCTGACCGCACCTGCCAGCCGGAACAAGCTGCGGCGGTCGATACCGTCGCCCGGTGGTATTGCCGGTGTGGGCGCCACGCCATCCATGGCGCTCACCATACGGATTCGGCCTTCTCGGCGGAGCAATGTGAGTCGTTGATCGTGGAAATCATTGCGGCCCAACCCTTACGTCTCAGCATGGGATCATGTACTTCGGATCTGTGGTCATGTCGAGCCATTTGCCGTAGGCGTTCCCGCCGGCTGCCCGCACGGCGGCGCAGATGTCACCGACAGTTCGCCCGGCTGGGCGGTACACCGCGTAGATCGGGTTGCCGGCGTCGTCGCGTTTGCGAAGTGACGCACACGACTCGTCGGTCCTGAGGTACGACGAACCCGGATACGCGTCGAGAGCGCGCTGGATCTCCGAGTCGTATCGCCCGGGGGTGACCGCGTTGGCGAGCACGACGATCCCCAAGCCGTCGCAGGGTGGGTGGCTCATGGGCACGCTGACGTTGAGAGCGTTCGGTGACACCGTTGGTCCACTTGCTCTTGTGGTGGTTGTTGCCGTCTCCCAGTCGGGAATGGCGGTGGCGGTGGCGGTTGCGGTGATGGTGGTGGCGGTTGTTGTGGTGGTGGTGCGGTTGGTGGTCACGACGATGGTGGTGATGAGGATGGCGAGGATGGCGGCGGCGGCGAGGAGGTATTTGGTGGTGTTGCGTGGGGGTGTGGTGGTGGGTGGTGTGGGGTCTGTGGTGGTGGTGGTTACGGGGTAGACGGTTTGGTGGGGTTGGGTTGTTGTGGTGTAGGTGTGTTGGGCTTTGCGGGCGGTGCGTTGGGTGTCGATGTGGCACCAGGGGCAGTGTTCGGTTTCGACGGGGACTTGGTGTCCGTGGGGGCAGGTGCGGATTTGTAGGCCTTGGAGTGCGGTGCGCCACTCGTGGGCGGTGGGGCGGCTGGCGGGGTCGTGTGCTCCGGTGGTGAAGGCGCGGTAGAAGAGTCGTTGGATGTTGTCGGGTAGGAATTGTGGTGGTGGGGCCACGGGGTGGGTGTGCAGGGGTGAGTTGGGTCCGCCTGCCCACCATCCGGATTTGGCCAGGCTCATGGCGTCGGGTTGTTCGCCGGGGCCGGTCCAGGTGCCGCGGAGGAAGGGGTGGTTGCCGGCCATCAGTAGCAGGTGGATGTGGACGGCCAGGGCGAACAGGTCGGAGGGTTTGTGGCGGGCGGTGGTGGCTAGGTTGAGTCCGGCGAGTTCGGGGGCGGTGAATTCGGGGCGGCCGACGCCGCAGAGGTATTGGTGTCCGGTGGTGTCGGTGAATTGCATGGAGTCGCAGTCGACGAGGGTGACTCGGGTGGTGTCGTTGACCAGGATGTTGCGTTCTTGGAAGTCGCCGATCACGGCGTCGACTCGGTGGACGACTTCGACGGCCAGGCAGAGGTTGGCCGCGACGTTGACCAGGTGTAGCCAGGTGACGTGGGGGGTCCATTGTGGTGCTGTGGGTAGGGGTTTGGCGCGGTTGGCGGGGTTGCTGATGGTGTGGATTTCCACGGCGTTGGAGGTGTCGATGCGGTGCATGACGTAACCGGTGGGTCCGGTGGGGCCGACCAGGGTGTGTAGTGGCCAGGTCAGTACGGCGAATCCGTCGGACTGGACGGCTCCGGGTGGGGGTGAGTCGACCATGGCGGCGACTTTGGCGCATTTGAGGTGGCGGTCGTTGAGGTCGTCGTGGAAGACCTTGGCCACCCAGTGTGGGTGACCCTCGATCTCGAAGATCGTGCCTTCACCGGCACGGGCGATGACCATCCCCAACCGGACCGCTACCCGGTGAGGGCCCTCGGCGGCCAAACCGCCACCGGCAAGCCACAACTCATCCATCACAACCACACCCCGGCAACCGCGGGTCCGACCACAACCGTCGTCGTGAGCCCCGAGAACAAGGTGCCCACTGACGACTGGCCGGCGCCATACACCAGCAGTGTCCCGAGCTTGCCACCTGTGATAAGTGCGCAACCTGCACTGCAACCTGCGATCGGAGTGATCGTCGGTACGTGTGACGAAGGAGGAAGCTGCGGTGTCAAACAGCGGACTGCGCCCTATACCGTTGCACCGCGGCTCTATCCGGACGATCTGCGCGATGGCGCGACGGTAACTCTTGCCTGCCAGCAGTCTGGTGACATTCGCTCCAGTGCGGGACACGGCACCAGTGCCGTCTGGTATCGGCTCGACAACGGTGCTTACGTGAACTCGGTATACATGAGTGTCAATGCGGCCGCGATACCGCCGTGCTGAGCTTCACACGTTGAGGTTTGTCGCGTCTCTGCTGCCGGCCCTTGCGTTGTTTGCGGCCCAGATGGGGCTTTCTGCCTGCAGCTCACCGGCTCCGGCCGATTCTGTCGATCCCGCTTCCGCCGCAACGGTCAGCGCTGGCACATCGCCGGTAGCTGTGCCGACCTCATCGATCACCGCGGCTATCAGCGATTGGCAAGTGGTTGGTACGTCGGTGCAAGGTCGCCCGATTCGGGCACGAACCATCGGTGCCGGACCTCGCCGCGTGCTCTTCATCGGTGGTATTCACGGGGACGAGGCCGAAGGCGCCTTCTCGGCAGCGCAACTGCCTGCAGCGTTCATCGAGGCTGGTTTGGAAGGCGCGGTCACACTGACCATCCTTGAAGACGCGAACCCTGACGGGAGGGCTTCGCACACAAGGACCAACGCCAACGGCGTTGACATCAACCGGAATTTCCCCGCGACGAACTTCGATAGTTCCAACGCCGCGTACGGCTCACAACCATTGAGCCAACCTGAATCGCGGGCGATCTACGACACCGTCGGCCGACTCCACCCGGATCTGGTAATCGTCACGCACTCTTGGCAGGGACGGCAGTTCCTCAATTTCGACGGCCCGGCTCGCCGACTGGCGGAGAGGTTTTCAGCACTTAGCACCTTGCCGGTAGAGGAATCAAGTGCGTTCGCCCCTACGCCGGGTTCGTTGGGCTCATACGTAGGACGCGATCGCGGAATACCGATCCTGACCATTGAAGTGCTTAAGGGTGCCGATCCCAAAGCCGTGTGGGATCAGATTCACGGCGCGTTGCTTGAGGTCATCTCAGGGCGAACATCTTGATGCTGCAATCGATTTAGTCGTGGCGGCGCCGCAGACGGCCTGACCAGAGGAGCGAGAAGGGCCGCCACGACCAGTCCAGGATCCCGGATTAGGGGTCGACTGTGAATGGCTGCTCGCCGTGAAGATGCTGACCTTGCTTGGTGTCCACGTCGACGACGTAGGTGTACTGACCCGGCGCCTTGATCGAAAACTTCCAGTGACCGCTCTCCGCGAATCCGTTGACGCTCTGGGCGGCGGAATAGACGCTGTTCCCGTTGCCGTCGAGGACGGTTGAGGACTCATGCCCCCAGATGATCGAGCCGTCAGTGGTATTCCAGCTCAATCCGAGGTCGGCTGACCAATGTCCATTCGCGGTGCGACCGAGCTGGAAATGGTCGGGGCCGATCTCGGTGCCGTAGGCAAATCCACGCTGGATGTAGATCGACAACTGCAGACCGGTTTGGTTGGCATGGGCCGGCGCTGAGACACCGCACCCGAGGAGGACTAAGGCAAGTCCTGCAGATATTGCCCGTGGAGTGAGGCTGCCCCGATCATGTCCCCGCGACTGCGTATCATGCCGACCCTGCTGCATAGGCGGACTCTATCCCCGTACTCGAGGTTGTGAGCTCCGTCCCAAGGCGGATTCATACGAACGGCGGACAAGCAGTCGTCTGGCCCTGTAGCCATATCGGGGATGGCTCGGGAGGATGCGCTCGAAACGCCGATCACCTTGTTGCGACAACGACAATTGTTGCGACAACGACAATGATTGATGGGCACTGTCAGGAACCCGTGTCGTGTGGCCATGTGAACTGGTCCGGTACGACAGTCAACCGACGAGGCTCATCAGCGGTGCGCGTGGACAATCAGATGTATTGGGCCGATTTGCAACTGGCTGCCGTCGGCAAGTGTGGTTCGGTTTGCTGTGTAGTTCTCGATATGCTCGACCCGGCCATTATGGAGCACGATCGATGAGACGCACGGCGGTAACCCACGAACAACGACGTCATCTTCTCGATCTCCGCCGACCGAGATGGGTTCTGCCCCGATCGTCACCCGCGTTGTCTCGTTCGGAGCCCAGATTATCTCCAGACTCGCCTCACGGAAGAGGCTCTCTACCAGAAACATTGCGAGGCCCAGTGCCAGGCCCAAGATGGAAATGCCCACAAGGCGTCCCAACATGTCAGGTAGCTGGTTGGAGACAAGAACAAAGCCAATGCCGCCAAGGCAGCCCCCGACGAACCCGGCCAGTGTCCCTTTCGGCATGCTGAGATTGGGCACGGTACGAGAGAGTAAACAGCCGATCAGTGCGCCAGCGATTCCCCAGCAGAAAGTCCGCAGTACATAGTTTTTGAAATCGAAACTGCCGATGTCGAGAGTGAACACGCTCTGGGCCACAGCCCCCGCCACAAAGCCCGCGCCAGCTCCGTAGAGCCAGATCAGGGCGAGGCGGCGAGGCTGTAGATCCTTTCGCTGATGCCACTTATCGGAGACGAAGAGTGCAGTAGCGATGACGCTGGTGAATATGCACGACCAGAATCCCGTTTCCATCACCGCCGTGAATGCACCCCGGGTTGGCTCTTGGCCGATCACTTCGGCAAGTAGTGCACCCACTGCACCGCCAACTGTGCCCGCCGCCAGATGGAGGAGGAGCTTGTTTGAGCGCAGCCTCGCTACGAAGTCGGCGGGCTGTGCCGGTGGGTAGCCGCTTGGGTGCTCGCGGCTTGATGAGGGGTAGCAAGACGGCGGAACTCCTCCACGCAGCATCGGATTAGAACCTGCGGCAGAATGATTCGGTGGAGAAGCACGCGCTGGTGTCGGCGTGGCAGGATACGGGGATCGTTCCGGCGACTGCCCCTGAGCTGGAGGAGTCGCTGGCCGGCCGCCCACTGTGTAGCCGGCACCGAACCTGCTTGGGGGCAAGTCGTTGGTCACGGGATCGGTATAGCACCGCGGCCGTCCTTCTGTTGCCCAACTAGATCCGATTAGTACCAACGGACGACACGAAAATCCCGCATGCACGGTGGCAGCACCTACGTGCGCCGACCGGCCTAGGTGGTAGCCCAAGTTTTGGCTGCAACGGGTCGGTGTCGCTATGTGTGGCGCATCTTTCTGCTCGTCATGCACCCAAAGCTTTCACCGTGGACACCCACAAACGATGGAGAGGGCGGTCAGGACGGCGCGCGCTCCCAACATCGGGCAGGCCAACGAAACACCTCTCCTACCATCTATCTCCGGCAGTAGGAGAGCGTTCCAGCCACTACGGCCGCGCGACAACAACAACCCGCTTGCCCCGGACAGGGGTTACTGCGAGCGCCTTGCCATCCGGCAACCAGGTGGTGAGGTCGAAGCCCGCTACGCGCACAGCTTCATCGGAGGTCCACATGGGCCGAACAGCCGTGAAATCCAGTCGAGTTGAGGTTGGAGCATCCGGCGTCCGTATACACATGGCATGTTGATCGGTGCACACGTATACGAGCCTCCCCACGTTATCGACGGCAATACCGGAGCTCGCGTCAATGTCTTCGATTTCCAGAGGTTCGAGATCGCCGTCGTCGGAGATGCGCAGAACCTTAGAGTTGTCGCCCCACCCAATGGTCGCGTCGATGTGAAGCAGCACCTGAGCGTTTGAATCGAACGCGAGCCCGTTGGCGGTGCCGGGAACCGCTGCGAGAACCTGGGGCTCGCCTGCTCTCGACTCGCGGTAGATAGTCGTCGTTGCTCGATAGTTGTTGTTCCTATCCTCGACCGACACGGCGTAAGCGAGCTCGCCGCGAGCGTCGAATGCCGCGTGGCTAACGCTCTCGGAGGTGACGTACTGAGTAGTCCCAGCGTGTGGATTCCAAAGATGTGACCCGGTGAAGACCGATCCGTCCGCCGCGACCGCCAGCGAGCGCGCGGACATCGAACGGGAAGGTGGAAACGCGTCGGCTGGGATAGGAAGCGCTTGCGACGATCCCGTGGCCAGGTCGACTTTCAAGACCGCGATATCGGCTGGAACGAGCTGATCCCCGGCCCCGGTCAGAACATACAGCGTCCCATCAGGTGCCGTTGTGACGTCGTCGATTCCGGTGTACTCCGTGCCCTGAACGTCAATAGTGGTCAGCGAGGAGACCATCTCCTGCTCATTCTGGTATCGGAGCCAACCGAATAGCCCGCCGCCTCCACCGACCACCAACAGGGCGACGGCGGCCGCGACACCCCACCGACGCGGTCGCGACGAAAGGCCGGCAGGTAAGCCGCGTACGAGCGGTGCCCAAGGCTGCTTGACAGAGGGGGTGGCGGCCTCAATCCAATACTGCCAGCCAGCTGGTGCAGGCGGCCAGGCCGGATCGGGAGTCCACCCGGGTGGGGGTTCCCAGTTAGGCTGCGGCACAGGCCAGCCCGGTGGCGGATTGAAACGCATGCTTGTTTGTAGCAGACCCACATGCAGGCCGCTTGGGATACGTCCGAGTCTGATACACGACCCGGCCGCCGATTCGAACTCCAGTGACCAGACGATACGGGAGGCAGGACGCGTGCCGGCTTCTGAATATCACCGACTCGGGTTGTTACGCATTGTAATCGCGGGCTCCGTCGCAACGAGCGCTGCGCACACCTGTCTCGTCAGCTACCGGCTGACTTTGTGTTGTTAGCCGATGACGGGATAGATCGGCGAGCCGCATGCCAAGACACCGACTGCCCTCGGAGATCCGGCGTTTGGGACCTCGGGGCTTTCGAATCTGGGCCATACGAGCTGGGTCAGTGCGAGCGGCGCGGCGATGCCTAGAGTCGCCGGTATCAGGATGAGCATCCAACTGCTGACACTAAACGCGTCGGACACCAGCACGCCGATCGCGACTCCGATGACGAAACCCGCGACTGTGCGGCCAATTCCGAGTCCGATCAAACGCGCCTGGCGTAACTTTCGAGTCGTGGAATTGACCACAGCGCCGATGACCAGGCCGATGAGGATTGCGATGGGCAGACCTTGAGCCACGGCGGTCTCTCCTTCGCGATCAGTCGGTCCGGGCGACTATGCCTGCGGTGGTTTCGATCCGATCGGTCGGATCGCGTCTTTTAGAGGTGCCGATGGCCCGGTGTGTCTCGTCGCTCGCCGCCTGTGTACGTGGTCCCAGCTGCGAACCTCTTGCTGGATTGCTCCAGGATCTGGGCGGCGCTTGACCGCGGTGTGTCCGGGTCGGCGGGCTCTGTGTCGACTGTCTCTGACTCCGGCAGCGTTGCGGCGTGGCCAGGCCGGGCGATTCTTGGCGTCGCGGCAGACATCGCGGGCGTCGAATATGTTGGCGGAGAGCCCAAGTGAGTTGGTTCCCTACTGCCATCGGATGCACGGAAGATCCTCGGCGTGGTTGGGGGGTCGGACGCCGGCAGGGGGTGTACGGGTGTAGGAGACGCTGCGTAGGTGCTCGCGCGGGGCGCATGCCGCACTATTTGGGGTGAAGGTCCCGTCGAGGGTGCTGGCTGCCAAACATGCTGCGGCGCCGCAGCATCGTCATGCGCCACCGGTGGGTCTATCCGTCGTCCGAGTTTTTGTGCTCCCGTGATCACGACCGCCAGCACGGCCAGCGAGAGGATGCAGACCACGACATCGAAGCTGCTAGTGATCTGATGTGCCAGGTCGTTGCCGTAGACGGGGTTATACGGCGGTCGGTAGGTCGGTCCGTAGTCCATCCGCGGAGCAAGGACGATGCCGAGAACGATTCGTGAAAACGTCAGCGCTAGAACGGCTCCTGATGTCATCACGATCACGCTCCTGCGTAATGTGCTGTTGACCAGGTTCATGCGCAACCACAGTGCCGCGACTGCACAGATCGCGTCGACGACCATCAACACCACCGTGTCGTACGTCGAGTACCGAATGTGCAGGTTGGCTGCGACGAACAGGTCCGTGATGCGCAGCGCAACAGATCCTGCGCTCCAGGCGGCGATCAGGAGCAGGCAGTTTCGAGTCAATTTTCGCCAGGCCGCCGTAGGGGCTACCTCGACGGTGTAGTGCGAGAGCAACACACTTGGCGCAAGGATCGCCGCGGCGGCCACCCAGCCCACGTAGCCTTCGAACCCGACCGACGTGGTCGAGGTGGTCTGCGCGATGCCGTGAAACGAGTCGATCTCCCGGCCAATCTCCGCGCCCCACACCACCACACCGGCAGCCACGGTGGCGCCGCCCAAGACGATTGTGGTCAGGTGACTGACGTGCTCGTCCTGCAGCAGCCAGCGTGAGGCGATCAGAACGGGTAGCAGCGCGACGGCCCCGTAGATGATTGTTGTGGCGAGTACGGTGAGGCTCTGGCCGCCGGTGGCCGGATCACCAAGGTGGGGAATCACCGAGCGCGTCCGTTGGTAGAGATTGAACAGCGTGGCCAGGGTCGCCAGTGTCAGCGCCAAGAGTCCGAGGATGCGGGTGATTCCGACCCACCGCCCGAAGCGGTCAGGGATTGTGTTCGCATCTGCCAAGACTGGTTGGGCGGCAAGGAGGCTGCCGGCCAACCCGGTCCACGCACCCGGCCCCACACCGGGTGGCACCTCCGCCGGGCCGCTATCACGCACCGCCTGGACGATCGCGTAAGCCACGAACCCCGTCACCACGAGGAGGTACGGCAGGTTGAGTATCAGCCGTGCCCGATCTGTCTGCTCCGCGGTGACACGATCCTCGAAGCCAACCTGCCGTCGGGCATAGGTGAGAAACAATGCGCAGCCGGACATCAGGGTCGCCAGTATCACCGCGAGGTAGACCCAGCCGTTGCTACCCGGCACTCCGCTGCCGAAGCTCAGACTCCACGGCAAGATCAGTGCGACTGCCAGCAGCACGCCAGAAGTCGCGTCGCGGGTCACGTTCGCTCGGTGGACGCGATCAGCTGCTAGTCCCGAGCCGTGAACCATTTCGGTTGCTTCACCGGTGTTGTTAGTAAGGGGTCTCCCGTGTCTGGTGGACGGGTTGTCACTCACCACGAGCCCCCTGGACGTCTGGATCGGCACGGCCGAGAGTTGCTGGCGGCCGGATGGTCTGGTGCGCATTCTAGGTCGGCAGCTGCCATTGGGATGTCCTCCGTTCGAACGACGATCGTCGTACTGAGGGGCCTTCGCGCGCCGGTTGGGCGGTTGAAGGGGCTTGCCGGGAGCGCGTCGCTGGGGTGGTGAGAATATTCGTTCATCACTGTTGGCAGAAGAGGTATCGCCTATGACGCGCCCGGCGCAGACGGCTGTGGACTTTAGCGCAGTGGATTGCCGTCACGGCGTCCACTGGGCGGGTGCGGGAAGGTGGTGACGGCGGGAGCCGCGTCGCTGCGGCTCGACACTGGTCAGTCGGTGGTGTTAGGTCCGCCGCTGTCCGGGGCAACTGGTGAAGGAACCATTTTCGGACTGGCCAGCCGCCCCGACTGGGCCGCAAAGGTTTTTCATCCCACACTCACCGGACTTGAGGACAAGCTCGCCAAGGTGGCTGCGATGGTTCAGTCGCCGCCGGCGGGAGCAATGCAGCCTGACGGACTGGTCGTCCTGACCTGGCCGCTGCATGTTCTGTTCGACGCTTCATGCCCTGTCGGGTACGTCATGCCGCGCATCGACACGGCCACATCGGTCGAACTGCACACCATCAGCAATCCCTCGAACCGACGAGATCCACTTCCCAAGGCACCCCAGTGGACTCGCTACGTAAGTTGGGGTCACCTGGTGAACGTGGCAGCCAACCTTTGCCTGGCGGTCGAGGTGGTGCACCGCGTCGACGCGGTGATCGGTGACTTCCAAGAACGCAACATCCTGGTTGCCGACACCACCGAAGTGACACTCGTGGACTGCGATTCGATGCAGTTCAGCGACCGAGCCGGCCGACGCTACCTTTGTGCGGTAGGCCGCCCGGAATTCACCGCACCCGAGTTGACGGGGGTGGACCTGCGTGTCCAAGCGCGACAGCAGACCGCCGACCTGTTCGCGCTTGCGGTGCACATCCATCAACTCCTGCTGGAGGGCAATCATCCGTTCATGCGGGGCGAGTGGCGTGGCCCCGGGCACCAACCGGACGCGCTCACGTTAGCCCGATCCGGGGAGTGGGCCGGCGGCCCGAATTCCCGGTTGCACACCCACCCACTGGCACCGTCGGTGAGGTTCCTACCCGACGAGCTCCAGCAGCTGTTCTTCCGAGCGTTCACGGCCGGAGCGCAGGACCCCGGCCTTCGACCCGCGGCATGGGAATGGCGGGCTGCGCTAGGGCGTATTCGACTCGCCCGCTGCGTCCGAAACCCCGACCACCAGCATCCGGTTAACGCCTCGGTATGTCCGTGGTGCCGTATCGACGACGAACGACAAGCCCGCCGGGGGCGGCAGAATTCGAGCGCGTCGATCTCCAATCCGCAGAACTCACAAGGTTCCTTCCGCACCGGGCCGTCGAGAGTCATGCCGATCGCGCCACGAACAACACTCGCGGGCTCGGCCAGCAGACCCCATCGCAGCGCCTTGGCCCCGAGACACAAGGCCATCCTCGCTGTGCTGGCGGTGACCGTGGCCATCGTCGTTGCGCTCTCTGCCTATATCGTCTGGGCCCTATTGACTGGAGCGACCACCTTCGGCAGTGCCGGCCGTGGCAGTGACGATCTATCGATAATCCCTGCCCAGCAGCAGATTTCGGTGCAGTGTCGCTAGGCCTTCACACTCTTGGGGCGTAGGTATCCCAATATCTGGCCGTTGTTCTTGTCGCTGAACGCATAGGTGTGCACAGCAGCCGGGTCGTTGCCGGAGATGCCGTCCTGCCAGGTGTAGTTCTGCTCGAGCACCGAGTACTTGTTGCCGTCGACACCGGTCACGAGCGCCACGTGCCCATACTGGCCGCTACCGTAGACGACGATGTCGCCCGCCTGGGGCTGGCCCTGGCCGGCGGGGATCCTGTCGTAGTACTGAGCGACACCATTGGTGTCGTAATGGTTGTAGATGTCCGACGCCGCAACACTATCGGTCGCGATTCCAGGCGTAGCGCCCACAACCTCGTTGCTGTACTGACGGAACACATCGAAGCATTGCGCGCCGTAACTGCGATCAGGGTCGATGAACTTGCCCTGCCACTGGGCCACGAACCTGTCTGCCGCTGCCGACTGCGCCGTTGACGCAGCGCCGTCGGCTGTTGCGGTGTGCCCCGCTGCGACGGCACTGGATGCGGCGGCCGACGCGGAAGACGGTGCCGACCCGCCCGAACTGCTCGCAGTACTCGCTTGGCGTTGCTCAGAGACATTGTTGAGTGCGGACTGGCCGAGCCCCTCGATATGGGTCTGGGCGGACGTCAACGACCGGCGATGCTGCGGCCACCATTCATGGACGAATCGCTGGGCGTCCGGTCCCTCCCATACCGTGGGAAGGGCGTTGACGACCTTGTCCAGCTGGGCGACCAGGGTGCCGATCGATGCGGCGTGTTGTTGGAGTTGACGCCCGGTCTGCTCGACCTGATCGACGTCCATGCCCATCTGCGCCATCAAGGGAATCCTTTCTGCACCAACTCTTTCCTAGCGTGCAGGGTGATCAGATCGCCCTGCTGCCTGCCTCAGCGACCCGAAACGTTGCGCTGTTCGGTAGCGTTGTTGAGCGCGGACTGACCAAGCCCGTCGATCTCCTGCTGAGCGGCGGTCAGTGAGCGGCGGTGCTGCGGCCACCACTCGTTGACGAAACGCTGCGCGTCAGGGCCGTCCCAGATCCCGGTCAAACCCTGCACCAGCTTGTCGAGCTGTGACACAAGATTGCCGATCGAGGCAGCGTGGCTTTTGAGCTGACGTCCGGACTGTTCGACTTGCTCGACATCCATTCCCATACGTGCCATCGGTAGTACCTCCTGAGGTGATGTGCTTAATCGTTTGCTGAAGCGCTGGAGCAACTGTATTCCAGGCAGGGGTCCTTGGCCGAGGGTAAAGGTGCCGGTTCATCCGAACGATCGACACCGCCGTGTGTCAGCGTGGCGGCTCCTTGCCCGCGGGTGGGGGAGGCATGTTCGCCGCCACCGGGTCGGGCAGCGCACCGACTCCCGTCGGCGGCGGCCCCAGGCTGATCGTTCCACCGGCCTTGCGTGTCACGGCCTCCCCGGAGTTCAGATCAACCAGGACGAACTCGTGAATCGGAGTCACCTGTTTGGCTGCGGCGTAGGCGACGGCCACCACCGTATGCGGCGAGTATCCGGGCCATGGATCACCATTGGCGGCCACCAGGGTGGTGATGTTGGTGTCATCAGGAGGGCGCAGCGGGCGCCCACCGGCGCAGTGCACCCGCGGAACGCCGACCGGGTCAACCAGGATCGCGTCACCGGTCTGGAGCACCGTCTGGAACGGCGTCGCCTTGTCACCGGCGAGGCGGTGCGAGGTGACCCACGTGTCGGCCGCCAGTATCACCGGGGTCAACGTGTTGAGATAGTACGGAATCTGTTGGGGCGTCAGGCCAAGTGCAGTAGCCCAGGCGTGGGCGGCGTCGGGATGGGAATCCAGGTCATTGGCCATCGCCGCCGCGTCGCAGGGGAGCTCACTTCCGATCGTCGCGAACAAGCCAGGCTGAATGCCCGATACCAATCGCACGTCGCGTTCGACGGATACCGGCCCCTGGTGGGCTGATCCGGCATTGTTGACCGGGGCTCCGGTGGGCGGCAGCGCCGAGGCGACCACCACAGGTGCGGTGAATGGTTGCGGCCCTGCGGTATTGGCCGGCGAGAACTGCAATGTCCCCGCGCCTTCGGATGACCCCGGCGCCGCGGACCGATGGCGTGTTGTCAGCACCACCGTCGTCAGGGCGATCAAGACGATCAGTGTCAGAGCCACCGCTGCCGCAGTGAGGACGGTTCTGGAGCGAGGGTCGGTGGCAGGCGGCTGGTTGGGGTCGTTCCAGCCGGACACGGCTGCGCTAGTCGGCGGCGGTGACGATGACACCCTGAAACTTTTCCATACTTGCCTTGACTGCCCCCCAACGCGGGTCGGTGGAATTGTCGAAGCTCTGTGCCACTGCCGGATAGCCATGGCTATGAACGTTGAGCGGACTTCGATCGGCCAAGCCTGGATCAGCATCGAAGTGATTCGCGGTAGATGGTGCCTGTCCGGTGACCGCATCGACGACCGCGTGGGTAACCGCCTGAACCAGCGGGTTGCCGGTGGGAATCACGGTGGCCGGTCCGGATGTCAGCACAACGTCTTCAACCTCCCTGGCCAGACCGCCGAGTGCGGGAACCGCATCCCCGTCGGCCCGCAGATGCACAGCCTGCACTCCGGGGATGTCGGCCTGCACCAGGGGCGATCCGTAGGTGATCAACGTGGTCACGTGGTACTTGCCGGATGCCGCGATGTTCTGGGCGTCCAGCCCGCCCTGGCTATACCCGACCAGCATGACGTCAGTGCCGGACCCGTCGGGGCAAGCACTAAGGGCTTCGTCGATCTTGGCCGTAACGTCTGCATCGACATACCCGAGCAGCAACGGAGCGTTCCGCAGCAGGGTGCGATTGTCGGTGGAATCCTGGCCTTTGAAGTACACGATGAGGCGAGTGGCACCGTCGGCTCCGAGCACCTTCTCAATCCGGACCCCATCGGAATCGCGCTCGCTGTTCTTGATGTGCTCGAACAGTTGGGCGCTGTTGGTGGGGGCACTGCCTGCGCCGGCGGTGCTGACCACTTCTTGTTCATCGGCATTCCGGCGGAGATCGATCGCACCTTGACGCAGTGCCGCCGCCGCGGTCTGCAAGGTGCGGGCCGACCGGTCGTTCCACGCCGTTCGGAAGCGGTCGCCGTCGGCGCCCAGCCACTGGCCGGCATTGTTGACCAGGCTGTGCAGAGATCGCGTCGTGGCCTCGACGGAGCTGGCCATCCGCTCGAACTGGTTGGCGGCCTGGCGGAGTTGGTCAACGTCGGCTCCGTTGTAACCCACTGTCGTCGAGCTACTTTCGCCGTTCATCTAGATGGAGGGTTGCGCCAACTGCAGCCATATGCCTTTGCCCTTCTCGATGAGTACTCCACGACCTGGCGGAAAGTCTTGGCGCCGAATGGGCCCGATCGACGTGCTGAGCAGGGTGTCGGAGTCGCCCGCGCCGGGTGCCAGGATCAATCCGCGCCGCGGCGACTTGAATGGTTGGCCCAATTGCCATGCCTGCGACCAAGTTGACAACTCCGCTTCGCCTACCACGAACGCCGATGCGTCGGCCAGTGTCTTGATCAGGCGGCCCATCACCGACTCGACATCGGTTCCGCTGAAATCGGTGACGGATTCGATGACGACCATCAGCGGTGACGACGACACGTCCGCCGCCGATGCGATCAGGTCCTCCGCCGTTTGCCAGACCGCGTCTGTCCCGACCGCCGATCGGCTCCACACCGCCATCCCCCCGATAGTGCTGTTCGCGGGAGCCAGATGAACGATCTGGGCCGATGAGCTGCTACGGCGCACCGCCTGCGCCAAGGTCAACAACGCAGTGCTGCGGCCACTTCCGGGAGGCCCGGTCACCATGAAAACACCTCGGGGCGAAACACCGACGGGTGCCAGCGATTCATCGGCAATCCCGATCGCCGGGCTGCCGTTGTCGGCGAGGGCCGCAAGAGCAGCAAGATCGATGTGCTCGGACAGCCGCTGTACCGGCTCGGCTTCGGGATAGCCCGCTTCACGCATCTGGTCGGCCAGGGACTCGATGGCGCGCGCTTGCACGGCGACGTTGGCGTCTCCGCCCAGGATCGCGACCTGGACTTCCTGGCCGTCCATGATTCCGCGGCCACGAGGTGAGGCCGACGACAGGATGTCCTTCGGCACTCCTGCGATGCTGTAGTCGTCGTCGGCCGCCAGGCGCAGAACCAACCTGCGTTGGATGGTCGCGGCCAATGAGATCGACAGCGCCCCAGGACGGTCGGCGGTCACTACGACGTGAATGCCAAGGCGGCGCCCGTCGGATGCCAACTGGCTGAACATCGGGAATATCGGCGACTGGGCCACATGCTCGTAGGCTTCCCGGAACGCCGCAATGCCGTCTATCAACAACAGGATCCGTGATTCCGGGCGTCCGGTGGCGCGTCGGTAGTCGGCGATAGTCGCCGCGTTCACCGCGGTGAAGGACCGTGAGCGCTCGTCGAGGACCGCGGACAGTCGGCGCAACAACCGCCCCAGACGCTCCTCATCCTCGCCCCCGACCACGGCCGCAACGTGGGGCAGCGGCTCGAGCATCCGCAGACTGCCGGATGCGAAATCCACCCCGTAGACGTGCGTCGGCCCTTGATCGGGTGACAGGGCGGCGGCAATTGCCAAGGTGCACAGGGCAGTTGACTTGCCCGATCCGCCGGTGCCCAATACGGCCATGTTGCCGTCGTCGTCCGGCGAGAATACCCCGATGGGCTGAGTCTGATCCGCCGGTGAGTCTGTGCGACCGATGACCAGCTTGCCGTCACCGACATCCGCAGTCATCGACTCGAGGGCATAGACCGGCTCCAGCGGCGGCAGCCACGGCCGCCTCGGGGTGGGCAGGTGCAACTGGGTGGCGGCCGCTCGCGTCGTCGCGACCATTCGGGCGATATCGGTGGGAACGCCGGACGTCGGCAGCGCGCCCGTGGCGCCATCGGTGTTCCAGGGCCGGCGACGCCCGAAGACGAACTCCGAGATGTCGATCGGTGCACGATCCGGTTGGTCGCCGGACCACCCTCCGACGTAGCCGGCCTGGAACGTCGTCAACCTGCCCGGTCCGGTCTTGGCGGCAACTCGACCGGGGATCTCAGGTGGAAAATGGGCAGCCAGCGGGTCGTCGATGACGTCCATCGAGTCGTCAACATCGTTCAGCCGCAGCGCGATCCGCAGGTTGGTGTTGGCGCGCAGGTTGTCACGGATCACGCCCGCGGGGCGTTGGGTTGCCAGAATCAGATGCAGGCCCAGCGAACGCCCGCGTTGCGCCACGTCGATGACGCCGTCGACGAACTCGGGAACCTCGGTGGCAAGTGCCGCGAATTCGTCGACGATGATCACCAGGCTCGGCGGTGTGTCGGGATCACCACTTCGTTCCAGCGACACAAGGTCCTTGGCGCGCTTGAGGTTCAGCAGCCTTTCCCGGCGCCGAATCTCGGCGCCCAATGAGGTCAGTGCCCGGCGCACCAGATGCGGAGAGAGGTCGGTCACCAAGCCGACTGCGTGAGGCAGGTCCACGCAGTCGGCGAATGCGGTTCCACCCTTGTAGTCGACGAAGAGGAAGTTGACCCGGTCGGGGCTGTGTGCCGTTGCCATGCCCAGCACCCAGGTCTGCAGAAACTCGCTCTTACCGGACCCGGTCGTGCCGCCGACGAGCGCGTGTGGGCCGTGTTCGCGCAGGTCGAGGTGAAAGTCCTGGACGCCGGTGGAGCCCACCAACGCGCGCAGAGTGCCGGGCCGAGCGTTGCGCAGGACGGGTTGTCCATCGCGATTGGCCACCGAATCATTGGCTAGCCACCGGCGTGCCACGCTTGCTGGCTCGGCGGCCAGCGCGGTGCCGGACAGGCTCAGATAATTGACCGAGCGCGGTAGATCAGTGGCGTCTTCGACAGCGGCACCGACATCGGCGACCGGCGCGAGCAACAAGGCAATCTGCTTGGCGTCGGCGACGTCGATACCGTCACAGGCCACCGGATAGGTATGCCGCCCGCGGCGCACCTCTCCTACCGTCGAACCCGACGTCTCGTTTTCGATCAGGACGAACGTGCGGCATGCCGAGGGCACGCTGGCGACCTGTGTGGCAACCCAGATCACGTGAACACCGGCGTCAGCACCCCGCTCGGCCAGACGGGTGAGGCGCGCGCGGTCAATGGGAGCGGTGTCATCCACCAGAACCACAACAGCTGGCAGAACCAGTGGTGGTCGAGTGTCGGTGCCCAGCCCGAACTGGTCGGTGATCGCCCCGTAGGAACGATCCCCGAGGTCCTGGCCCTCCGCTGTGCGCTTCTTGACCAGATCCTCCAGCCTGGCCAGCAGGGCCTGACCACCGTTGGCGCTGTCGGTGAGATGGAGACCCTCCAACGGGCTCAGGAGCGACCCCGTGTGGGGCAGCCATTCCAGCCACTCCCATGACGTTCTCGATGCAGGCGAACAAAATGCCGTCACGGTCAGATCGGCAGGGGAGTGCAACCCGATCAGCTGCATCACGATGCCGCGCGCCACACCGTCGACCACTGCGCGCGGGCCGCACACACCCAGGGCGCCGCACTCACGGAGATCGGCCACCACAGGTACGTCGCTGATGAGACTGAACTGCTCCGTCAATTCCGTTATCTGTTGGGCATATTCGGGTTCGGCGTCGTACTCGCCAGAGTTCTCGATCCGGCACCGCGATGGCGCATCACCCAACCCAAGTCGGATAGACAGAAAGTCGCGATGTTCAGGCCGGTGGGTCCACAGCAGTGGCCCGAGTCGGTGGATGGCCTCAACGACCTCGGCGAGTGCCGGCGTCTCGGCGCAGCGCACGGCACGCTCTACTCGCTGAACACTGGTGAGATCAGAAGCCAAATGCCGCAATGATTCCGCAAATCGGGCGATCTCCTGGCGACGCTTCTTGCGGGTCTGCCACTGAGTGTCGATGTACATGCCGACCATCAACAGGGGACTCAGCGCGACAAACAATATCGAGAGCAGATTGCGGCTGACCAGCAGCAGTCCGAGTCCGAGTACCAACGGCGCCAGCATCGACAAGACCGGCAGGTGTGCGGGTTCTGGCCGCTGCGGTGGGCGCGGCGCCTTGAAGACGCGCTCGGCGAACTGTGGAACGACTCGCGGCGATCGGTTGAACTCGATCGCGACGCTGTCGGTTTGGGCGGCCCCAGGCCGTACGGTCGGCAGGATCGCCACCGATGTACCGGCCAACTGGATCACGTCGTTGACGCCGACGGTCGCGCGCTGGACCGCCTGTCCTCCCACCATGATGCCGGTCGGTCCGGCGAGGTTGGAGATCTCGATGCTTTCCCCGACGACGACGGCGGCGTGCACGCCGGCGATACCCGGATCAGTCAGCATGACGTCACTGGTCAGGTTGGTGCCAATGACGGAATTGCCGGGAGCAAGCGAGAATTCACGGCCGGCATCCGGACCGTGAAGGACGCGCAGTACGGCAACCGAGCGGCCGCGCCGGGTCCGTTGTGCAACGACACCCGCTTTGGCGATACTGACGGTCGACCCCGAGCGGATCCCCGATTCGATCAGGCTGCGCGAGGGCTCGAGTAACCGGCCGGTTGCCCCGGTGTCGAAGGCCGTGTGCTCGAGTTTGAGGGTCAGCGGGCTCTTGGGTTGAGCGCCATGCCGCTCGGGGTCACCCGTGGCGAGGGCGGTGGCAAGATCGGACACCGATGCGGTGGCGTCGGCGGTAACCGCGACTTGGGCCCGCGTGCCGTCGTCGCGCCGCAGGACGAACTTCAGGTGCATTAGCGCCGTCCCGGAGAGGCCAAGGGAACGGGGGAGGCGACCTTGTTCAGGCCCCGGTGTGTGGTCGCCCGCAGCGTCGTTTGTTGCGGCGCGCCCAGTGGGTTGGCGCCCAATGTCACATCGATCACGCCCAAGCCGCTCAGCCGATCATGCCAACCGTCCTGCAACGTCGACCCCGTCACGACCGGTAGTGCGGCCACGCCTGCAGTTGCCGCGAAGATCCCGCTGCGCAGCATGCAGGTGATGAACCCGGGCGGCCGCTGATCGCGGGTGCGGATCAGCCGGAGGCCCAGCATCGCCTTGCCGAAAGTGAGGCCGGTGAAGCCCTGCCAGATCTGCATCCACAGCCAGACCGCCACCACCGCTACCGGCACCACGACATAGACCACCTCCGCGCAGGCGAGTACCGCTGCGGCGGCGGTCAGCGGCAGCGCGGGACTCACCATGACGGCTAGGTCCAACAGCATGGCGCAGCAACGCACCCCACCGCCGGCATCGACGACCACGGGAGCTGCAGCAGGCACCGGTGCCGTGATCGAGGTATGCGCGGCAGCGGCGGTGGGTGCGGTGGCGCTGTAGGAGACCGACTGGTGCGGTTGACGATTGGTGATCACCGCGCCGCAGGCGGCGCAATAGGGCGCGTTGGCGCGCACGGTCGAGCCGCACTGGGCGCATGCCGCCTCTGTACCGGTCGGCTGTCCTGGCATCACGTCCGCTCCATCCGGCTGCAACGTCTCCGATCGTGCGAGGGTGCCTGGCTAGCTTGGCTGCCGGGCCGATACCCCGAGCGCCGATTCGGTTGCTGTCGGCCGCGTTCCTCTCGATGTGATCATCGGCGACCCGTGGCATTCTGCCGCGAGATTCATCGTGCCGCGCACACTGTAACGCCGGCCATCAGCAGGTGCGCCGATTCGTTGTCGGTCAAACGTACGATTGCCGCGGTCTCGGATCGGTCGCGACGATTGACCCGCGCGGGGAGCTGGCCGGGATGGCTGAGGAGGGTCTGTGGCTACATCACGGAGTGTTGGCCATCCGAACTCGCAGTGGCCGCTTGGTGGCTAACCGTGCCCTGCCGCCGAGCCGATTCGGCGCCGGCTACACCTCAGGTACGCCGCCTGCAAGCCAAGCAGTCTCGCCATCAACGCCGCCCCGCGGCGCACCTCACCGGGCAGGTCCCACAGCGCCATTTCCGGCTATGCCGGCACCCGCGCCCCCGGTGGTGAACCGACTTGCAATGGTCACATTTGCGGTGTCGGTCGTCTTTGGTTGCGTGCTGTTCTGGCTGACGATTCCCATGGCGGTCCTGGCTGGTTCCCGGATACGGCGATCTCAGCAGGGCGGAGCCGGCCTGGCGCGTGCAGCTCTGGTGATCAGCTGCATCTATATCGCGTTGGTGATTGTCGTGGTCACCCTTGCCGTTTACCTGTCGTGAAGCTCCATCGCGGTGGCCGCTGGAAGTGCTCAAACCTGGTCTGCGTCATCCGAACGACTGATACCTGTCAACTTGCCTCGGTGTCATGATGACGGGCGTTGTGGGCTGCGCTGTGCACGCGGTGAGCTAGCCGAGGGGTTACGCGATGGATCTGGTCCTGGGGGTGTCGGTCACGGGCGCCCAGGCGCGCATGGCACTTCTGGAGGCATCGAGCTCCGGTGCGGTGCTCGATCGGTTCGCGCTGGACCTCTCCCCAGATCCCATCGGGGACATCGCCACCACCGTGATCGGTACTGGCGAGGCGCTGGCCGCAGAAGGCCACCATCTGCTGGGCACCGGTGTGTGCTGGAGTGGGCAGGATGCCGGTGCGTTGGGCGGCGCACTGAAGGAAGCGGGACTTCAGGACGTCACGGTGATGGGGCCGTCGGAGGCAGCCAGCGCTTTGGTGCGTGAGCGTGTCGTTTCGGTGGGCGACGCCGGCACGGCGCTCCTGCTGGTCGAAGCTGACACCGCCGCGCTATCCGTTGTGGGCGCTGATCCGGCCTCGACCGCTGTCATCTCCGCCGAGCCGCTCACCGAGGCTGGCGCCACCGCCGCCTGCCGGACCCTGATGAGTCGGCTGAGCCGGGAGCTGATGGGCGTCCGACAGCTCTTCCTGGTCACCGCGGAGCCCGGCGTCACTCTTCACACCGACCAGATCTATGCCACCGCGCCGGTAACGGTGCACACACCGGCCGATCCGGGCTACGCCATCGCCGAGGGAGCCGCCATCGCGAGCGTGCAACGGGCGCAACGTGTTGCACACTCGGCGCCGAGTTTTGTCTCGACAGATTTCGGCCCGGAGATGGCTGCCTCGACGGGGCCGCTGGCGCCGACGGCACTGAGCGCACAATTGGGCCCTCAGTTGGCGTACTCGCTTGCTGATGACAGTTCCGCTTCGATTCCACTGCCGCCCGGTGCCGACTACACCGAGGATCCGCTACCGCTGCAGAGCAAGCTGTCCCCGCTGAGCCGGCTGGGGCAATACGACGCCGAAGAAGACGATGACGCGAGCAGTCGGCCCCGGCTTGTACTGCTGGGTGGCGCCATTGCGTCGATCGTCGTCGTCGGCTTCTCGGCGTTGGCCGTGACGGTCGCCATCGCGATCCGGCCGACGGCGGCGGAGGCGCCCCTGCCTGCGCCTCCCACGCCGGTGGAGAACAAGTACTTTCCGGTTCCTACAGACGACACCGGGGGCTGGCAACCGAAGACCGCGCAGACCGACACCGTGCCGCCGATCAGCGAGGTGGCGGTGACAGGTACGCCCGGCCCCCAAACTTCAAGCGGGGGTTACGCTTCCAATGGCAACGGTGGCAACGCCCCTGCGCCCGCACCAGCCGCGATTGATCCTGCACCGCCAATCGGTGACCAACCGGCTCCAGCACCCGATCAGTCGATCTTCCAGATACCGGGTATCCAGCTGCCGAACATCCAGCCCACCTTTGTCTTCAACGTGCCCGTTCCGGGATCGACGGCGGGCAAGACCGCCGAAGTGCCGCAAGGTACCGGTACCAAGTCCGGTACGGATACGAAGTCGGGTACTGCGACAGCGCCGGGTACGGATACGAAGTCGGGAACGGCGACCGTGCCGGGTACTGATACGAAGTCGGGAACGGCGACCGTGCCGGGTACTGATACGAAGTCGGGAACTGAGGCGGTGCCGGGTACTGATACGAAGTCGGGAACTGAGGCGGTGCCGGGTACTGATACGAAGTCGGGAACTGAGGCGGTGCCCAGTACTGATACGAAGTCGGGAACTGAGGCGGTGCCCAGTACTGATACGAAGTCCGGCACGGCGACAGCGCCGGGTACCGATACGAAGTCCGGCACTGCGACAGCACCGGTGGAGAAATCGCCGCCGAATGGTGGCGGCGCTACAGGGGGTCCCAAGCCGAGAGGGGCAGACCCCCAACCTGATACACCGTCATCGACATCCGCGCAGCCCACTGTCGCACCTGCACCCAAGTCCGCACCGTCGGAGTCTCCAGCCCCTGCGCCCACCACAACGCCGGCTCCAGCACCGGCATCGACACCGGCTCCTGCGCCCGCTCCGACTCCCAAACTGGCTCCTACTCCCGCACCAGCGCCGGCTCCGGCTCCCGCACCAGCGCCTGCTCCCGCACCAGCGCCTGCACCGGCGCCTGCTCCGGCTCCCGCACCGGCCCCTACGCCCGTTCCCGAGGCGCCAGCCGCACCTCCGGCGCCTCAGCTTCCCAAGATCGAACTGCCCAAGATCGAGCTTCCGAAGCTCGATCTGCCCTCCTTGGGAAGCGGCGGGAGTTCGGCGACACCGTCGACGAGCGTTGTGCCGACTCCGTAGGAGTCAGTAGAGATCGTTGAGGCTGAGGATGCCATCCTCAATCGCGCGAGCCAGCAATGCCGACTTTGTGGGGGCCGGCCGTCCCACGCTTGCGTATTTCGCGCGGGCGCGCTGCAGATGTGTGCGCACCGTCGTAGGTGCGATATAGAGCCGCTTGCCTACGAGATCCTTGCTTTCAGTCTGGAACCACGCGATGAGAACTTCTTTCTCCCGCTCAGACAGTTTCAACCGCCCCAGCGTCGTGTCATTGACCAGGGCCTTGCCCATCCGGGGCCCCACATATGGCGTACCGGTGTGCGCGGAGTGAATCGCCTCGATCAGATGCCGCTGACCCTCGGACTTCGTCAAATAGGTAATCGCACCCAGCTCGAGGCATGTCAAAATCACCTCGTCGGCGGCAAGGTGGGAATACACGATCACCCGCTGGCCCGACTCGCATAGTCGCCTAAGAACTTCGAAGTCGGGACGATGACCATCGATCTGTAGGTCCAGCAAAACCACGTCAACCCCGGTGCCTGCGTCGTCGAACGCAGCGAGGAACTCCGCGGGGCTGGAGAATTTGCCCGCAACGCGGATAGGGGGATCGGCCTGGCTGCACCATGCCTCGACGCCCGCATGCACCACGTCGTGATCGTCGATTACGGCAACCAAAACAGGATCCGCGTGCCCCTCGGGTGACGCCATGGCGTTGCCTTCCCCCTTCGACGATGGACGGAACGACTTGCGTGGGGTGCTGCTTTAGCTTGCATTTAAGCGCATTCTTACTCGGCGGTGCGACCTGTGCCGATATCTGATTGTCATGACTTCGGAAATTGTGTCGTCCGAACGTATGACAAACGCTCGCGAATTTGGCGTGCGAGCCCCTTGGCGCCCATTCTCTTTCTCACACAACTAGCGAAGTAGCAAGGGTTCGATTGACGTAGAAGCAAGGGATTAAGTCCTGAGAGCCGTTGGTAGGCTCAAGCATTCGCCAAGACTGCGCAGTAGGTGCAGAATTGTGCGACAAGTTGGCGCGCGCGGTGAGATATATCCGCCACAATTAAATGGCAGCGCGCCCGTGAAAATCGTCCCGCTGAGGACACCTACGAGTGGAGTTAATGAGCGAAGTGGCCATAGACCTGTGGGCCACGGCCGGCAATGCATTGTCACGAGATAGCCGCGCCGCGACCGGGGGCAGTGATGCGATGGCGTCCCCCGCTCAAGATCTTGATGCGTCACGTCGTCATATGTTGCGGCCCGCCGAAACCGTCGGGCTTCTGATGCGAAACACCGTGAGCCTTGTGGTCGCAGTGGTGTCTTTGGCAGACCCTGCATCGCAGGCGCAGGACCGCGGCAAGGTGTTGCTGGCAGGCTTGGCGCTCTGGTCCTTCTATCGCATCGCCACTCGATCTCGGCGCTGGGAGTTCCTCGCCGTCGACTACGTCTTCGTCGTGGCGGTGTGCTTGGGGTTGCCCGCCCTGGTCACCGATCCGGACTTCTACGAGTCCAATACCGCGCCACAGGCGATCGCAGGGACCGCCGTGGTCAGCCTGGCGGTGTCGATGCCGATGACCCTGAGTTTGGCGATGACCGCCGGAATAGCCGCCGCCTACGCCTCCGGCAGTGCGGCGATTCTCGGGTGGGGGCATCTCCTGCCGGTGGCGGCGATCTACTACTTTGCCCTGCAATGGATAACGGCGGCATTGCTGCGATTCATGCTGCTGCGTGTGGCAGCAGCCATCGACAGCACCAGGGCGGCACGTGCAGACGCTGAGGCCAGTCAGCATGTGATCGAGGCCGTCCGCGAGTACGAGCGTGAACAGCTGGCACTGCTGCACGACACCGCGGCGTCGACGCTGCTTATTGTGGGACAAGGCGGCAACCTGCCGCCCCAGCGACTCGCCGCGCAGGCTCGGCGTGATCTTCATCTCTTGGAAGAGAGCCCGTGGGAACCTCCTCCCACGCGCACCGAGTTGGTGGCTGCTCTGCGGGACTGCGCCGAACACATCAATACACCCACTCGCTTCGAGGGGCGAGAACGCCTCTGGGTCGACGGCGAAACCGCCAAAGCCCTTGTCTCCGCGGCCCGCGAGACCATGAACAATGTCGATCGTCACTCTCAGGCAAACGAATTGGTTGTTACGGTCACCGATGTCGCTGTTACGTTGTCGGACGACGGCATCGGGTTCGATCCGGAGTTGCCGCGCCTGGGACACGGTGTGAACGACTCCATCTTGGGTCGTATGCGGCGCGTCGGAGGGGCCGCGGCGGTAACCTCCGCCCCAGGAGCCGGAACGTCCGTCCAACTGAGCTGGCGCACAGCAGAACCGGCAACTCCGACCAGCCTGCCTGCTGATCCGGACGGATTCATCGAGCGGCTTCGTGGGCGCTACGGGTTGGCGTTGACCGCCTATGCGTTGGCCAACCTTGCGGTCTCGACGCCCCACGCAGTCGTGAGCGGGCCTCATCAAGCTGTCAACACTGTGCTGGTCGTGGTGGCGGCGGCGAGCACGCTGACGGCCATCCCGGCAATCAGGCGCGGCCGGATGCAACCGGTGTGGTTGGCCGCGGCGGCATTGCTTGCCGTGGCGGTGGTGGAGCCGCTGTTGCTCGATCCAAGGATGGTCGGCGGATACGCACACTGGACTCAGAATGCGATCGGGTGGTGTCTTCTCCCGCTATTGCTCGGGTTGCGAACTCTCAGCGGTGCAGCGGTTCTAATCATCTTCTGGATCGTGGGAGCTGTCGTCGAGTTCTTTTGCCAACCCACCTCCGAGACCCTTGTCAACATCGGGCTGGGTACCGCCAGCGTTCTGGGAGTGCAGATGTTCGCCTTGATTTTCAATGGTCTGATGCGTGCAGCCGCGGTAGGTGCGCAGGAAGAGACACATACACACAAGCGAATAGCGTTGCGGGAACTCGTCGAACGTGCGCTACGGGCCGAATATCAACGCCGCTACGCCCAGCTTGTTGACAACGTGGTTCCGTTGTTACAAGCCCTCAGCGATGGTGCGCCGGTGGATGATCAGCTCCAGGCCCGTGCCCGCGCACAGTCTCGCCGGATGCGTACCCTCTTCGACCAGGCCGCCACATTCGAGCACCCGTTCATGCAGGCGATGCGCCCACTTGTCGACGCCGCCGAAAGCCGACATGTCGCAGTCACCGTCGACCTGGCGGGCGAACTGCCCGATCTCGCGCCCGTCAACGTCGACGCGGTGCTGCGGCCGGTTGCCGATGTCATGGCCGATACGAACGACTCGGTGCGGATCGTCGTGACCTGCTCGCCGCAGGATGTGTCGGTCAGCGTCGTCTGTCACGGCTTAACCTCAGTGCCCGAACTCAGCGATCATCCTGCGGTCACCCTCGAGGTCGTCGAAGGTGACGATTCGGTGTGGGTGCTGGCGCGCCACGTTGTTACATCAGAAGGGGCCACACGCCATGTCCTCGCCGGTTGACCCGATTCACGTTGTGGTGATCGACGATCATGACGCGATCCATGCCGGGATACGCACCTGGTGCAACGAAGCAACGCCGCCGCTTCACCTGGTGGCCGCCTACACCACGACGAAGGACTTCACTGCCGCCCAGCAAGGTCGCTCGGTGAACCCCGATGTCGTCTTGTTGGATCTCGAGCTGAAGAGCCGTCGGCCTGACTTCGCGGCTGTGGAAGAGATCGCGACCGCCGGTCACCGTGTGATCGTCTTCTCCCACATCGAGCACGACGAGGCGATACTGCGAACCCTTGAGCTGGGCGCCAGCACCTATATCGCAAAGCCAGAGGGCAAACACCATCTAGTGGAGGCGATCCGGGCTGCCGCGTCGGACACCCCGTACGTCGGCCCGAGGATGGCCAGTGCCATCAGCAACGATCGCCGTGTCGGCAGGCCGGCATTGACCGATCGAGAACAGCAGGTGCTCTTGGCCTGGTTTCGCACGGAGAGTAAAGACCTTGTGGGACAACAACTGTTCATCTCGCCAGGCTCGGTGAAGACTTACCTGCAGCGGGTGCGTGCGAAGTACGCCGCCGTTGGGCGGCCCGCGCCCACCAAGGCGGCTCTGGTCGCCCGTGCCGTCCAGGACGGCATCATCAGCATCGACGAGCTGTGAGGCGTTAACCGGTTTCCCGGCGAGACGAGGCCATGGTTAACGGCAGCAAATTCTCGTTCGTCGCCAGTTGGCGCGAGGGGCCATCGCGATTACCGTGTGGGATGCCACAGCGACTCTGCTGCGCGGGTGCGTACGCCGGGCGATCGTTCCGGCCCGGCCGCCGAGCCTCCTCCGGATGCCCCGGCCCGGTCCCGTTGCGGCCATCCCGGCCGTCAAGCCGACGCTGAGTCCGTTGCCACCCGGCTTTCGCGCGGCGTGATGTAACTCCGCACTGTGGAGCCCGGCTGGATTGACGCGCATTCTGCAGCTCGCCCTGTCCTCCGAACGGATGACAAAGGTCCAATTCTGGCAAACATACGTTGTCGACAATTCGGAATCGGTCTATATTCCCAGCAATACCGACATATGGTCTAATTAGTTCGGTTAAGGGGAGGGGAGTGGCACGGCGCAGAGCTGCCTGCCGATTCAGGACATGAGCTCAGCTGAACGAGTCGTCTCACCGCATCGCCGCCTTCTGCTGCAGACGTCAAGCCTGTGTCTTGCAGCCAGAAACTTGGTCTACGCCCTGGCTGCGGTGGCATCACAGATGGCATCCCCCGTGGATTCGGGCGCTGACCGTTACGTGATGATCGGACTGGGGTGCTGGGCCCTCGTGCGGCTGGCGACCCGGTCTCCTCGCGGCGTCTACTTGATTGCCGACTACACGTGGGCCGCCCTAGTTGCACACGTGAGTCCAGTTGTAGCAAACGCAGCCAGCATCGGTGCATCGACCAGCCCGACTTTTGCGGTCGTCACCATCGTGGTCGCTACGGTCGCGATTGAGATGCCGGCGCGGCTGTCGATCCCGCTCTCTGTCGCCCTCATCGGTCTCTACACCTGTCGGGGCGCCGATCCCGGCGACTGGAGGCGACTGCTCAGCTGCCCTGAGATCTATGACTTGATAGCCAGTGTCGCTCTGGCACTGCTGATCCGGTGGGCAATCGGACGGATGGCGGCTGCGATCGACGCGGCACACCAAGATCGGGTGGACGCCGAGATTGCCAGTAGCGTCGCGACATGGCGTCTCGCCTTCGAGCGCGAGCAGCTCGCTGTTCTCCACGATACGGCGGCGGCCACGTTGCTTCTGGCCAGCGAGGTAGACAGTCCGCCGAGGGACAAGCTCGCGGCGCAGGCCGCGCGTGATCTAGAGATACTGCAGCGCCCGCTCGATCGGGCAGTGCCACGGGTCGAGATCGTCGACATGCTGCGCGACGCGGTACGACACGCGGCGACGCCGACCCTGCTCGTCGGATTGCCCGAATTGTGGCTCGATGGACGCCTCGCGTGTGCGGTGGAGGCAGCAGTACGAGAAGCCCTGAACAACGTCGACCGGCATGCCCGGGCACGTCAGGCAGTCATCGAAGTGACGAGCACGGCTGTTACGGTGCGCGACGACGGCGCAGGCGCCGATCCTGCTAAATGGACGCCGGGTTATGGTGTCGCAGAATCGATTGTCGGCCGCATGAACCGTGCGGGTGGACTGGGCTCGATCGACTCGGTACCGGGGCGCGGTACAACAGTACAACTCAGTTGGCACCCCGAAACCCAGGCGGCTCTCTTCGGCGAGACGATCGACGAGTCCGAGCGGCTCATCAGGCGCATCCGCGTCATCTGCGGACTCATCCTGACCGCCTATGGGCTGTCGAGTGTCTTGACCATGGCTCCCTGGGGGATCGCGTCCGGCGTGCATCCCGCGACCCAGGCGGTCTTGGCGGTGGTCACCGCGGTGTGTGCGGCGGCGGCACTGCCGGGGCTGATCGCGGGGCACTGGGGTCCCGCACGAGGCGCCGTTGTGATCCTGGCGCTCGTCGCACTGTGCCAGCCGCTCTTGCTGTCCGACGCCATGCTTCGCACCGAAGCCCAGTGGACCGTCGCCGCTGTCGGATTCGCGATGGTTCCCCTGCTGATCAATGTGCCGTTGCCGCGTTCCGTCAGCGTCGTACTGCTGTGGTGGTTGGTGCCCGCTGCGGTGGATTTCATCCGCGTTCCGTCAACCCTGCTGCTCGCCGCGATCGTGACGGGCGCGGCAAGCTTCCTGGTCCCCCAGATCGGGCTGGCGGTGTTTAACGCGGTGGCCCAAAGAGTTGCCCGAAAAGCTCACGGAGAGAACGTCTCTCGCGACCGCCTTGTGGTCGAACACGCAGTGGCCGAAGCCTTGCGTGTCGATTACGAGGCGCGCTACGCAGCCACGACCCAGAGACTGCTGCCGGTTCTCGAGGAGTTGGCCCGGGAAGGGCCGATCACCGACGAGCTGAGGAGGCGAGCTGGGATGGAGAATCTGCGGTTGCGTCAGATGTTCGACGAGGCACGCGGAGGGACCCAGTCGCGGCTCGAGCCGCTGCGCGCGGTGATCAACGCTGCAGCTGAACGCGGGGTGGATGTGACTACCCGCATCGACCCGAGAGCAGGCGACCTCAGCGAGGCAGATGCCGGACGGCTTGTCGACGCAATCGGCGCCGCGCTTGCCGACGCCCGAAGCTACGCCCGCGTCGTCGTCACGGCAGCCGGTGCAACCCTGACCGGCAGCGTCGTCGCCGACGGGACATGCCCAGACCGCGACCGGCAGCGCTTCCGCGACGACGTCGAGGTGTTGGACTCGTCAGGGAGTCGATGGGTCACCTGCCGCGTTCCGATCACCACGCCGCGATCATGAGCGCTGTCGATGACGCATCGACGGTGTCTGTGGCCGTGATCGACGATCACGAGGCGATCCACGAGGCCGTCAAAGTGTGGTGCGCGCAAGCCGATCCACCGATCAATTTCGTCGGGAGCTTTTTCTCCGCAGATGCGTTCCTGACCGGGCATCCTGCTGGCACAGACCATACCGTCGTGGTTTACGACCTTGAATTGCACAGCAGGCGAGCAGATTTCGAAGGCTTGCAACGCACAGTCGACGCCGGCTACCGCGTCGTCGTGTATTCCCATCTGCTGGCCGACGAGATCATCCTGCGTTGCCTCGAGCTTGGTGCAGTGACCTATCTCGTCAAATCCGAAGGTAAGCGTCATCTCATCGACGCGCTGCGGGCGGCGTGGACGGACGAGCCCTACGTCGGTCCCCAGATGGCCGGTGCGATGGTCAATGACGTCAACGTGGGACGGCCGAAACTGGCGGCGCGAGAACGGGAAGTTCTCGTCGCCTGGTTTCAGACCGAGAGTAAAGAGATAGTGGCTGAGAAGCTGCACATCGCACCCACGACGGTTCGGACGCATCTGCAAAGAATTCGGGCCAAGTATGCCGCTGTCGGCAGGCCGGCGTCGACCAAGTCGGCGTTGGTGGCCCGAGCCATACAGGACGGGATCATCGTCGTCGACGACTTGTGACTCAGGTCCACTCGTGCTGTCGGCGAAATGGTGTCGGGGGTTTCCGGTCGTGGTGACCCGGAAACCCCCGACAGCCCCCCGGGGCGTTCATACGGGAGCGCGTCAGTAGCCGCGCGGCACCGACGCCTTCGAACCAGGCGTCGCCGCCAATTGAGGTCCGCGCACGGCCGCAGCTTGCATACCGCCTGCACCGAGGGCGCTGTCAGGGTCGTTGCTGGCGTTTGACCACAACGCCGAGGTATGGCAGTGCTGACGGCCGAGCTCGATCTCGCAGCCGCCGTTCTCGAACGTGCGACTCACGAACTGGATGCTTTGGGTCGGGCGTTGCCACCCGGTGACGGCAGGTACCCACGAGCCTTGGGTGCCGTCGATGTCCACCGCCCCCGCGTCGGTGGTCAACCCGTCGGCATGTGCCGACCCGGCTCCGAGTATCGCCGCGGCAACCGCCGCGCCGCCGATCATGCCCGCGACGATCGTACGGACCCGCAGACCATTCCGGATATTTGCCATGAATTCCTCCTAGTGCTCGCTGTCGCATCGGAGGTTTCCATCGCAAGCACGCAAATTCTACATCTAGCTGCGAAAATAGTACGAACAACGTATCGGTATGTCATCCGAACGGTGCACATCGTGCCACTCCTTGGATTAGCTGATAGGTGGCCGCTTCCTGATACGGCGAGGCGAAGGACACCCGCGCACTACCCTCTGGGGGAACGAACGGGCGGAAGGGCCAACATGGGAATCGCTGACCTCGCACTGGGGGCTGCCCCGATCGCCGGCGGCGCACTACTGGGAATCGCCGCGGGCACCATGAAGGGCCCGGACGTCCGCGGCATGATCAAGGCCGATATGGACCTGCTGGACAAGCTGCCCCCCGAGGACGTCGAACTGCGGGCCGCGCTCAAGGCCAGCATCGACCGTCGTATCCAGGACGTCATCGTCAGCACCGAGAAGAGCCGCGAGCTACTGGATGTCGCCGCCAGCTACAAGGGCAACTGGCGCGACATCGTGGTGTTCGTCTGCGCTGTGCTGTTCACCATCGTGTGGTGGAACGTCCCGCACAGCCGGACCAACTGGCTGCCGACGTTCGTCTTTCTGATCCTGCTGTCGGTGCTGGTCTTCTTCTACGCCACCCGCGGTCTGCTCGGCGCATTGCGCAGCCTGCGTAAGAAGAGCTCACCGAGCTAGGTGCGCCCCGAAGAAGTCCGCCATAGCAGCCCAGTGCTTCTCGGCGGACGCCTCGTCGTAGGGCGCGTTGTCGGTCACCGCGAATCCATGTAGCGCCGGGTACCACACGATGGTGTGCTCGACGCCGGCCTCGGTCAGTGCCTTGTCGAGGGTCTCGGCGTTGGCTTCGGTGAACGACGCGTCGTCGGCCGCCCCGCCCACATACACCGCGGCGCGGATCTTGTCAGCCAGCAGGTGCGGGCTGCCGTCGTCGTCGGACGCCAGTCCGCCGCCGTGGAACGACATCGCTGCCGCCACGCGCTCGGGGACCCGGCCGGCCACGATCAGCGACGTCCGCCCGCCCATGCAATAGCCGGTCGTGCCGAAGGTCTCGCCGCTGACTTCGGGACGTGCGGCCAGGTAGTTGAAGAAGGCGCGGGCGTCGGACTCCATCGCGGCCGGGGTGACGCTGCCCAGCATCGTGAACAGCCGCTGCCGTTCGGCTTTGTCGTTGAAGACGTCCTTCATGTCGAACGGAGCCCACTGGCCGTGGCGGTAGTACACGTCGGGCAGCAGCACCACATAGCCCAGGCCGGCCAGCCGGGCCGCCATGTCGCGAAAGGCTGACCGGACACCGCCGGCGTCGGGGTACATGATCACTGCGGGCCACGGGCCCGTTCCCTCGGGGATGGCCACGGTGACGGGGCAGGTGCCGTCGGCGGTGGTGACGGTGTCAGAGATGGTCGGCATGGCATCGTTTCTACTCCTGCGCCGCGGACGTAAGCTGATCGGCGTGCCGATCGCCACGCCGTACGAGGACCTGCTTCGACTCGTTCTCGAGCAGGGGACACCCAAAGCCGACCGCACCGGCACCGGCACCCGCAGCCTGTTCGGCCACCAGCTGCGCTATGACCTATCGGCCGGCTTCCCGCTGATCACCACCAAGAAGGTGCACCTGAAGTCGGTGGTTTACGAGCTGCTGTGGTTCTTGCGCGGCGACTCCAACGTCGCGTGGCTCCACCAGCACGGTGTGACCATCTGGGACGAATGGGCTTCTGAGACAGGCGATCTCGGACCCGTCTACGGTGTGCAGTGGCGGTCGTGGCCGACTCCGTCCGGTGAGCACGTCGACCAGATCAGCAACGCGCTGGACCTGCTGCGCACCGATCCGGACTCCCGGCGCAACATCGTCTCGGCGTGGAACGTCGGCGAGATCCCGCAGATGGCGCTGGCGCCGTGTCACGCGCTGTTCCAGTTCTACGTCGCCGACGGCAAGCTGAGCTGCCAGCTCTACCAGCGCAGCGCCGACCTGTTCCTCGGTGTGCCGTTCAACATCGCCAGCTACGCGCTGCTCACCCACATGATGGCCGCCCAGGCGGGCCTGGCGGTCGGGGAGTTCATCTGGACCGGCGGGGACTGCCACATCTACGACAACCACGTCGAGCAGGTCACCGAACAACTCAGCCGCGATCCGCGCCCGTATCCGGAACTCGTTCTGGCCCAGCGTGATTCGATCTTCGACTACACCTACGATGACGTCGAGATCCGCAACTACGATCCGCACCCGGCGATCAAGGCGCCGGTCGCGGTATGAGGCCTGCTTGCAGGGCCGAATCATGAGCCTGAGTGGACTTGGACTGATCTGGGCACAGTCGACCTCCGGGGTGATCGGCCGCGACGGCGGCATCCCGTGGCACCTGCCCGAGGACCTGGCCCGGTTCAAGGACGTCACTATGGGCCACACCGTGGTGATGGGCCGTCGCACCTGGGAATCGCTGCCGGCCAAGGTTCGCCCGCTGCCGGGACGCAGAAATGTCGTACTCACCCGGCAAACTGACTACATGGCGCACGGAGCGACCGTGGTCGGCGACCTCGAGGATGCCCTGATCGATGAGGACACCTGGGTGATCGGCGGCTCGGAGATCTATCACCTGGCGCTGCCGCTGGCGACCCGCTGCGAGGTCACCGAGGTCGAGATCGACCTGCGGCTGGAAGACGACGATGCCTTGGCCCCGATGCTCGACGAATCGTGGGTCGGCACGGCGGGGGACTGGCAGGACAGCAGTTCGGGGCTGCGCTACCGGTTCCATCACTTCCTGCGGGCATGACCCGCCTCACTGCCGACCAGGCCCGCCGGATAGCCGTCGCCGCCCAGGGGTTGGCCGAACCGAAGCCCAAAGGGCCCGTCACCCGCGCCCATCTGCGCCGGCTGATCTCGCGTATCCAGGTGCTGCAACTCGACTCGGTGTCGGTGGCGGTCCGGGCCCATTACGCGCCGGTGTTCAGCCGGCTCGGCCCCTATGACCGCGATGTGCTTGACAAGGCCGCCTGGAGTCACAGCGCACGCTCGCCGCGGTTGCTGGTCGAGTACTGGGCGCACGAGGCCGCGCTGATGGCCGTCGAGGACTGGCCGCTCATGCGGTGGCGGATGCGCGAGTACACCCACGGCCGGTGGGGTGTCGAGATCGTCAAGAAGAACCCGCGGCTGGCCGACGACATCATCGCCGCCGTCGCCGAACTCGGACCCAGCACCGCCGGGCAGATCGAGGCGCATCTCAACAGTGAGCAGCGGGGCCGCAAGGGCCCGTGGTGGGACCGCAGCGACACCAAGTGGGTCGCCGAGGCGCTGTTCGCCTCGGGGGCGCTGACCACGGGCACCCGGGTCGGGTTCGCCCGCCACTACGACCTCGCCGAGCGGGTGTTACCGGCGCACGTACTTTCCCGCGAGATCGACGATGACGAAGCGGTGCGGGAGTTGGTGCTGCGGGCCGCGGGCGCACTCGGCGTGGCCACCGAAACCGATCTGCGGGACTACTTCCGGCTAAACCCGAAGCAGAGCAAGCCCGCGGTCGCTGCTTTGGTGGCCGAGGGCCTTCTCGAGCAGGTCGAAGTCGCCGACTGGTCGGCGCCGGCATACCTGGTCGACGGTGCGTCCGTGCCACGCACCGAGCGCGGGACCGCACTGCTGTGCCCGTTCGACCCGCTGATCTTCTTCCGGCCGCGCGTCGAGCGGCTCTTCGGCTTCGAGTACCGCATCGAGATCTACACCCCGGCGCCCAAACGCAAGTTCGGGTATTACGTGTGGCCGTTCCTGCTCGACGGCCATCTGGTGGGCCGGGTGGATCTCAAGGCCGACCGGAATGCGGGTGTGCTCAACGTGATCGGGGCGTTCGCCGAACCCGGGGCCGACGCGTCGCGGGTGGCACCTGCGCTGGGTGCCGAGCTGCAGGCGATGGCCGGCTGGCTGGGACTCGGCGCGGTGAACGTGGGTGAGCGTGGTGAGCTGGCCGCCCCGCTGCGCGCGGTCGTGTAGGTCGCGAGCCGGTTGGCTCGGAGCGGCTCCGGCTTCCTCGGAGGCGATCCATGCTGGTCGCCGGGAGATGCCTGTCCATCTGGACGGCCCAATCCATACCCAATGTCCGCGACCTCTTGTCAGCACCATTCGATAGGGTTCACCGCGTGTCAGAAAGTCTCGTCGTGAAGTCCGTGAACTCCCGCCTCGCTGCCGAATTGGAGGTCGAGGAAGCCCGGGTGGCGGCTGCGGTGCGCCTTCTCGACGAGGGCTCGACGGTTCCGTTCATCGCCCGCTACCGCAAGGAAGTCACCGGCAGCCTCGATGACGGTCAGCTCCGCACCCTCGAGGAGCGTCTGGCGTACCTGCGTGAGCTTGACCAGCGCCGCACGGCGGTGCTGGCCTCGATCAAGGAGCAGGGCAAGCTCACCGACGAACTGCGTGCCGCACTGTCCGCGGCTGAGACCAAGGCGCGGGTGGAAGACATCTACCTGCCCTATAAGCCAAAGCGGCGGACCAAAGCCCAGATTGCGCGTGAGGCTGGTCTGGAACCATTGGCGGATCGCCTGCTGGCTGATCCGTCACTGCGGCCGGAGACTATCGCCGCCGAGTTCCTCAACGACGACGTCGCTGATGCCGCCGCAGCGCTCGAGGGCGCCAGAAATATCGTGATCGAGCGCGCAGCCGAGAATGCCGAACTGGTGGGCGCGACTCGCGAGAAGTTCTGGGAAGATGGCTCCGTACGTACCAAACCGTGGTCCGAGGAAACGGCGAAAACTCCAGCGGGGCAGAAGTTTCGCGACTATTTCGACTTCTCCGAATCGCTGGAAACCATGCCGTCGCATCGGGTGCTTGCGGTGATGAGAGGCGAGAAGGAACAAATTCTTTCCCTGACTCTCGATGGCGGCGATGATGAGCCTTACCAGGCGATGATCGCCCAGGCCCTCGGGATCGACATGGCCGCGAACGCGCCTGCGACGCCGTGGTTGAAGGGCGCTGTCGAATGGGCGTGGCGGACCCGGCTGATCGTGTCGGCCTCGATCGACGCCCGGATGCGGCTACGGCAACGTGCCGAGGCCGATGCGGTGACGGTGTTCGCCCGCAACCTCAAGGATTTGCTGTTGGCGGCTCCCGCGGGTGACCGCACCACGCTGGGTCTGGACCCTGGCTTCCGGACCGGGGTCAAGGTGGCGGTGGTGGACGGTACCGGAAAGGTCGTCGACACCTGTGCCATCTTCCCGCACCAGCCGCAGCGGCAGTGGGATCAGGCCAAGGCGACGCTCGCCGCGCTGGTGGCTCGGCACGGTGTGCAGTTGATCGCGATCGGCAATGGCACTGCGTCACGCGAAACAGATGCTTTGGCAACCGAACTCATCGCCGAGATTCGCAGTGCCGGCGGCGCGGCGCCGGCCAAGGCGGTGGTGAGCGAGGCGGGCGCTTCGGTGTACTCCGCATCAGCCTATGCCGCGCACGAGCTGCCAGAGCTCGATGTGACATTGCGCGGGGCGGTATCCATCGCCCGGCGGCTGCAGGATCCGCTGGCCGAGCTGGTGAAGATCGAACCGAAGTCGATCGGAGTCGGGCAATACCAGCATGACGTCACGCCAGGGACGTTGGCGCGCAGCCTGGACGCGGTTGTCGAGGATGCGGTGAACGCCGTGGGCGTCGATCTGAACACGGCGTCGGTGCCGCTGCTGGCCCGCGTCTCGGGTGTCTCGGAGTCGTTGGCAGAGGCGATCGTCGCCCACCGTGACGAGACTGGACCGTTCCCGAATCGCAAGGCGTTGTTGAGAGTTCCGCGCTTGGGCCCTAAGGCTTTTGAGCAATGTGCCGGATTCCTGCGAATCCGTGGTGGCGACGACCCGCTCGATGCTTCGGGTGTGCACCCTGAGGCCTATCCGGTGGTCCGGCGCATCCTCGATCGATCGGGCTTGACGTTGGCTGAGTTGATCGGCAACGAGCGGTCACTGCGAACCTTGAAACCGGCCGAGTTTGCCGACGACCGGTTCGGTATTCCGACCGTCACCGACATCCTCGCTGAGTTGGAGAAGCCGGGTCGCGATCCGCGGCCGGCATTCACGACGGCCACATTCGCCGCCGGCGTGGAGAAAGTCGGCGACCTCAAGCCAGGCATGGTGCTGGAGGGTGTCGTCACCAACGTGGCGGCGTTCGGAGCTTTCGTTGACGTCGGTGTGCACCAGGACGGCCTGGTACATGTGTCGGCGATGTCGGATCGATTCGTTTCCGATCCGCACGAAGTCGTGAAGTCCGGGCAGGTGGTTAAGGTCAAGGTTCTCGATGTCGACGTGGATCGGCAACGTATCGCCCTGACGCTGCGTCTCAAGGATGAGGCGCAACGCGGGCAAGGAAAGCGCCCTGAGCATCGCGGTGGCGCCAAGCCGGCCCCGGAAAAGCCGTCGAACCCGAAACGGGGCAACGTCTCTGAGCGTCGCCAGGCAACCCCCGCAAGAGGGTCGATGGCCGACGCACTGCGCAATGCCGGGTTCGGCCGCTGACGATCAACCGGCCTCGGCCCGACGGCGCGGCGGTGTAGGCCGTAAGCGGATTTCGACAATTGCCACTGCGTTCTCAAGGCCGGCGAGCACGGCGGCGGGCGTGTGTCAGGTGGAACATCCCGCACGGGCACAAGTAAGGCTGCTGCGGGATGTATTTGCCCCGCCCGCGCCTTCCGCGCCTACGCATCGCACGCACAGCAGCTCGAGCATGCCGCTCCTTTGGGAAGTCGACCTTGTAGGGCGTGGGGCATAGGACCGCTGGCGCTGAGGTGTTGTGTGACATGGTGTCTCACCTGCCCGATATGACTTGCGTGACGGTGGCCTTCAGGCTGGCGTCCTCCTGACCCGAGATCGATGTCTCGCGGTCGAACGTCGCCGTCCCGTCGGCGTCGATGGTGAAATTGCCGACCTGGTCTTGGTCCCCTCCGGTAACAGTGAAGATGACGGTTGTCTTGGCCGGCAACGGCTTCGCGCTGATGTATTGCGGATTGATGGCGTACCGGTAGTTGCAGCCGGCCGATCCGAAGCACTTCTGTTCGGTGATGATCACCCCGACGACGAAGTCGGCAGGGGTTGGCGGCTCGGCGGCAGTGGTGGTCGGCGTGGTTAGCTGAGACCAACCGCTAGCCGGGCTGGTTCCGGACCTCGCCTTTTCGGGGGCCACGCATCCGGTTGCAACCGCGATGAGAACCGGGGTGATGACGACAGCGTTCAGAGCGATGCGATTCATAATGATCCTTGTCGTGGTGGTTGACGGCCAACAGGGTTCAGGCGACGGCGTCGTCGGTCCTGTCGGTGATCTCCGACGCGGATTGCACGTCGGCAAGTGCCGCGAGAGCCTCGGTGAGAAGCCGTTGGATGCCGGAAGTGACTGCAGTGCAGCCGGTCTCGATCTTGTCGGCGTTCTTGTGGATGGAACTGGCGGCCTTCTTGATGTCGTCGATACGGTCGAGCTGGGCCGCGGCCGCGGTGATTTTCTCCTCAGCAGTAGACAGTTGCTCCGCCCCGCGACGGGTGGAGGCCGCCAGCGCCGCGGCGCGCAACAACAACACCACGGTGCGTACGAGGTCGGGATCGTCGGACGTCGGATCGAATGCGAGCACAATCCGCCTCGATCCGAGTACGCGAATTGCGTGACCGCCGTTCTGCTCGGGGGTTCGGACGAGGCCGAGCGATGACGCTGCCTGGCGGTTGCGCTCGGCCTCGTCCAGGTACTCGGTCCACCCCGCACGAGCCGAGTCCGTCATTTCCATCACCACGCGTGCGAGGCCGCCGTCGATGGTGAGCAAGCCGTCGCCCTTCTTGGAGCGGGGCAGGTGCCCGACGACGGTGCGGGTGTCCGCGTATTCGTCGCCAAGCCCGGCGGCCACCTCGGACAACACGACGTTGACCTGGTTCTCGTAGGTATCGCCCTTGATCGGCGTTACCTTGCTGACGTTGTCGTGTGCCGCTTGGATCTTGAGCGCCACGCCGATTTCATCGACTTTCTGGGCGATGGTCTCGTGGTTCCTCCCGATCAACTCGGTCAGCTGAACCTGGCGGGCCTCTAGGCCTGCCGTGTGTTTGGCCATCGGTGAGGTCGGATCGCTCGGGTCAAACTGCTTCGCGGCCTTGGTGAGCACCTCGCCGATGCTGGCGGTGCTCTTGGCGTCGAGGTCGGCGCTGAACTTGTCCAGCAGGGGCTGCAGGCGCTCAAGGAGTTCGGGGCTCTCGCCGCCGAAGATCTTGCGTACCTCGGTGTTCAGCTCGGTCTTGGCGGCGGCCACCGACTTGGTGAACTCCTTGCGGTTGACCTCGTCGGCCTCGACGATCGCCTTCTTGGCGTCGGCCGCCGCCTTCGCCACCGTGGCCGTCGCGTCCTTCACCGTGCGCTCGGTGACCTCAGCGGCTTTCGCGGTGGAATCCGCCGCCTTCTCGCCGACTTCCTTGAGCATGCGTTCCAGCGCCCGCGCATCCATCGACTGGCCAGTCGCCGACAACGCGTGCGCGCCGATCTTGACCGCCTCGGTGACGAACTCGGAGAAGTCGGCGCCCTCGAGGATCTCTGCGTCGTCGACGATGTTGCCGCGTTCGCCGGTGGTCCAGCGCTGTGCTTCGCGGGCTGCGTCTTTGTCACGGATGGTCAGGTTCTCGATGACGATCGCGGCGTTGTCGGCGCCGAGGTGGACGCGGGTGGTGTGGGCCATGGGTTCTCCTCCTTCGCAGTCAGCCGCAGGCAGCGGCGCATGTGGGAAAGACTCCAGTGGATCAATGGAGGTGGCAATCCCTAACGCTGATAAGGAGGCTTATCAGTAATCGTGATTGCGACCGAGGCAGGGCGCGCCTACCCTGAGGGTCGAGTCTGAAAGGAGGTCGGCATGAACACGATGACGTTGCAGGACGTGGCCGACCTCGCCAACGTACAGCGGCCGGTCGTCAGCATGTGGCGAAAGCGGCAGTCGGTCGCCGGCGTGTCCATCCCATTCCCGCGGCCGGTGGAGAAGATCAACGGCGTCGAGCGGTTCGCACCCATTGACGTGATCGACTACCTTCGTCGCACCCGCCGCGGCAACAATCTGGAGTTGGAATACGACGCGCCTGCCATCGCTGTGCCCGACGGCGTCGCCATCGACGACATTGAGACCATGTTGGCGTGGCATGTCCTCACCGGTGCCGCACTCTGTGGCACGACCGTGGCCGACAGGGTCCGCCTTGCCCGTGAATTCGACCCCGACGACGCCCTCCTGCTGAGCGAAGTCAGCACCCTGCAACCCACCGATCGAACATTGGCCTACGTCGACGATCTGGTGGAGGCTTCGTACGGCCCCTCGGATGCCTTGGCGCGCCTGCACCGCAGCAGGCTCA
This sequence comes from Mycobacterium sp. DL592, assembly GCF_011694515.1. Taxonomy (NCBI): domain Bacteria; kingdom Bacillati; phylum Actinomycetota; class Actinomycetes; order Mycobacteriales; family Mycobacteriaceae; genus Mycobacterium; species Mycobacterium sp. DL592. The sequence goes on along the minus strand of NZ_CP050192.1, from coordinate 3,022,230 downwards.
AACGCGAGATGGCCGCGCGAGACCTCACCCCTAACGCGATAAGGCTGCTTACCCGGGTCACTACCGAGTGCGCGGTCTTCCTCGCCGCCGATGGACTCACTCTGCACGCCGACGGCAGCGCCGTGGCTTTGGACGTAGCAGCACAGGCCGGGCTCGCTGTGTCATCGCAGGATCGGGCAGTCCTGCGCCGCGCGGCCATCGCAGGAATCGGCATCGGAAGTGCCCGTGATCGCAGCCTCACATTCCACTCGGTCATCGGCCTGGGCGCCTCGCAGGCGCTGGACCAGGCCGACGATCTCGTTCTCGGCCTGGACCCGGGTCAAGTCGCGGTGCTGGTGGGGCCAGCCTCGGCCCTGGCTGACACGCTGGTCGGTGATCTGCAGGTCCGCCGGGCAAATGCGCTTCGCGTCGGCAATGTCGTTGCCGCCCTGCGTCTTCCGCGCGGGTTCTGGAGGGAGGCGCACCGGCAGAACCAGGCTGTCTGGGTGTGTCGTGGCGGCGCGGACGAACTGCGCCCGTGCGTCGCCGACCTGGCAGGTGTATCGGAGGTGGACCTCGGGGACCTCGCAGCCGACGTCGCAGCCGCACTGGCCCAGACCGACGATCGCGCCTTCCGATATGCCCGCCGGGTCGAGCGGTCCGGAGTGCTCACGGGTGGGCCGCTCGTCCCTCGTGGGGCTCGGGCGACGGTGTTGCGTTCCGCGGATCAGGCATCGCACCTCGACCGCGTCCATGCGGCGACGCTGACGACGATGGCTCCGCTCGCCCCACTCGATATTCTGGTGGAGGCCTCGCCAGGACGAGTGCGGCTACGACACCGCTCGTTCGGCGAGCTGTGCGACGAGAAAAAGCTGGCAGTCAAGCGCGGCAACCGGATTGACATCACCCACGCCGCTGCTGATGGCAGTGTGGTGGTGTTGCCTACGGAGCTGTGTGGGGAAATCCGGATGGACCCACTGGACGCGGAACAGCGCTATCCGCGATCGGTGCGCACCGAACCGGGCGATGTCATCTTTGTGGAGAAGCCAATTCCCCGCGCCTGGGTCGACGCCCGTGGGGGAGCGATGGTGATCTCACCCGCCAGAATCTTGCGGCTTGGCCCGGCGGCTGAAATAGGGCCGCGACTGCTCGCGGCGGTCATCAACCACGCCGTGACGCCAGGGTCGGAGTGGCAGACCTGGAGCACGCCGGCGATCTCACGCGATGAGGCCGACCGGCTGGAGGCCGCGCTCGCCGACGTCGAACGCTACGAAGCCGAAGCAACCCGGCGGCTCGACGCGGCCACCGCCTTGAAGAAAGCGTTGATCGACGGGGTGGCGGCCGGCGCCCTGACGCTCAACGCACAACCGACCACGCCCGGCGTCGCCGCGGCGGAACTCAAGAGAGGGCATTGATGCCACCGAGGAAGAAAGCCGAACCCCAGGCGCCATCGACTCCCAAAGAGCTCAAGGACACGCTGTGGAAAGCGGCCGACAAGCTGCGCGGGTCACTGTCGGCCAGCCAGTACAAGGACGTGATCCTGGGTCTGGTGTTCCTCAAGTACGTCTCCGACGCCTACGACGAGCGGCGCGAGGCCATCCGCGCCGAGCTGGTCGGCGACGGGATGGACGCCGAGCAGATCGAGGAGCTCATCGAGGACCCCGAGGAGTACCAGGGCTACGGGGTCTTTGTCGTGCCCCCAACCGCCCGGTGGAAGTTCCTGGCGGAGAACGCCAAAGGCCAGCCGGCCAGCGGCGGACAACCGGCGAAGAACGTTGGCCAGCTGATCGACGACGCGATGGACGCGGTGATGAAGGCCAACCCGACGCTGCAGGGCACGCTGCCGCGGCTATACAACAGGGACAACATCGACCAGCGCCGATTGGGTGAGCTGCTCGACCTGTTCAACAGCGCCCGGTTCAGCAGGCAGGGCGAGGGTCGGGCCCGTGATCTGATGGGTGAGGTCTACGAATACTTCCTGGGCAACTTCGCCCGCGCGGAAGGCAAGCGGGGCGGGGAGTTCTTCACTCCACCCAGCGTGGTGAAGGTGATCGTCGAGGTGCTGGAACCGTCCCGGGGCCGGGTCTACGACCCGTGTTGCGGATCCGGCGGCATGTTCGTACAGACCGAGAAGTTCATCTACGAACACGACGGCGACCCGAAAGACATTGCCATCTATGGCCAGGAGAGCATCGAGGAGACCTGGCGGATGGCCAAGATGAACCTGGCAATCCACGGCATCGACAACAAGGGCCTCGGTGCGCGCTGGGGTGACACCTTCGCCCGCGACCAGCATCCCGATGTGCAGATGGACTACGTGCTGGCCAACCCGCCGTTCAACATCAAGGACTGGGCCCGCAACGAGGAGGACCCGCGCTGGCGCTTCGGGGTGCCGCCGGCCAACAATGCCAACTACGCCTGGATTCAGCACATCCTCTACAAGCTGGCACCCGGCGGCAAGGCCGGTGTGGTGATGGCCAACGGGTCGATGTCGTCGAACTCCAACGGGGAAGGTGACATTCGCGCCCAGATCGTCGAAGCCGACCTGGTGTCCTGCATGATCGCGCTGCCCACTCAGCTGTTCCGCAGCACCGGCATACCGGTGTGCGTCTGGTTCTTCGCCAAGGACAAGAGCGCTGGCAAGCAGGGCTCGATCGATCGTTCGGGCCAGGTGCTGTTCATCGACGCCCGCGAGATGGGCTACATGGTGGACCGGGCCGAGCGGGCACTGTCCAACGATGACATCGTCAAGATCGGCGATACTTATCACGCTTGGCGGGGATCAGCGTCTGCCGCTTCGAAAGCGGTTGCTTACGAGGATTTTCCGGGATTTTGTAAGTCGGTGAATCTGGCAGAGATTAAGGCGGCCGACTATGCGTTGACGCCGGGACGCTATGTCGGTGCGGCGGCAGTCGAGGATGACGGTGAGCCGATCGATGAGAAGATTGCTCGTTTGAAGACGGAACTACTTGCGGCGTTTGATGAGTCGGCGCGGTTGGAGAAAGTGGTTAGGGAGCAGTTGGAGCAGCTGTCGTGAGACTGGTCCGAGTTACGGAACTGGTTGCCAGCGGTGTCTTGCGTATTGAGGACGGGAATCACGGCGAAAACCGGCCGCGACCGGATGAGTTTGTGGACACCGGCGTTCCCTTCATTAGGGCTGCTGATATGGCCAGCGGTGTGGTGGATTACGTTGGCGCTGGCAGAATCAATGCTGTCGCGCGTTCACGGATTCGGAAGGGTGTGGGCGCACCAGGGGATGTAATTCTCTCGCACAAAGGGACTGTTGGTCGTATCGCAGTTGCTCCCCTGGACGCACCAGACTATGTGTGTTCTCCACAGACAACTTTCTGGCGATCGTTGGACACGGACAAGCTGGATCGGCGCTTCTTGCGCTATGTGATGCAGTCTGCTGATTTCCAGCGTCAGTTGGACGTCCTCAAAGGGCAGACCGACATGGCCCCCTATGTCAGCTTGACTGATCAGCGGTCCATGTCTCTCTGGATACCTGACATCAGCTACCAACGGCTGATTGGTGCGGTCCTAGGTTCGATTGATGACAAGATCGCGGCGAATGCGCATTGCGTTAATGTTGCCGACCAACTCGCCTGCGCTCTATTCCGCGAGTGCTGTGATGGCACAGGAATGACGCTCCGCTCAGTTGCGGAGGTGACAATGGGTTCCTCGCCGCCTGGATCAAGCTATAACGAGTCGGGGTACGGGGTTCCGTTTTATCAAGGTGTTCGCGACTTCGGAATGAGAACACCGACTCATCGGGTCTGGACCGACGCCCCTGTTCGGACGGCTGAGGCAGGGGACACTCTGCTAAGCGTGCGCGCTCCGGTTGGCCGAACGAATTTGGCGGGGGAGCACGTTTGTCTCGGGCGAGGTCTTGCCGGCCTTCGATCACGTACGGGGCGTCCGATGACGCTGTTTCACCAGGTCCGTGCAGCTGAAGACTCCTGGGCACCGTTCGACGCGGAGGGGACGGTGTTTGGATCGATTAACCGGGCGAACCTTGAGTCGGTTGTCATTCCGACGGTCCGTGCGGGGCTCGAAGGTCAACTGGAGGCACATCTGGAGGCTGTAGAGGCAAATATTGGTGCGATCCTCGGCGAGATTGACGATCTCGCCCGAGCTCGCGACGAACTCCTCCCGCTCCTCATGTCGGGCAAGGTCCGCGTCAAGGACGCCGAAGCGATTGTCGAAGAGGCCGTGTGAAGTCGCTGCAAGGGACTCGATTGTGCAACGGAGCGTTGCACAATCGGCGGCGTGGCTATGCGGGTGTCCGCGATGCCGGTCAGACCGGTGTCGGTGCTACCGCGCGAAAGCACACACTACGCCGATTGCCCCGAAACGGAGTTCACACTGAAGTCTCGCGGAACGAACTCGTCCACTCTGTTCTCGTTCAGCATGTAGATCCACGGCCCCACCGGACGGTCGGCGACGATTTCCTCCATCCGCGTCCAGTGCCGGACCACGCGGACAAGCCATTCCCACGTCGGCAGATCGTTCTTGCCGCCGATGTTGAAGACGCGCAGCCCGTGCTCCCAGAGCGCCAGCACCTCGACGGGTTTGGTCCTGAGTTTCTTGTCGCGGGTGATGACCACCAGGTCCTGCTTGGCCACTTCGGGGATCCACTCGGTGTCGAGGGCGCCGCGCGGGCACGCGGGGATCAACGGATGCCCAACGTGGATGGTGTCCTTGCGCGCGGCGGCCAGCGCCAGCCCGAGACCAGCTGCGCTCTCGTCAACGTAGAACCGGACCAGGTGCGCAACTGCGACCATCGTCCCGCCCGCTTCGGGTCAGCTCGCCCGGGCGGCATAGGCGGCAGCGGTTTTCAGCTCATACCGCACCGCGGCCTCGACCAAGTGCTGCGGCAGCTGGTAGAGCTCGGCGATCATCTCGACGGGGTCACCCGCCACGTAGAGTTCGCGAATCACCTCGGTCGGCACACCGCGGGTGGACGGCTCACCGAACCGCCGCAGCGGGTCCACCACCACATCGCGGATGGCTGGGTCGGGACTCAGGCTCGTCACCTCGGGCCGTTTGGCGCGGCCGTGACCGACGTCCTCCCAATGCAGCGAATCGGCGAATTCCTGCGCTTGGGGCGACCAGGCGAGCATCTGCTGATCGTTGCGGACGACCACGAGGCGCAGGCGACGGTCCAGACCGACCTTCTCTTCGACGGTGCGGACCAGTTCGCGTCCGTCGACGGTGAGCCAGGTCTTCGCCGAGGCCAGCGGATACCGACTGTTCAACTCTTCGCGGAGCTTCTCGACGGCGGGCCGCATCTTCACCAGCGGTACACCCTCGTCGCGGTACTCGGCGAGCAGCCGGGCCTCGATGAACTCGCCCCAGGTGACCGTCTCGACGCCGGTCGGCTCGGTGCGAATGACCGGGGGATAGGCCTTCCCGCCCCGGCGATAGCCGTCGATCCAGCGCTGCGAGGTCCCCGACTTGAGCCCAAGGATGCGATCGACCTGACCGAACCCGTAGACGGGCCGGTCTTGGACATCGACGACCTTGCTGCTCATAGACAGCATCATGTCAGGTGGCACCGACGAGTCGCTGCTGATTATGCCGCGTTTTCGCCGGGCGCCTCCGCGCCCAACATCACCTCCGAGCGGGGCTCAGCTGGGGTTATGGTCGAGTGCGGGCGCCACATAGACAGTGTCGAAGATCGTGTCGAAGATCGTGTCGATGTGGTGTCGATGACGCCGTGGCGCGACCCGCCAGACGAGGGGGACAGGTGACCGACTTCGGTGAAGACGAGTGGGAGACCATCGCGCTCGAAGTGCTCGCCGAACAGGAGTGGTTGGCGCTCAACGGCTCTGACATCGCCCCCGGCACCGAGAACGGGCGCACGTCGTGGGATGAGCTGGTGCTGCCCGACCGCATGTTGGCGCGGATGCGCGTCCTCAACCCCGACGTGCCGGTGGAGTACCTCGAACAAGCACGCGCCGCGATCCTGCAGCCGTCCTCGCAGGACGCCATCACTGAGAACTTCCGCCTGCATCAGTACCTGGTCGACGGCTACCGCGGCATCAGCTACATCGACGCCGACGGTATCGAACAGAACCCCACCATCCGGCTGGTCAGTCACCGCCCCGAGGAGAATGAGCTGCTCGCGGTCAAACAGGTCACCATCCGGTCGGCAGAACACGACCGCCGGTTCGATGTCGTGCTCTACCTCAACGGCATGCCCATCGCGTTCTTCGAGCTCAAGCAGGCCGGCTCCAAGAACGCCGACTTGGCCAGCGCGCACGCCCAGTTCGCCACCTACCTACGTGAGTTCCCGATGGCGTTCCGATTCGCCGTCCTCAACGTCATCAGCGATGGGATCACCGCCCGCTACGGCACCCCGTTCACTCCGCTGGAGCACTATGCGCCGTGGAACGTCGATGACGACGGCCGTCCGGTGACCTTCGGCAAGCCCGTCGACGACGTCCACCTCGGCACCGAGCTTGAGTACCTGATCGAGGGCCTGTTCAACTCCGAACGGTTCCTGCAACTGCTGCGGAACTTCACCGCCTTCGACGCCGGTGCGGACGGGCTCGTCAAGCGAATCGCCAAGCCGCACCAGTACTTTGCGGTCACCAAGGCCGTCGGCTCCACCGTCGCCGCGGCCGAGAGCAACGGCAAGGCCGGTGTCGTCTGGCACACCCAGGGGTCAGGCAAGTCGATGGAGATGGAGCTCTACACCCATCTGGTTGCCGCGCAGCCCAAGCTGAAGAACCCGACGGTCGTCGTGGTGACCGACCGCAAGGACCTCGACGGCCAGCTCTACGAGACCTTCAACCGGTCCCGGCTGCTGGGTGAGTCGCCCGTCAAGATCACATCCCGCGCGCAATTGCGCGACGAACTGACCAACCGCGCGACGGGCGGCATCTACTTCACCACCTTGCAGAAGTTCAGCCGCACCGAAGCCGAACGGGAATCCGGTGCCGATCACCCGCTGCTGTCTGACCGTCGAAACATCATCGTTGTCGTCGACGAGGCCCACCGAAGCCACTACGACGACCTCGACGGCTACGCCCGCCACATCCGCGACGCGCTGCCCAACGCGGTGTTCATCGCCTTCACCGGAACCCCGATCTGCGAGGCCGACCGCGACACCCGCGACGTGTTCGGCCCGGACATCGACGTCTACGACCTTACCCGCGCCGTCAACGACAAGGCCACGGTCCCAGTCTATTTCGAGCCTCGCCTGATCAAGGTCACCCTCGCCGAAGGTGTCAGCGAGGACGACCTGGACAAGGCCGCCGACGAAGTCACCTCCGGCCTCGATGATGTGGAACGCGATCAGATCGAAAAGTCCGTCGCGGTGATCAACGCCGTCTACGGCGCGCCGGACCGCCTGGCGGCGCTGGCCCGCGACATCGTCGAGCACTGGGAGATCCGTTCAGCCGAGATGCGCAAGTTCATCTCCTGCCCCGGCAAGGCCTTCATCGTCGGAGCCACCCGCGAAATCTGCGCCAACCTCTACGAGGAGATCATTAAACTGCGGCCGGAATGGCACGACGACGCCGTCGACAAGGGCGTCGTCAAAGTCGTCTACTCGGGCAGCGCCAAAGACCAGGAGCCGATCGCCAAACACGTACGGCGTGACGCGCTGAACAAGACGATCCAGAAGCGGCTGCGCGATCCCGACGACGAACTGCAGATCGTCCTGGTAAAGGACATGATGCTCACCGGCTTCGACGCTCCGCCGCTGCATACGCTCTACCTTGACCGCCCGCTCAAGGGTGCGCTGCTGATGCAGACCCTGGCCCGTGTCAACCGAACCTTCCGTGAGAAGCCAAACGGTCTGCTAGTCGCGTACGCGCCGCTTGTCGAGAACCTGAACAAGGCGCTCGCCGAGTACACCCAGACCGACCGGAAGGAACGGCCGGTCGGCAAGAACATCGACGAAGCCGTCGGGCTCACCGAAACGCTGATCGCCCAGATCGACGCGCTGTGCGCCGGGTACGACTGGCGCGCCAAGATCACCGAGTCGCACGGGTGGATGAAGGCCGCGGTGGGTCTCACGAACTATCTACGCGATCCTGGCACGCCGGGTAACCAGGTCGCGGAGGGTCAGGCGACTCTCGCCGACCGGTTCCGCGCGCTGGCCAATCAACTGGCTCGGGCCTGGGCGCTGTGCGCCGGCAGTCAAACGCTGGATAGCCTGCGCCCGACCGCCAAGTTCTACGAGCAGGTCCGGGTGTGGATGGCTAAGTTCGACGCCCAGGAGCGGCAGGCATCCGGCAAGCCGGTGCCTGAGGAGATCAAGCGGATGCTCTCGACCCTGGTCTACGACTCGACTGCGTCGGACGGGATCGTCGACATCTACGATGCCGCCGGCCTACCTAAGCCATCGCTGAGCGATCTGAGCCCGGAGTTCGAAGCTCAGGCGAAGAAGGCCAGCAACCCACATCTGGCCATCGAAGCCCTGCGCGCGGTGATCACCGAGGAGGCGGCGCGCGCCACCCAGAACAATGTGGTGCGTCAGCGGGCTTTCTCCGAGCGCATCACCGAACTCATGCGGCGCTACACCAACCAGCAACTGACATCGGCCGAGGTGATCGCTGAGCTGATCGAGATGGCGAAAGAGGTTGCCGCCGAGGGTAACCGCGGCGCGCATTTCGCCCCGCCGCTTTCCCACGACGAGCTAGCATTTTACGACGCCGTCGCCCAGAACGAGTCCGCGGTCGAAGAGCAAGGCGAGGACGTGCTAGCCCAGATCGCCCGCGAACTGGTGGGCGTCATGCAGCGCGACACCAAGACGGACTGGACGGTGCGCGACGACGTGCGTGCCAAACTGCGCTCGTCGATCAAGCGGTTGCTCGTCAAGTACAAGTACCCGCCCGACAAGCAACCCGCTGCTATCAAGCTCGTCATCGAACAGATGGAGGCGCTGGCGCCTCGTTATGCGGGCGTCAGTGCGAGCAAGTGAGTGGAGCTGTCAATGGCTGAACAACCGCATAGTGATCGGACCCTCACGGGGATCACGGACCGAGTGAGCGCTGTCGTTGCCGACACACGAAAGCTCTACGACTTGATCCGTGCAGCCAAAGAGCTTGGATATAGCTACAACGAACTGGAGCAGGCGACCGGCTTTCCTCGCGGTACGGTGCAGAACATTGTCAGCGGTCGTAATCCAAGGCTGACGGTCGAGAATTAGAACTCCGTGATCGGCATCCCTGACTTCGCGCCTGGGAGTTCGCGAAGCGATCAGCTCAGCGGAATATCGTTGTCGCTCTTGGATTCCTGATACCGCGACGACAGCACGTCGTACTGCTCGCGGATACGCTGTTCCTGCGCCTGAAGCTTTGTACGCAGCGGCTCGGGTTCGGAGTCGGCGAGGGCCGGCATCGAATACGCCGTCCAGAACGCGTTACGGCGGCGGTATCCGCCGGGCTGCAGCCCGAACACCTCGGAAAGGATCTTGAGATCGTGCGGGATGGCGAATCTGTCCCGGGAGTCCTCGTGGCTGAAGAAGTAGTAGAAGTTGTCGAAGCCCGCCCAGGTGATCGCCGACATGCACATGGTGCACGGCTCATGGGTGGACAGGAAGATCAGCTCGTCGGACCCGGGCCGTTCCGGCAGCTCGTAGAACCGCTTGAGTGTGTGAACTTCGCCGTGCCACAACGGGTTCTCGGTCTCGCCGTTGGTCTCGGAGACGACGACTGACAGGTCGTCCTTGCGCAGGATGGCCGCCCCGAACACCTTGTTGCCCGCCGCCACACCCCGCTCGGTCAGCGGCAGGATCTCGTGCTCCAATACGTCCAGCAGGCGCGGCGCAATCGTCGACATGGCCCACGTTAACGCGCGCATCCCACGTCCGCGCGCCGGACGCTCACCCCGCCTGGGCGACCACCCGGCGGTCCGGCACTCGCGCCAGTCCCAGATGCCCCCGCAACGTCGACGTCGTGTACTCGCGGCGGAACAGTCCACGTTCCCGCAGGATCGGAATGACGTGATCGACGAACAGTTCCAGGCCGGAGGGGAATACGTCGGGCATCAGGTTGAACCCGTCGACCGCGCCTGCGACGAACCACTCCTCGATCGCGTCGGCGATCTGTTCAGGTCCGCCGACCACCAGCCGGTGCCAGGTGATCACCCGGTCGAGCAGTTCGCGCACCGTCAGATTCTCCCGGCGGGCCAGGTTCACCACGATGTCGCGAGCCCCCTGCGAGCCGGTGTCGGTGACGGCGCCGTCCAACAGCCACTGCGGCAGCGGCTTGTCCCACGACAGCTCCGAGGCGTCCACCGACAACTGGCCGGCCAGATGCGCCAGCCGCCGCTCGCCGGCCAGCTCGTTGAGCTCGTCGTTGCGGCGCCGTGCCTCGGCCTGTGTGCTGCCCAGCACGAACGACAACCCCGGCATGATGCGGACCGCGTCGCGCGGACGGCCGTGAGCGACAGTGCGCGAGCGCAACTCGGCGGCATTGCGCAGCGCATCCGGCAGTGAAGCCTGTGCGGCGAACACCCCGTCGGCGTAGCGGGCGGCCAGGTCCAGCCCGCCTGACGACCCGCCCGCCTGGAACAGCACCGGGTGGCCCTGCGGGGGACGGGGCAGGGTCAGCGGTCCGTCGACGGAGAAGAACTCCCCGCGATGGTCGATGGTGTGGATCGCACCCGGCCTGCTGAACGCGCCGGTCGCCTTGTCGGCGAGCACGGCGTCGTCGTCCCACGAATCCCACAGCGCACGAACCACATCGATGAACTCGGCGGCCCGGCGGTACCGCTGCCCACGGTCAGGCTGGGCGCCGCCGCCGAAGTTGTTCCACGCGTACGGGTCGCTGCTGGTGACCACGTTCCACGCGACCCGGCCGCGGCTGAGATGGTCGAGTGAGGCGAATCGCCGGGCCACGTTGTAGGGCTCCTCGAACGACGTGGACACCGTCGCGATCAACCCCAGATGCGTGGTCGCCGACGCCAGCGCCGACAGCAGGATCAACGGATCCAGGGCCAGGGGCGGGGCCACCAACGGCTGCGCGGGGTCCTGGAACAGCGACGGACTGTCGGCCAGGAACAGCGCATCCAGCGTGCCCCGCTCGGAGATCCGCGCCAGGTTGAGCCAGAACGACAGGTCGGTGAACCAGTTCGGGTCAGCTCCGGGGAACTGCCACGCCGCCGGGTGCATCCCGTCGGACAGGACGTTGACCCCCAGGTGCAATTGGCGGGCGCTCACCCGGGATTGCCCGGCAGCGCAAGCTTTTTCACCTCAGGATCGGTGGCGATGAACTGCTGGACCCGCGGGTCCTTGAACGCCTTGATGAGGTTCTTGATGTTGTCGGTGTCGATGTAGTTGCTGCCCACCGTGAGCACCGAGGCGAATTCGTCGGGCGACTTCGGTGCGAAGATCAGCTTGTCCTCGCTCACGCCGGCGGCCAGGAACGACTCCGCGTAGCCGACGATGGCGTCCAGGTCGGGCAGCGCGCGCGGTTGGGCGCCGAAGTCCAGCAGGGTGAACTTGAGGTTCTTCGGGTTGGCGGAGATGTCTTTGGTGGTCAAGGCGGTGATGTCGGCGTCGGGGCGCAGCGTGACCAGTCCGGCCTGCGCCAGATACCAGATGCCCTGGGCGTTATTGGCAGGATCGGCCAGCAGCGACACCGTCGCCCCGTCCGGAAGTTCCTGCGGCGTCTTGTATTTGTCCGACCAGATACCGAATACCCAGTGGAAGAACGGTCCGGTGGCGGCCTGCTCCTTGAAGCTCGGGTTGGCGTCGAGCACCTGTTGCAGCCAGTGCCGGTGCTGGAAGATAGTGCCCGCGTAGTGGCCGTCGCTGATGGTCTGGTTGATCTGCGTGCTGTCGCCGAGTCCCACCGCCGCCACCTTGACGTTGTAGTCAGGGGCGACATTGGCGGCGATGTATTCGATGATGGCCTTCTCGGCCGGGTTGGAATCCAGGTAGACGACATCGAGCGTGGCGCCGGCGGTCTCATTCGCCGATGTGGTGCCACCGGAGCGCTGCACGACGAAATAGATTGCCGCCGCCGCGATTACAACAATGGCAGCAATCAGGTAGGGCCAGCGTCTGCGTTGTTTGAGGGTGAAGCCATGCGGCGTGGCCGCAACCGACTCGTCGATGCTCATACTTCGGGAAGGATGCTGCACACCAACGCAATTGCCCAGGTTTGCGATCACTGCGATCGACTCTCGGTGATCGCAAAGGCAGCGTCAGCGGTCGAGCGCGCGGATCAGGAGTTCCTTGATCTCGAAGGTGGTGTCCTCGAGTGAACGGACGCGGGCGTTGGTGTCATCGAGTGTCGATTCGACTCTGGTTAGCCTGACTTCTACCGTGTCGAGGCGCGTCTCTACCCGACCAAGACGCTCGGCCTGGTCCCGCTGGTTTTCACCCAGCGCATTGACGGCCGCGAGCACTGCGCGGTAGTCGGCCTGCGACGCCTCGAGGGCAGCAACGCGCGCTTCTAGGTCGGCCAGCGAGGACATAGGTGCGAGTCTACGAGCGTGCCCCGCGCCTGTCAGTTCACTGGGGATACGCCCGCAGCGCTACTGTTCTTCCGTGGCCGAGACGGCGCCGCTGCGCGTGCAACTGATCGCCAAGACCGAGTTCTTGGCGCCGCCCGACGTGCCCTGGAGCACCGACGCCGACGGCGGTGAGGCGCTGCTGGAGTTCGCCGGCCGGGCCTGCTACCAGAGCTGGTCCAAACCCAACCCGCGCACCGCCACCAACGCCGCCTACCTCAAGCACATCATCGACGTCGGCCACTTCTCGGTGCTCGAACACGCCTCGGTGAGCTTCTACATCACCGGCCTCTCCCGCTCGTGCACCCACGAACTGATCCGGCACCGCCACCTGAGCTACTCGCAGCTGTCCCAGCGCTACGTACCCGAGAACGAAGCCCAGGTAGTCGTTCCGCCCGCCCTCGAAGACGATCCCGAACTCCAGCAGATCCTGCTCGAGGCCGCCGACGCCAGCCGCGCCGCCTACGCCGAGCTGCTGGAGAAGCTGGAGGCCAAGTTCGCCGACCAGCCCAACGCGGTGCTGCGGCGCAAACAGGCCCGCCAGGCCGCCCGCGCGGTCCTGCCCAACGACACCGAGACCCGCATCGTGGTCACCGGAAACTACCGGGCCTGGCGGCACTTCATCGCCATGCGGGCCAGCGAGCACGCCGACGTGGAGATCCGCCGGCTGGCGATCGCCTGCCTGCGGGAGTTGACCCAGGTCGCGCCGTCAGTGTTCGCCGATTTCGAGATCACCGAGCTGGCCGATGGCACCGAGGTGGCAACGTCGCCGCTGGCGACGGAGGTCTGAGCCCGACCGGGTAATCTAGACGCCCGTGAGCATCAGCGGATTCGACGCCAGCGCCCGATTGGGCACGGTTCTGACCGCGATGGCGACGCCGTTCAAGCCCGACGGCTCCCTGGACACCGACGCCGCAGGCCAGCTGGCCACCCGGCTGGTCGACGCGGGCTGCGACGGGTTGGTGATCTCCGGCACCACCGGGGAGTCGCCGACCACCACCGACGCCGAGAAGAGCCTGCTGCTGCGGGCGGTCATCGAGGCCGTCGGCGACCGGGCCCGGATCATCGCCGGTGTCGGCACCTATGACACCGCGCACAGCGTGCACCTGGCCAAGGCTGCCGCCGCCGACGGTGCGCACGGCCTGCTGGTCGTCACCCCGTACTACTCGCGCCCCCCGCAGTCGGGTCTGGTCGCGCACTTCACCACCGTCGCCGACGCCACCGACCTGCCGGTGATCCTCTACGACATCCCGCCGCGTTCGGTCGTGCCGATCGCGTGGGACACCATGCGCACCGTCGCCCAGCATCCCAACATCGTCGCGGTCAAAGACGCCAAGGCGGACCTGCCCGGGGCCGCGGCGATCATGGCCGAGACCGGGCTGGCCTACTACTCCGGCGACGACGCGCTGAACCTGCCGTGGCTGGCCATGGGGGCAGTCGGATTCATCAGCGTCTGGGGACACCTGGCGGCCGGTCAGCTGCGAGAGATGTTGAGCGCCTTCAACTCCGGTGACCTCGCCACCGCCCGCAAGATCGCGGTGAGCCTTGGACCGCTCAACGAGGCGCAGACCCGCCTCGGCGGTGTCACGTTGTCCAAGGCCGGGCTCAAACTGCAGGGCTTCGACGCCGGTGACCCGCGGCTTCCGCAGATGCCGGCCACCGCCGCCGAACTCGACGAGCTCGCCGCCGACCTGCGTGCTGCGGGCGTGCTCCGATGAGCCGCGCGTGAACACCGACCTGACACCCCCGGGACCGCTGGCCCCGGGGGCGCTGCGCGTCACCCCGCTGGGCGGGGTCGGCGAAATCGGGCGCAACATGATGGTCTTCGAGCACCTGGGCCGACTGCTGATCGTCGACTGCGGGGCACTGTTCCCCACCCACGACGAGCCGGGTGTGGACCTGATCCTGCCCGACATCCGCCTCATCGAGCACCGCCTCGACGACATCGAAGCGCTCGTGCTCACCCACGCCCACGAAGACCACATCGGCGCGATCCCGTTCCTGCTCAAGCTCCGTGGCGACATCCCGATCGTGGGCTCGAAGTTCACCCTCGCCCTGGTCGCCGCGAAATGCCGCGAACACCGCATCAACCCGGTGTTCGTCGAAGTCTCCGAAGGCACCCGAAGCGCCCACGGCGTTTTCGAATGCCAATACTTCGCGGTGAACCATTCGATCCCCGACGCGCTGGCCATCGCCATCCACACCGGCGCCGGAGTTGTCCTGCACACCGGCGACATCAAACTCGACCAGCTGCCGCTCGACGGCCGTCCCACCGACCTGCCCGGCATGTCGCGTCTCGGCGACGCGGGAGTGGACCTGTTCCTGTGCGACTCGACCAACTCCGAGCTGCCCGGCGTGGGGCCGTCGGAGAGCGAAGTCGGGCCCACCCTGCACCGGCTCATCCGCGGCGCCGAGGGGCAGCGGGTGATCGTCGCCTGCTTCGCCTCCAACGTCGACCGGGTCCAGCAGATCATCGACGCCGCCGTGGCATTGGGCCGCAAGGTGTCCTTCGTCGGCCGCTCGATGGTCCGCAACATGGGCATCGCGAAGGACCTGGGATTCCTGAGTATCGAGGACCGCGATGTCGTCGACATCGGCGCTGCCGAGGAGATGCTGCCCGGGCAGGTCGTGCTGATCACCACCGGTACTCAGGGCGAGCCGATGGCGGCGCTGTCGCGGATGTCGCGCGGTGAGCATCGCAGCATCACCATCACCTCCGACGACCTGATCATCCTGTCGTCCTCGCTGATCCCCGGCAACGAGGAGGCGGTCTACGGTGTGATGGACGGCCTGGCCAAGATCGGCGCGCGTGTCGTCACCAATCAGCAAGTGCGAGTGCACGTCTCGGGTCACGCCTATTCCGGCGAGCTGCTGTTCCTCTACAACGGTGTCCGCCCCCGCAACGTGATGCCGGTCCACGGCACCTGGCGGATGCTGCGGGCCAACGCCAAGCTGGCTGCCGGTACCGGCGTCCCCGAAGACCGAATTCTGTTGACCGAGAACGGGGTCAGCGTCGATCTGATGTCCGGTGTGGCCAGCATCGCCGGGGCGGTGCCGGTCGGCAAGATGTTCGTCGACGGCCTCATCACCGGCGATGTCGGAGATGCGACGCTCGGCGAGCGGCTGACCCTGAGTTCGGGTTTCGTGGCGATCACCTTGGTGCTGCGCCGCGGCACCGGCCGGCTCGCCGCCCCGCCGCAACTGCATTCCCGGGGTTTCTCGGAGGATCCCAAGGCCCTCGATCCGGTGACACTCAAGGTCGAAGCTGCCCTGGAATCCCTTGCCGCCGACAACGTCACCGATCCGGTGCGCATCGCGCAGGCGGTACGGCGCACCGTGGGCAAGTGGGTGGGGGAGACCTACCGCCGCCAGCCGATGATCGTGCCGACCGTCATCGAGGTCTAGACCGCAACCAGTCCACCGCACGGTCGCGATAGGCCAGGATGCCCTTGTAGTCGGCCATGTCCTCGGGCAGTTCGGCCAGCACCGCCGCCGTGCGATCCCGCCACTGCTCGACGGTCGCGATGTCGGCCAGCGGCAGCATGTAACTGCGGATCAGGAAGCAGATGGCGCCGGATTCGGCCAGCCGGATCAGATGCTGCACCTCGACACGCAGATGCACCAGCCGGCCGAACTCCTCGTCGCCGAGGGCGTCGAGTTCACCCTTGTCGGGCAGCCACTCGGGCATCGTCTCGGTGGACACGTCGAGCCGTCGGCCGACTGTCATCGACCAGTTGGTCCGCCGGTAGATCTGGTTGGGCTGCAACCGCATCAGGAACTCGCGGGCCCGGGTGATCACCCCGGATTCCCGCAGCCGCGGCACCGGACCGTGGATCTCCAGGAACGTCATGCCCACGTCGAAGCCGAACGACCAGCCCGCGGCGAAGGTCACCACACCGGCGTCGGCGAACAGGTCGCCGTCGCGCTGGTCGAGCAGGACGATGTCGTCCTGCACCTGCCCGGCGATGTAGGCCAGCGGCTCGCACGGCAGCGTGGACTCGTCACCGATCACGAAATCCTGGGTGATGCCGAGCAGTTCGTTGCGCCAGTGCCACACCTCGCCGTCGCGGCTCAGGGACATCGAGTCGGGATAGCTGGTGGCCAGCTCGGTCATCAGCACAACCATGGTGTCCCAGCACGCCACCCGCATATGCGGCAGCGCGGCATGCCGGGTGGGGTCGGCCGCCAGGATGCGCTGCCGCTCGGCCAGCTCCTGGCGGTATTCGCTGTCGATGTGGATGACCTGCTGACCCCACTGTCCGGCAAGGGTTCTCACCGTGGTGCCGGCCGGCTCGAGGTTGGTGCTGTACCGGTAGGCGTCACCGGAGTACGGGAACGGGAACGACGCCACCAGATCGGGCGCGGACACCAGCGTGCTCACAGGTCCACCTCCAGGCGGCCGTGTGCCCTCGACACGCAGGCCATCATCGCGTCCCCCGCTTCCTTCTCCGCCTCGCTCAGATACAGGTCGCGGTGCAGCAGCAAACCGGAGCGCACCGCCACCCGGCATTCCCCGCAGACCCCCTGGCGGCACATGCTCGGTACCGCGACCCCGTGCGCCTCCAGTGCCTCCAGCAGCGACACCCCGGAGTCGACAACGAATGTGGTTCCGCTGCTGATCAATTCGGCTTCGAAGGGCTCGCCGGGGGCCAGGTCTCCACCGAAGTGTTCGACATGGATGCGGCTCGGCGGCCAGCCGAGCTCCGCAGCCGCGTTCACCACGTCGTCGATGAACGTCGCCGGCCCGCAGATGTAGGCGTGCGTGCCCAGCGGCGAATCACCCAGCGTCGCCGTCAGTTCGGCGAGGAACGCCGACCGCTCGGTGAAGAACCGTGCGTTGTCGGTCAGCGACTTGATGTCCTCCACATAGGCACCGCGGCCCTCACGGTGGATGTAGAGCAGCTGTGCATCGCGTCCCCACCGCCGGGCGCTGCGCAGGTGCGACACCATCGGGGTGATGCCGATCCCGGCGGCGATCAGCAGATGGCGCCGAGCGCCGAGCACCGGCGCGAACGCGCTACGCGGCGCACGGATTTCGAGGGCGTCCCCGAGGCTCAGCGCGTGGATCCAGCGTGAGCCGCCCCGCCCGTCCGGGCATTCCAGCACCGACACGACGTACTCGCGGGGCGCGGTCGTATCACCGGTCAGTGAGTAGGCGTTCGCGCCGCCGTCGTACTCGATGACGATGTGGCTGCCCGGGGTGAACGGCGGCAGCGGGGCTCGGTCGGGACGCGCCAGGGTCAGCGTCCGGATCCCGGGCACACCGTCGTCGATGCCGACGACCTGCACACTGATCGTCGTCACGGCGCGTCGGCCCGGTCGGCGTGGGTCGCGAAGCCGAGATGGCTGCCCACTCGCCGCGACACGTGATAGTGGACGAACAGCCGCCGGCCACAGCCCGTACACGGCAGCTCGCCGGTCAACTCGATCTCGGCGGTGCTGACGTGCCGGCAGTGCGCGCAGTACACCGTGCGGGTGTTGACCTCGGTCGTGGCGACTGTCATCTCGTCATCGCCGACCCCGAGGTCGATCGCCCGTGAACGTACCCGCAGGCACGCGTGCGCCGGACCGGCCAGCAACAGGCGCCATCCGACCACGGCGTCGGCCACATCGGCGGCCAGCACCGAACACGCCGCCTCGGCGTCGCTGACGTGATGGATCCGAAGTGCCGCGCCTGCATGGTGGGACCCGACCTCGGCGGCCCACTGCTGGGCGACCGGTTCGGCGTCGGTCCCGATCGCGAGCACCGTCCACGATCGCCCGGACAGGTCGGCAGGTGGGCGAACTTCCTCGACGGCCCACGGCGGGACGCTGGTCAGGGCCAGGTTGGGACTCATCGCCCCGCGATCCTATCCGCGGGTGGGCCCCGCGTGCCTGCCGGAAGAGGTCGGCCGGGCCGGGTGGTACAAAGCTCGTCATGCCTGCTGACCCGTCGACACCCGTCCTGATCGGCTGGCAGGCGGTGAGCCGGCGCGACGCCGATCCCCGCGACGGTAAAGAGGCGGCGGAGTTGATGGCCGTGGCGGCCCTCGGCGCACTCGCGGACATCCCGGGCAGCGCGGTGGACTGGATCGGGGCCACCGCGGGCCTGACCCGCTACGCCGACCCGGCCGCCCTGGTGGCCGAGCGGATCTGCGCCGCGGGCGCGCACACCGTGCTCGCCCACATCGGCGTCATGCAGCACACCCTGGTCAGCGAGGCCTGCCGCGCGGTCCAAACCGGCGCCCACCGGCTGGCCCTGGTCGTGGGTGCCGAAGCGCACTACCGCAAGGTCCGGTCGGCCGCCGCGGGGCAGGAGGCCGCCGTCACCGTCCAGGACGAGGGCGTCACGCCCGACGAGTCGCTGCGATCACCGGCCTTCGACGAGGCCATGAGCCACCCGGCCGAGACCGCCGCCGGGCTGGCCGCCACCCCGGCCTACTACGCCCTGATCGACAGCTTCTGGCGCAGCCGCCACGGCATCAGTGTCGAGGACCACCGCGACCATCTCGCCCAGCTGTACGCCCGCTTCGCCGAGATCGCCGCCGGCAACCCCGACGCGGTCCGTCGCACGCCCTACCGTCCCAGCGACCTGCGCGACCCGTCGCCGGCCAACCCGATGGTCGCCTTCCCGTACCCCAAGCTGATGGTGACCACCTGGACCGTCGACCAGGGTTGCGCGCTGCTGATCACCACCGAGGGCTACGCCGACGAGCTCGGTGTGCCGCGCAGCGCACGGCGCTACCCGCTGATCGCCGTGGAGTCCAACCACGTCGTTCCGGTGTCGGGCCGGACCCGGCTCAGCCAGCCGTCGTCGATGCGGATCATTGCCGAGGAGATCACCCGCCGCACCGGGCTGGACACCGCCCAGATCCCGTTGCTCGACCTGTATTCCGCGTTTCCCGCACCGGTGCTCATCGGGGCGGAGGCGTTGCGCGTGCCGCCCGGCCGGGATCTGACCCTGACCGGAGGCATGTCGTTCGCCGGCGGTCCGCTCAACAGTTACGTGTTGCATGCGATCGCCGCCGCGGCTGACCGGCTCGCTGCGCCGGATACCCAGACGGCCCTGATCAGTTGTGTCAGTGGGCTTTACAGCAAGCAGGGGGCGTTGGTGATCGCCGCGTCAGCCGGTTCCAACCCGTTCGAGACCGTCGATGTCACCGACGCGGTCGCCGAAGCCGAGCCCGGCCTCCCCGTCGTCGTCGACGCGACAGGGGAGGGCCGGATCGTGGCCTACACCGTGGTGTTCGAGGGCCAGCAGCCCGAGCGGGCCATCATCGTGGTCGACCTGGCCGACGGGCAGCGCACCGTCGCGCGCAGCCATGACCACGACGTGATGGCACAAGCGTTGTCGCGGGACATCATTGGCGCGCCGGTGCGGGTCGGCGACGGCCTGTTCGACTTCGTCTAGCGCTTGTTGACGTAGCCCGCGTCCACCGGCAGCGTGACACCGGTGACGTAGCGCCCGGCCTCGGAAACCAGGAAGTACACCGCATTGGCGATGTCCTCCGGTTCCAACGTCTGCACCGGCAACGCGTTGCTCATATCGGGCCCGCCGAGGTTCTGCTGGGCCAGCCCGTCGAGCCAGGAGCGGGTGAACTCGTTGTCGATCATCGGGGTGTTCACGCCGGCCGGATGCACCGAGTTGACCCGGATGTTGAAGGCCGCAAGGAAATTGGCGTACGCCCGCATCAGTCCGACCACACCGTGCTTGGCGACCGTGTAGCCCAGCGACCCGGCAACCGGCGCGCCGATGCCGACCAGCCCGGCCACCGAACTGGTCAGCACGATCGACCCGCCCTGACCCTGCTTGATCAGCGGACGCATCGCCACGTCGACGGTGTGATAGACGCCGGTCAGGTTCACGTCGATGACGTCCTGCCAGGCGGATTCATCGGCCATCGGGGCGATGCCGGCGTTGGCGATCACGATGTCCAGGCGGCCCAGTTCGGCGATGCCCTCTTTGAGAGCCGCTTTGAGTGCGGCCCGGTCGCGGACATCGGCCTCGCGGGCGACGATGCGCGCACCGGTGTCCTCGACGAGTTTGACCGTGGCGGCCATGTCCTCGGCGGTGGCCAGCGGGTAGGGCACGCTGGCGATCTGATCGCACAGGTCGACCGCGATGATGCTGGCGCCTTCCGAGGCCAGCTTGACCGCATGCGCGCGGCCCTGACCGCGGGCCGCGCCGGTGATGAACGCGACCTTGCCGTCGAGTTCACCCATGGTCAGGCCCGCAGCTGACCCTTGGCCGGGTCGCCTGCGACCACGGGGGTGAGCACCTTGATGTCGGGGGCGCCGTCGAGGTGCTCGCCGATCTCGCCGAACAGGGCGCCGATGGCGGGTGCGGTGCTGTGCGTCTTGAGGGCATCCTCGTCGGCCCACTGCTCGACGAACACGAAGGTCCGGTCGGTTTCGTGCAGCGAGTACAGCTGGCAGCCGGGCTCGTCGTGGACCGCGGCAATGGCCTTCTTGCAGGATTCGCGCACGGCGTCCACGGACTCGGGCTTGGCGGTGAAACTGGCAACGACGACCACGGGCATCGGGGGGCGCTCCTCGCTGAGATTGGCTGTGACGCCGCTTACAATAACTTGCTCGGCTTCGGGCGCGGTTTTGACCGCTCAGCGGCGATAAGCGCGCCCAAACCCCGCTTGGTCGCAGGTTGGCAACAGCCGCCAGGAAATTCGTGTTGCAGATGGTGCAGATGAGGCAGATGCGACTAGTCTTGCGAATATGGCGAATAAGACGGCCGCTCGCTCTGGCGCGCGAACGACCAGGTCAAAGGGTGCTTCGCGACCGGCTAAACCGGCCGCACCCCGGCGTAAGCCCCCCGCCAAGAAGCGCACCGCCTCACCAGTGGCCTCCGCCGCGGCCGCCAGCGGCCGGGCGGCCCGGGCCACCTGGCTGATGGTGGCCAAGGGCGCGGGCTCCACCGCACGCTCGGTGGGCCGCGCCCGCGACATCGAGCCGCACCACCGCCGCGACGGCATCGCTCTGGGCCTGCTGGCCGTCGCCGTCGTCGTCGCCGCCAGTTCCTGGTTCGACGCCGCCCGCCCGGTCGGGGCATGGATCGACTCCGTGCTGCGGACCTTCGTCGGCGGCGCGGTGGTCCTGCTGCCGCTGGCGTTCGCCGTCATCGCGGTGCTGCTGATGCGCACCGAACCCAACCCTGAGGCGCGGCCGCGCCTGATCCTGGGCGTCGCCATGGTCACCCTGCCGGTGCTCGGGCTGTGGCACCTGTGGTCGGGTGCCCCGCTGGAACCGGCGGCCCGCCAGCACGCCGGCGGATTCATCGGCTTCGCCATCGGGGGACCGCTGGCCGACGGCGTCACCCCATGGATCGCGACCCCGTTGCTGATCATGGCGGCGCTGTTCGGTGTTCTGCTGCTGTCGGGCACCACCATCCGCGAACTGCCCGAGACGCTGTACGCCATGTTCAGCACGCGGGCGCACTACGACGACGACGACGAGTACGACGACGAGGAGCCGCAGGCGCCTCAGCTCGCCGAGCCCGATGACTTCTCCGACGGCTACTACGACGACCCCCGCACCTACGAGGACGAGGCGCCGTCGTGGCCGGGAACCCCGAAACCGGCCGGCACGCCGTATGACAACTACCCGCTCGACGACGACGCCCCGACCATCCCCGAGCCGGCGAAAGCCCGCCGCAAGAAGTCGGACACCCCGACGCAGGAGACCTCCAAGCAGGACACCAAGGCGCTGGACGCCAAGGTGCTGGACCGGGTCGTCGAAGGGCCCTACCACCTGCCCCCGCTGGACCTGCTCGTCGCGGGCGACCCGCCCAAGCGGCGCACCGCAGCCAACGATCAGATGGCCGACTCCATCACCTCGGTGCTGCAGCAGTTCAAGGTCGACGCCGCCGTCACCGGCTGCACCAGGGGACCGACCGTCACCCGCTACGAGGTCGAACTCGGCCCCGGGGTGAAGGTCGAGAAAATCACTGCGCTGCAACGCAATATCGCCTACGCGGTGGCTACCGAGAGCGTCCGGATGCTCGCCCCGATCCCGGGCAAGTCCGCCGTCGGCATCGAGGTGCCCAACACCGACCGGGAGATGGTGCGCCTGGCCGATGTCCTGACCGCGCCGTCCACCCGTCGTGACCACCACCCGCTGGTCATCGGGCTCGGCAAGGACATCGAAGGCGACTTCATCTCGGCCAACCTGGCCAAGATGCCGCACCTGCTGGTCGCCGGCTCCACCGGTTCGGGCAAGTCCAGCTTCGTCAACTCGATGCTCGTCTCACTGCTGGCGCGGGCCACCCCTGATGAAGTGCGGATGATCCTCATCGACCCCAAGATGGTGGAACTCACGCCGTACGAAGGCATTCCGCATCTGATCACCCCGATCATCACCCAGCCTAAGAAGGCCGCGGCGGCCTTGGCCTGGCTGGTCGAGGAGATGGAACAGCGCTACCAGGACATGCAGGCCTCGCGGGTGCGTCACATCGACGACTTCAACGCCAAGGTCCGCTCCGGTGAGATCACCACACCGCTGGGCAGCCAGCGCGTGTACAAGCCCTACCCGTACATCATCGCGATCGTCGACGAGTTGGCCGACCTGATGATGACCGCACCGCGCGACGTCGAGGACGCCATCGTGCGTATCACCCAAAAGGCCCGTGCGGCAGGCATTCACCTGGTGCTGGCCACCCAGCGGCCATCAGTCGACGTCGTCACCGGTCTGATCAAGACCAACGTGCCGTCGCGGCTGGCGTTCGCCACCTCGTCGCTCACCGACAGCCGGGTCATCCTGGATCAGCCGGGTGCGGAGAAGCTGATCGGCATGGGCGACGGGCTGTACCTGCCGATGGGTGCGAGCAAGCCGCTGCGCCTGCAAGGCGCCTACATCACCGACGAAGAGATCCAGGCCGTCGTGCAGGCCTGCAAGGACCAGGCCGAGCCGGACTACACCGACGGCGTCACGGCCGCCAAACCCTCCGGCGAGCGCACCGATGTCGACCCCGACATCGGTGACGACATGGACGTCTTCCTGCAGGCCGTCGAGCTCGTGGTGTCCAGCCAGTTCGGTTCCACCTCGATGTTGCAGCGCAAGCTGCGGGTCGGCTTCGCCAAGGCAGGCCGTCTGATGGACCTGATGGAGACCCGCGGCATCGTCGGGCCTTCGGAAGGCTCCAAGGCGCGCGAGGTGCTGGTCAAGCCCGACGAGTTGGCCGGCACCCTGATGCTGATCCGCGGCGGTTCCGATGCCAACGGCGGCGACGCCGACGAGGACGAGTTCTAGAGGTTGATTGAGCGCTCACGTCGCACATCGCAGTACGGAATGCCACGTGAGCACTCAATCAACTTGCGGCTCTGGTCGACCGGGCGTCCCACGCCCGCTGCACGCGGCTGATGACGTCTGCACGGCGGTGATCGGCCAGCACACGCACCACGATCCAACCGATCGACATCAGGTAGTCGTGTCGCTCCACATCGATGGTGTAGGCGGTCCGACTGGTGCGGTGGTGCTCACCGTCGTACTCGACGGCCACCTTGATGTCTGGCCACCCCATGTCCAGAAAGTATCGGCGACCGCACGGTCGCAGGACGGGGATCTGTGTGCTCGGCCGGGGGAAGCCCGCGGCGACGAGGTCAAGCCGCAGGTATGTCTCCTGTGGTGACTGCGCGCCGGCGTCGACGGCCGACAGCATGGAAGGCAGTCGCCGGACGCCTCGTAGATGGGGGTGCGCGTCAGCGATCTCGAGGACATCGCTGTCCCGGAAGCGGGTTGCGTTGGCCAGCGCGTCCAGGTCCGCGATGCCGCGGCGGCCGGTAGCCCGCCGCGCGAGATCGAATGCCGTTCGGGTGATCGTTGTGACGGGTAAGCCGCCGCGGTGCGTGAGTTCGGCGGCCAGCAGTGTCTCGCGGCGGGTGACAATCCCGCGCGGGCAGCGATTGTTGGTGAAGTTGAGCTCGATGGGAGTGTCAGGATCAACCCATCGTGCACCGTGCAGCGCCGCTGCTGCGCGGCCGGTGACCGTCGCCTGCCGCCCCGACCACAGCCAGGCCGCTTCGGTGCGGTCCAGAAGTGTCAGGGCTCCGCGCGGGGCGTAAACATCCGGGAACAGGCGCTGATGGGTGTTGGCGAGCTGATAGCGGTTTACTCGCCCAGCCGCCAACGCCTCAGTGCCGACGAACACCCGCGTCATGCCGCCCAACGCTGCCAGCCGACTCACGTGCCCGCTGTCGGCTATCCACAACATCATTCAGTGAGCGTTGAAGACTGCGAAAGCCTGACCGATCGCTGCGTCGACGCTCACTCAATGAGTTTCTAGAGGATCAACAGCATCCGCGTGTTGCCGAGAATGTTCGGCTTCACATACGACAGGTCGAGGAACTCCGCGACACCGATGTCATACGAGCGGCACATCTCCTCGTAGACCTCGGCCGTGACGGGCGTGCCCTCGATCTCGCTGAACCCGTGCCGCCCGAAGAACTCGGTCTCGAAGGTCAGTACGAACAGCCGCTGCAGCTCGAGCTCACGGGCGACCTCGAGCAGGCGCCGCACGATCGCGTGCCCGACACCGGTGCCCTTGACCTTGGGGTCGACGGCGACAGTGCGAACCTCGCCCAGATCTGCCCACAGCACGTGCAGGGCGCCGCAGCCGACGACCTCGCCGGCGAACTCGGCGACCCAGAACTCCTGGACCGCCTCGTACAGCGTGACCAGGTTCTTCTCCAGCAGGATCTTGCCGGCGTAGGTGTCGACGAGGCGCTTAATGTCGGGGACGTCGGAGGTGCGGGCACGACGCACCACAAGGGTCGTGGTGCTGGTCTGTTCGGGCCACTCGCTCACGGGTGCAGAGTATCGGGCGCGGGAGGTCCGACTGCCAACCGATATTGTGATCGTCGTGTCGGGACAAACCCCAAGCGGTCCAGCGGTCCCGCGTGTACGAGTCGCCAACCTCGCCAATTTCCTGACCGGTATCAGGCTCGTCCTGGTCCCGGTCTTCCTGCTCTTCCTGTTCGCCGGTGACGGACACGAATCATCCAGTCGGATAACCGCATTCGCGATTTTCGCGGTCGCGGTGATCACTGATCGCCTCGACGGTTCGCTGGCCCGGGCCTACGGACTGGTCACCGAATTCGGCAAACTGGCCGACCCGATCGCCGACAAGATGCTCATCGGCGCCGCGCTGATCGGGCTGTCGATGCTCGGCGACCTGCCGTGGTGGGTGACCATCGTGATCCTGGTCCGTGAGATCGGAATCACGCTGCTGCGGTTCGCGGTGCTACGCCGCGGGGTGATCCCGGCCAGCCGCGGCGGCAAGCTGAAAACCCTGGTCCAGGCGGTCGCGATCGGGTTGTTCGTGCTGCCGCTGCACAACTGGCCGCCCGCGTGGCTGACCGTGGCCTGGGTGGTGATGTGGGCGGCGATCGTGCTGACCGTCGCCACCGGCGTCGACTACGTCGTCTCGGCGGCCAGGGACTCGCGGGCCCGGTCCGCAGGCCGCTGACCTGGCCGACATCGCCCGTTCGGCGCGATCGGGAACCAAATGGAACCCGCCTGACGTTTCAGTGATGGCTGCTACTGATGGAGGAGGACAGCCTGATGGCGGTATTGCTGCGCGAGGTGGTCGGTGACGTGCTGCGCGATGCCCGGACCTCGCAGGGACGCACCCTTCGCGAGGTGTCCGATACGGCACGAGTCAGCCTCGGCTATCTCTCCGAGGTGGAACGCGGCCGCAAGGAGGCCTCCAGTGAGCTGCTGGGTGCCATCTGCAGTGCGCTTGACGTCCCGCTGTCGCGGGTGTTGACCGACGCCGGACAGAAGATGGCCGTCCGCGAGCGGATCGCCACGCTGACCGCCGTGCCGAACGAGCCCGTCGTCGAGGTGGGTACCAAGGTGGTCATTCCGCACCCCGTTGCGATGGCTGTTGCCTGATCTGTTGACCTGCCGACATGCTGTAAGGGTGTGGTCGGACATCGCGAACCGATAAATTGGGCAACGATCACCGTTTACGGCACTCAATACGAAGGCGGAGCTAACTGATGGCCAATCCGTTCGTCAAGGCGTGGAAGTACCTGATGGCGCTCTTCAACTCCAAGGTTGACGAGTACGCCGATCCCAAGGTGCAGATCCAGCAGGCCATCGAGGAGGCGCAACGTACCCACCAGGCGCTGACCCAGCAGGCCGCCCAGGTGATCGGCAACCAGCGTCAGCTGGAAATGCGGCTCAACCGTCAACTCGCCGACATCGAGAAGCTCCAGGTCAACGTCCGTCAGGCGCTGACCCTGGCCGATCAGGCCGTCGCCGCCGGTGATGCCGCCAAGGCCACCGAGTACAACAATGCCGCCGAGGCGTTCGCGGCGCAGCTGGTCACCGCCGAGCAGAGCGTCGAAGACCTCAAAACCCTGCACGACCAGGCGCTGCAGGCAGCCGCCCAGGCCAAGAAGGCCGTCGAGCAGAACGCCATGATGCTGCAGACCAAGATCGCCGAGCGCACCAAGCTGCTCAGCCAGCTCGAGCAGGCAAAGATGCAGGAGCAGGTCAGTGCATCGCTGCGGTCGATGAGCGAGATCGCCGCCCCCGGCAACACCCCCAGCCTCGACGAGGTGCGCGACAAGATCGAACGTCGCTACGCCAACGCGATGGGCGAGGCCGAATTGGCCCAGAACTCCGTCCAAGGCCGGATGCTCGAAGTCCAGCAGGCCAGCGTGCAGATGGCCGGACACTCCCGGCTCGAACAGATCCGGGCGTCGATGCGCGGCGACGCGCTACCGGCTGGGGGTGCCGCCGCACCGGCGACCCCGGCGACCCCGGCCAGCACCCCCGAACCCGAAAAACCCCTCGGCCAGTAGGAGGCGAACTTCTCGATGGCGGTCACACCCGACAAGCCGGGCTTCTTCTCGCGGCAATGGCGTTCGACGCTGCAGCGGGGGATCGACACCGCCAGCGAGTACGCCGATGTGGCGGCACAGAAGCTCAGTGCCGCCGCCGATCCCCGCGCGCGGCTGCTGCGCAAGCGTCGGTGGGCGTTGCGCTTCGGCCTTTTCTTCACCTTTGCCACAGCGTTGTGGATCTTCGTCACCGGCCTGCTGGCCACGTGGAACACCCCGGTGTGGGCGTTGTTGATCACCGGGGTGATCGCGGCGGGCGCGGCCGCGCCGGCCACTCTGTTCCTGTTGCGCTATCGGTTCCTGCGTCGTGAACCGCTGCCGCCGCAACGGGCGCTCAGCGGCCGCCGGATGCCGCCGCACGGCTCGGCGGCGCGGCCGTCGATGTCGGCACTGGGCGCTTCCGAGCGCGGCCTGCATTCCCTGCTCGGTGTGTTGCAGCGCGGAAACATGTTGCCGCCCGAGGAGATTCGTGAGCTGACCGCCGCAGCCAACCACAGCGCGGCGACCATGGCCGCCACCGCGGCCGAGGTGGTGTCGATGGAACGCGCTGCGCTCGAGACGCCGAACTCGCGGGAGTATCTGGCGCCGACGATCAACGCGTTCACCGCCCAGCTCAACACCGGGGTGCGCCAGTACAACGAGATGGTGACCGCCGCAGCTCAACTGGTCTCAGCGGCGAACTCCGGTTCGATGTCGAGCTCGCCGATGTCGGCGCAGCGCTACCGCAACGAGCTCTCAGGAGCCACCGATCGGCTGCTCGGCTGGTCGCAGGCGTTCGACGAGCTCGGCCAGCTGCGCCGGGCCTAGAGCCGCGGCCGCAGGGCCGGCACCACCACACCCACCACGCCGCGGGCGAACGCCTTGGTGAAGTCGAACATGTCGAAGTAGTCCCGCCACAAGGTGATCCGGCCATTGTGGACCTCGAATACCCCGCACACCCAGAATTGCATCCGCAGCGGACCGACGACGAGCACATCGGTGCGCTCGGTGAGCACCGACGCGCCATTGACGGCGATCCGGTGGATCTTCACCTCGAAGCCCAGGAACGGCCGCTGCAGGCCCCGGAACAGCTTGATGGCGCGGGCCCGACCGTGGATGGTGGGGAAGCCGACGTTCTCGTAGACGAGGGTGGCGTCGAGCTGGGCGCCCGCGGTGTCGAGATCCTTGTCTTGTAGGGCGGCAAGGAAGACCTCGACGGTATGGGCGTTGTCGACGTCGGTGCTCACGTTGGCGGTCTGCTCGGTCATGTAGGCCAGGGTAGGCGCGACGGCTGTGGCAGGGTAGGCCGATGCGAGTGGCGGTGGTGGCAGGTCCCGATCCGGGCCACGCGTTTCCCGCGATCGCGCTGTGCCTGCGGTTCGCCGCCGCCGGCGACCAGGCCGTCCTGCTCACCGGGTCCGAGCGTCTCGAGGTGGCCCGGGCCGCCGGTGTGGAGGCTGTCGAGCTGGCCGGTCTGGATCCCGTCGACGGCGACGACGACAGCGACGCCGGCGCCAAGATCCACCAGCGGGCCGCCCGGATGGCCGTGCTCAACGTGCCGGTGCTGCGGCAACACCAGCCCGATCTGGTGGTCTCCGATGCGATCACCGTCTGCGGGGGGATGGCCGCCGAGCTCATGGGCAGCCCCTGGGTCGAGCTCAGTCCGCATCCGCTCTACCTGCCGTCGCGGGGACTGCCGCCCATCGGCAGCGGCCTGGCGCCCGGCACAGGCCTGCGCGGGCGGGCGCGCGACGCGATCATGCGCGCGCTGACGGCCCGATCGCTGCGCGACGGCGAGCGCCAGCGCAGCGCCGCCCGGGTCGGCATCGGGCTACCCGCCGCTGATCCGGGCCCGCTGCGCCGACTGATCGCCACCCTCCCGGCGCTGGAGGTGCCGCGGCCGGACTGGCCCGCCGACGCCGTCGTCGTCGGTCCGCTGCATTTCGAACCCACCTCGGCCGTGCTGCCGATCCCGCCCGGTGCCGGGCCGGTGGTCGTGGTGGCCCCCTCGACGGCCACCACCGGCGCCGAAGGGCTGGCCGAGCTGGCCCTGGGTCACCTGATCCCCGGTCAGACGCTGCCCGCCGGGTCGCGGGTGGTGATCTCGCGGCTGGCCGGCGGCGATGTCGAGGTACCGCCGTGGGCGAGCGTGGGACTGGGCCGGCAGGACGAGCTGCTCACGCACGCCGACGTGGTGGTCTGCGGGGGAGGGCACGGCATGCTGTCCAAGACCTTGCTGGCCGCGGTTCCGATGGTCGTTGTCCCCGGTGGCGGCGATCAGTGGGAGCTGGCGAATCGTGTTGTGCGCCAGGGCAGTGCCCGGCTGATCCGGCCGCTGACCGCCGAGTCGCTGGTGGCCGAGGTGGGCGAGGTGCTGTCCTCGCCGCGTTATCGGGACGCGGCCCGGCGTGCGGGGCAGAGCATCGCCGGGGTCGCTGATCCGGTACAGGTGTGCCACGAATCGGTGGCTGGGTAAGTTGGTGGCGTGCGGCTGACGGAATTCAACGAACTCGTCGAGGCGCAGTTCGGCCCGGTTCGCGGCTCCTCCCTGCTGGTGGACCACGTGCTGACCAAGCTGGGTGGACGGACCGCCGCGCAGGCCATCGAGGCCGGTGTGGAGCCCCGCGAGATCTGGCGGGCACTGTGCGCCGATTTCGACGTGCCCCGCGACCAGTGGTGACACCAAACCTGTTCATCGCGACACGCGGCGTGCCTCACTTGCCCTCGAA
Organism: Mycobacterium sp. DL592; assembly: GCF_011694515.1. NCBI lineage: Bacteria > Bacillati > Actinomycetota > Actinomycetes > Mycobacteriales > Mycobacteriaceae > Mycobacterium > Mycobacterium sp. DL592. The sequence continues at coordinate 2,992,232 of NZ_CP050192.1, read as the reverse complement.
CACATGTTCGTTATTGTGGTCGGAGTTCGACCGTCCCAGTTTTGTCGGTGCCTTGTCCTAGCGTCACGGCCAACTGACCAACACCGGTCAACCGAACACCGGAGAGAACGGAGCCCTCATGGCGCAGCAAGCCCCTGATCGCGAGAAAGCCCTTGAACTCGCGCTCGCGCAGATCGAGAAGAACCACGGCAAAGGCTCGGTGATGCGCCTCGGTGACGAGGTCCGTCAGCCGATCGCCGTCATCCCGACCGGCTCCATCGCCCTGGATGTGGCGCTGGGCATCGGCGGCCTGCCCCGCGGCCGCATCGTCGAGATTTACGGCCCGGAATCCTCGGGTAAGACCACCGTCGCACTGCACGCGGTGGCCAACGCCCAGGCGGCCGGCGGCATCGCGGCGTTCATCGACGCCGAGCATGCCCTGGACCCCGAGTACGCCGCCAACCTCGGCGTGGACACCGACTCGCTGCTGGTCAGCCAGCCCGACACCGGGGAGCAGGCGCTCGAGATCGCCGACATGCTGGTGCGCTCCGGGGCCATCGACCTCATCGTCATCGACTCGGTGGCCGCCCTGGTGCCGCGCGCCGAGATCGAGGGCGAGATGGGTGACAGCCACGTCGGTCTGCAGGCCCGCCTGATGAGCCAGGCGCTGCGCAAGATGACCGGCGCGCTGAACAACTCGGGCACCACCGCGATCTTCATCAACCAGTTGCGCGAGAAGATCGGCGTGATGTTCGGCTCGCCCGAAACCACAACGGGCGGTAAGGCATTGAAGTTCTACGCCTCGGTGCGTCTGGACGTGCGTCGCATCGAGACGCTCAAGGACGGCACCGACGCGGTGGGCAACCGTACCCGCTGCAAGGTGGTCAAGAACAAGGTGTCCCCGCCGTTCAAGCAGGCCGAGTTCGACATCCTCTACGGCAAGGGCATCAGCCGTGAGGGTTCGCTCATCGACATGGGCGTCGATCAGGGCTTCATCCGCAAGTCCGGATCGTGGTTCACCTACGATGGCGAGCAGTTGGGCCAGGGCAAGGAGAACGCCCGCAACTTCCTCATCGAGAACCCCGACGTGGGCAACGAGATCGAGAAGAAGATCAAAGAGAAGCTCGGTATCGGTGCGGTGATCACTGACGAGCTCGCCGTCGATGACGTTCTGCCCGCCCCAGTCGACTTCTGACAAGCGCGGAGAGCAGGCGCACGCGCTGTGCCTGCGCCTGCTCACCGTGCGGTCGCGGACGCGTTCGGAGTTGGCCGGCCAGCTGAACAAGCGCGGCTATCCCGAGGATGTCGCCGAGTCGGTGCTCGACCGGTTGGCCGCTGTCGGCTTGATCGATGACGCCGACTTCGCCGAGCAGTGGGTGCGGTCCCGGCGGGCGCGGGCCGGAAAAGGCAAGCGCGCCTTGGTTGCTGAGCTGAGAACCAAGGGAGTCGACGACGACGTGATCGCCGCCGCGGTCGAGGACATCGACGCGGGCGCCGAGCGGCAACGGGCCGAGGAACTGGTGGAGCGCAAGCTGCGCCGGGAGGTCCTTGCCGACGACAGCGACGACGCCAAGGTGATGCGACGCCTCGTCGGCATGCTGGCCCGGCGCGGCTACAGCCAGAACATGGCGGTTGCTGTGGTCAGCGAAGCCCTGGCGGCAGAACGCGAGCGCCGACGGGTCTAGCCGCCGCGGACGTTCAGCGCGCTGTGTAGCGCACCGCGCACGGATCTGCCGCACGCGCCACGCCGCCGATCTGAGCGGGCACCGGACGTGGGTAATCGTTCCACTCGGGCCTCAGGTCGTAGCGACTCGCGAGGCGGGTCATCGCCATCGCCATCGCCGCCAACGAAAAGGGCTGTGCCGGACAGGAATGCCTGCCGTGCCCGAAGGCGGTTACCAGCATCGGTGACGCCAAGGCATGTGCATTGACAAGCCGGTGCCGGTGCCACCGACTGGGATCCCATTCCGCCAGGCCGGCAGCCGCGGATGTGTTCAGTAGCGGCAGGAGCGTCGCGATAGTCCAGCCTTTCGGCACATCGACCACGCCTGAGCCGGTGTCGAATGCGACCGGTTCCAACACGGCGCGGGCCATGATCGAACGCTGCGCCAACCGGGTGCTTTCGAGGGCGCAGCTGGTCGCGAGGTCGCGATCGCCGCCCGCGACCAGACGCAGTTGATCGGGATGAAGGATGAGGTCGACGAGTGCCCAGCCGAGGGCTGCCATCAGGTTCGACATCGAGGCGATGTGGATGAGCGCTACGTCCATCGCAATGCCGCGATTGCGGACGTCTCGTGATTCAGGCGACCAGGCATCGACGATTCGGCTGAACAAGCCCGCGCCGGGATCGGGTATCGAATCATAGTGTTGCAGAGATGCTTCCATCACCCCGGAAATCTCTTCCAGGGCAGCCCGCTCGGCCCGCATCCCCGAGGCGGCTACGGCCGCCATCGCATCGGGGTGAACAAAGGCGTCGGAACCGTCGAGCACGTCGAATGCGCGAACCAGCCGCTCGAACGCCTCCCCATCGGCGCAGCCGGGCCCCGCCCAAGAGGCCAAACCCATGCGATGGCCGAGCCGTCGGGTCAGTGCGAACAGATCGACGGTGCCGCTCTCGACGAGTTCGGCCTCCGTCGCGTCGAGGGCACGGTCGAGATTCGCGAGGTATGACGTGACGTCGTCACGGCGAAACAGCGAACTCGGCAGTAGTCGTCTGCCGACAAAAACCTCGTCGGGCAGCTTTCGCCTCAGCATGAGGAAGTCCGCGACACCCTTACTTGCCGCTTCCTCAGCCAGCGCGTAGAACGATTCGACGCCGGCCGGCGAGAAGGTGAACAGGTATTTCGCACTCCCGCTCTGTACGACAAACGTGTCGCCACAACGTTCGCGTGCCGCCGCAATCGCGCCCACCGCGTCGTCGACCGCGAGATCCCATGGCAGCCCGACGCCGTCGGCGACCGGTAGAACGGCGAGCGGGTTCGGCACTAGGAGCCGTCGCTAGTGGCCACGACGCTGACGATACCGTCCCGGGGCGCCGTCTAGGCTGCACGCATGCGAATTTCAGCCAAGCTCGCACCCACGTTCACCTATCCCGAACTCGAACAGTTCTGGCGTGCCGCCGATGATCTCGGCTTCGAAGCGGTGTGGAACTACGACCACTTCTACGGTCTGGTCGAGGACACCAAACCGACGCATGAGGGGTGGACGACGCTGGCTGCGATGGCCGTGGTGACCCGCCAGGCCAGAATCGGCTGCATGGTGACCGGGGTGACCTACCGCAACCCGGCCATCCTGGCCAAGATGGCGGTCACCGTCGACCACATCAGCGGCGGCAGGCTGGACTTCGGCATCGGAGCGGGCTGGCACGAAGCCGAGCATCGCGGCTACGGCATCGACTTTCCCGGCCCCGGAACGCGTGTCGCGATGCTCGACGAGGCGCTGACCGTCATCCGGCGGCTGTGGACAGAAGAGTCGGTCACCTTCGAGGGCCGGTTCTACACCCTGCAGGACGCGATCTGTGAACCCAAACCGCTTCAGCGGCCGCATCCGCCGATCGTCGTCGGAGGGTCACAACCCAAGATGTTGCGCGTCATCGCCCGCCATGCCGACGAGTGGAACATGCCCAGTCATTCCGGCCCGCAGGAGTGGGGTGAGGCCAGCAGCCGGCTGACCGAGGCGTGCGCGGAGGTCGGCCGCGACCCGGCGGCCGTCACCAGATCCGTGCAGTTGTTCCTGCACCCCCGCGAACCCGAGCAGGTCGACGGCCAGCTCGACCTGCTGTCGCAGTACGCGGATCTCGGCTGCCAGCATGCCGTGCTGTCGTTCTACCAGCCGCCATCGGCCGAGCTGCTGCAACGCTGTGCGGCGTTGCGCTGAGCGACTTGGGCTCATGGCTCGCCTGGCGCAGCGGCGTGCGCGTGAGCCCGGAATGCCGCCGCGATGACGGCGACCCTGGGATCGGTGCGCAGCTGCTCGAAGGTGTGCGGCAGCGGCAGTCGCCAGTTCGGGTACTCGTCGATGGTGCCGGGCAGGTTGGGCTGACGTGGTTCACCGATGACGTCGTAGGGCGAGATGAACTTCACCCGGCTCGGCGTCGAGGCCAGAAAGCGGTGCATCGCAACCACGATGGCGGCGTCGTCGGACTCCGCAGACGTCAGCAGCCCCTCGGCGCCCAACAGCGCGATCCACTCCGCGCGATCGCTGGCCGCCGACCGTTGCTCGGCCGCAACGTCGTCCAGCAGTCCCAACTCCGCCCGCACACGCACGTGTTCACCCTTCAAAAACCCTGACGCCGTCGGTAGATCGTGGGTGGACAGACTCGCCGCGGCCCGTGCGGGCCACTTCGCCGACGGCAACAACGGCTGATCCGGAGCGGACTCGTCGCGCACGAACCAGGAGACCGCCGACCCCAGCATTCCGTTGGCCGCGAGCGCCTCGGTCACCTCCGGCTCGACAGTGCCCAGATCCTCACCGATGATGACAGCACCGGCGCGGTGTGCCTCCAGAGCCAGCACCGCGAGCATCACCTCGGCGTCGTAGTGGACGTAGGTGCCTCGATCTGGGCTGTCGCCCGGTGGAATCCACCACAGCCGCCACAGCCCGGCCACATGGTCGATCCGCAAGCCGTCGGCGTGGGACAGGATGGCGCGCAACATCTCCCGCAGCGCGTGGTAGCCAGTGGCGGCCAACCGGTCCGGCCGCCACGGCGGCAGCCCCCAGTCCTGCCCGGGCGGGGTGAAGTTGTCCGGCGGTGCCCCCACACTCACCCCGGTCGCCAGCACGTCGGCCAGTGCCCATGCGTCGGCGCCGTCGGCGTCGACCCCGACCGGCAGGTCGTGCAGCACCCCCAGCGCCATGCCGGCGGCGCGCGCCGCGTCGCGCACGGCACCGAGCTGCTCGGCGCACTGCGACTGCACCCAGGCGTGAAAGGCGATCCGCGGGACCAACTCTCGCCGGACCGCCGCCACCGCCGAACCCGCTGCCTCACGCAGCGGCACCGGCCAGCGGGTCCACCGCCCGCCGTGGCGTTCGGCGAGCGCACAGTAGGTGGCCCAATCGGTCAGTCCCGCACCGGCCGGCAAGCGCTCCAGCGGGTTGGGACGGCCGGCGTCACGCCAAAGAATTTCCAGCGCAGCACGTTTGGCCGACCACACCAGATCGTGGTCGATCCGGTCGGTGGTCGCCGACACCCGCACCGCGTCGACCTCCGCGCGGTTGTCCGGGGCGGCGCGCCGGTAGGAGTCGAGGTCCTCGATGCGCAACGCCAGCGGATTGGCGAATCGGCGGCTCGACGGCGTGTAGGGGGACGGCTGCACCGGATGCGTCGGGCCGGGCGCATTGAGGGGATTCAACAACACAGCACCGGCGCCGTGCTCGGTGGCGGTCCAGTCGATGAATTCACGAAGGTCGCCCCAGTCGCCGATACCCCATGACCGCGACGATCGCAGCGCATAGAGCTGGAGCATCCACCCCCAGGTCGCCGGGGCCACCGGCACCTGCGGGGGAGCCACGACCACGGTGGACTGCTGCCCGTCGCGGGTATGCAGGCGATACCACCCCGTCGCCATCCCGGCGGGAAACTCGTCGCGCACCTCGGTCTGCTCGCCGTCCTCGGCGACCACCAACGCGGCCCCGGGCAACGACCGCGCCCGCCCGTCCGCGCGCACCGCGATCGTCGGTGCCAGCGCCCCCGCGTCGGCGTGCTGCGCCAGCATGTCCAACTCAACGCGCCGGGCGGCTTCGGTACCGGCATCGACGTCGAGCAACCCCAAAACCCGGATCACCACGTCGGCGTCGACCTGCACCGTCTCGCGTCGTTCGTTGCGGTAGGACGTGGCGACCCCGTGGGCGGCGGCGAGCCGACGCAGGTCCCCGGGCACCGGTTTCGGGCGCGAAAGCATCCTGGTCCTATACCCGGGGCGCCATCCTTCACACGCCCGGGCGCCGCCTTCAGTCCCCGGGCTCCAGTTCGGCTTGTGCGTGCATCGGCGCGGGACCGCGCTTGGAGCGCCGCAGCCGCCGCTCGAGCCGGACCGCGGCCGCCGCCAGGGCGAAGTTCGCGCTGATCATCAGCAGGGCTATGACGATCAGCGCGGGCACGTAGTTGCCGTAGGACGATCCGACCACCGTGCCCTGGCGGACCATCTCCACGAAGGTGATCTGGTAGCCGATCGCGGTGTCCTTGAGCACCACCACCAGCTGGGAGACCAGCACCGGCAGCATCGAGGTGACCGCCTGCGGCAACAGGATCGAGCGCATGGTCTGACCCCATGTCAGACCCAGCGACGCGGCCGCCTCGCCCTGACCGCGGGGCAGCGACGACACCCCGGACCGGACGATCTCGGCGATGACCGCCCCGTTGTAGAGGGTCAGGCCGGTCACCACACCGGCCAGCGCCAGATGCTTGGACGGGAACGTGTCGTAGAGGGCGAACAAGAAGTACGCGAAGATCATCATGATCAGCACCGGGACGGCGCGGAAGAACTCCACGATGACCGCACACGGCCAGCGCAGCGCGCCGATACGCGACATCCTGCCCACACCGAGCGCGAAACCCAGGATGACCGCCAGCGCGATCGACAGCGCCGCCGCGGTGAGGGTGCCCTGAATGCCCGGCAGCACATAGGTTTTCCAGAGGTTGGCCGTCAGGAACGGCTCCCACTTGGCCGCAGTCAGCTGCCCCTTGCCCGCCAGCCTGGCGATCACCGCCCACGCCACGAGCGCGACGATCAGGATCGTGACGGCCGAGATGATCCGGTTACGGACCCGGGCGCGCGGCCCAGGCGCGTCGAAAAGAATGGAGGCCGTGCTCACCGCGACACCGCCAGCCGCTTGCCGAGCCAGCCGAACAACAGCCCTGTCGGCAATGTCAGGATGACGAAGCCCAACGCGAAGATCGAGCCCACCGTCAGCAGCGCCGCGGTGTTCTCGATCATCTCCTTCATCAGCAGCGCCGCCTCGGCCACCCCGATCGCCGACGCAATGGTGGTGTTCTTCGTCAACGCGATCAGCACCGAACCCAGCGGAATCAGCACCGAGCGAAATGCCTGCGGCAGCAGGATGATTCGCAGGTTCTGCCCGAACGTGAAGCCCAGCGAGCGGGCGGCCTCAGCCTGGCCCAGTGGCACCGTGTTGACCCCGGAGCGCACCGTCTCACAGACGAACGACGCGGTGTAGACCGTCAGCCCCAGCACCGCCAGCCGAAAGTTGCTGTCCACGATCGAGGTTGGCGACTTCGGGTCGACCAGTGTGATGCCGAGGGTCTGCGCCAGACCGAAGGAGCAGAACAGGATGATCAGCGTCAGCGGCGTGTTGCGGACCACGTTGACGTAGGACGTGCCCAGCCAGTTGAGCATCGGCACCGGCGCCAGCCGCATCGCGGCCAGCACCGTGCCGAGGATCAGCGCGCCGACCGCCGAGAACACCGTGAGCTGGATAGTGGTCCAGAACGCCTCGAAGATCTGGGCGCGATACTCGCTGAAGACCTCCACGCTGGTTCTGGTCTCAGCAGGCGTCGGGCGCGGGCGGCGCCGGTGTGGCGATACCCGCCGGGCCGAGGTTCTTGTCGAACGCCGCCTTCCAGGCGCCGTCAGACTCCATCTTTTTGAGCGCGTCGGTGATCTTGGTGCACAACTCGGTATCACCCTTCTTCAGCCCCACTCCGTAGCGCTCCTCGGAGAACGGCTTGCCGACGATCTTGAAGGCCCCCGGCGTCTGCGCGGCGTAGCCGGCCAGAATCACCTCGTCTGTGGTGACGGCGTCGATCGCACCGTTCTTGAGCGCCTCCACACAGGCCGAGTAGGTGTCGTACTGCTGCAACTGCACGCCCGGGTACTTGTCCTTGATCCGCTGGGCCGGCGTCGACCCGCTGACCGAGCATAGTTTCTTGCCGTCCTGTAAGGACTCGGGACCGGTGATGTCACTGTTGTCGGCCTTGACCAGAAGGCTCTGCCCGGTGAGCAGATACGGCCCGGCGAAGCTGACCTTCTCCTTGCGCGCGTCGGTGATCGAGTATGTCGCGACGATGAACTTGACCTGGCCGTTCTGGATCAGCGTCTCGCGCTGCCCCGACGGTGATTCCTTCCACTCGATCTTGTCCTCGGGGTAGCCGAGCTCCTTGGCGACGTATTTGGCCACGTCGACGTCGAAGCCGCTCATCGTGCCGTCGGGGTTCTTCTGGCCAAGCCCCGGCTGGTCGAACTTCGTCCCGATGACGATCTTGTCGTCCCCGCCGCCACCGCCGCATGCGGTCGCGGTGAACGGCAGCGCGACGGCCAGTACGGCCGCACCGATGAGACGCCATGGGGTGGAACGCATATCGGGTGTTCCTTTCGCCTTAGTGGTTGAGGATCTTGCCGAGAAAATCTTTCGCCCGTTCCGAGCGCGGACTGTCGAAGAACTCATCGGGGACGGCGTCCTCGACGATGGCGCCGTCGGCCATGAACACCACTCTGTTGGCGGCCCGCCTGGCAAAGCCCATCTCGTGGGTGACCACCACCATCGTCATGCCTTCGGCGGCCAGTGCGGTCATCACCTCCAAGACCTCGTTGACCATCTCGGGATCCAGGGCGCTGGTCGGTTCGTCGAACAGGATCACCTTCGGGTTCATCGCCAGCGAGCGGGCGATCGCCACCCGCTGCTGCTGACCGCCCGACAGCTGGGCGGGGTACTTCTCGGCCTGGTTGGCCACCCCGACACGCTCGAGCAGAGCCATCGCGTCGCGGCGTGCCTTGTCCTTGCCGACTTTGCGGACCTTCACCGGTCCGAGGCTGACGTTGTCCAGGATGGTCTTGTGGGCGAACAGGTTGAACGACTGGAACACCATGCCGACATCGGAGCGCAGCGCCGCCAGCTTGCGGCCCTCGGCGGGAAGCTCCTCACCGTCGATGGCGATGGTGCCGGAGTCGATGGTCTCGAGGCGATTGATGGTGCGGCACAACGTGGATTTACCGGATCCTGATGGTCCCAGCACGACGATCACCTGGCCGCGGTCGACCTCGAGGTTGATGTCTTTGAGCACATGCAGGTCGCCGAAATGCTTATTGACGCCCTTGATCGAGATCATCGGCTGATCGCCGTTGCGTCCCATACATTCAGACCATACCCAGGTAACCCTCAGTTTGCCGAGCGTTGGCCGATCCAAGCGATTTCTCCGCGCCCGCACCTGCTCCGTACCATGAGGTTCGTGACATCGGTGCTGACCCAGGGCTCGGAAGCGGGCGATCCGTCGCGCTCGCCGGCTGGGCGCACCTACCAGGTCCGCACCTACGGCTGCCAGATGAACGTCCACGACTCCGAGCGCCTGGCCGGCTTGCTGGAGGCCGCGGGCTATCGCCGCGCCGCAGACGGTGAAGACGCCGACGTCGTGGTGTTCAACACGTGCGCGGTGCGGGAGAACGCGGACAACAAGCTCTACGGCAACATCAGCCACCTGGCGCCGCGCAAGCAGGCCGACCCGGAGATGCAGATCGCTGTCGGCGGCTGCCTGGCGCAAAAGGACCGGGAGGGCCTGCTCAAGAAAGCTCCGTGGGTCGACGTGGTGTTCGGCACCCACAACATCGGGTCGCTGCCTGCGCTGCTTGAGCGAGCCCGGCACAACCGCGAAGCCCAGGTCGAGATCGCCGAGTCGCTGCAGGAATTCCCCTCGACGCTGCCCGCTGCGCGCGAATCCGCTTATGCGGCTTGGGTTTCCATTTCAGTCGGCTGCAACAACACCTGCACCTTCTGTATCGTGCCCGCGCTGCGCGGCAAGGAGGTGGACCGTCGCCCCGCCGACATCCTGGCCGAGGTGCGCTCGCTGGTCGACCAGGGCGTGCTCGAAGTGACCCTGCTCGGACAGAACGTGAATGCCTACGGGGTGTCCTTCGCCGACCCGGACACCCCACGCGACCGCGGCGCGTTCGCGTCGCTGCTGCGCAGCTGTGGTGACATCGACGGGCTCGAACGGGTTCGGTTCACTTCGCCGCACCCGGCCGAATTCACCGACGACGTCATCGAGGCGATGGCGCAGACGCCCAACGTCTGCCCCGCACTGCACATGCCGCTGCAGTCCGGCTCGGACCGGGTCCTGCGGGCGATGCGCCGCTCGTATCGCGCCGAGAAGTACCTGGGCATCATCGAGCGCGTCCGCGCGGCCATGCCGCACGCCGCGATCACCACCGACATCATCGTCGGCTTCCCGGGGGAGTCCGAGGACGACTTCGCCGCCACCCTCGAGGTGGTGCGCGCCGCCCGATTCTCGGCGGCGTTCACCTTCCAGTACTCCAAGCGCCCCGGTACCCCGGCCGCCGAACTCGACGGTCAGTTGCCCAAAGCCGTTGTGCAAGAACGCTATCAGCGGCTCATCGAGCTGCAGGAGCAGATCTCGTTCGAGGAGAACACCGCCCAGATCGGCGCGGAGGTGGAGCTTCTGGTGGCCACCGGCGAGGGCCGCAAGGACGCCAGCACCGCACGCATGAGCGGCAGGGCCCGTGACGGCCGGCTGGTGCACTTCACCCCGGGTGACACGCAGGTGCGTCCGGGAGACATCCTCACCACCACCGTCACCGGTGCGGCCCCGCACCACCTGATCGCCGACGCCCCGCTGCTGAGCTACCGGCGCACCCGCGCCGGGGACGCACACGCCGCGGGCCAGCGTCCGCGCACCACCGGATTGGGCCTGCCCTCGGTGGGCAGACCGGCTCCGGTCGAACCGACGGGATGTGGGCAGTGAACGACTTCGAGTCCTACCGCGACGAGATCGAGGCGGCCGAACGGAAAGTCGCCGGCGAGATACAGCCCGGGGCCCGCGCCCTGGTCGTGGCGATCCTGGTGTTCGTGCTGCTGGTGTCGCTGATCCTGCCGCACACCGGCGGTGCCCGCGGGCTCGACGTCCTGGTCGGCAACGACAAGGCCATCAGTGTCGGCATCGCCCTGCCGTCGCGGATATTCACCTGGCTCGCACTGGTTTTCGGCGTCGGCTTCTCCATGCTGGCACTGCTCACCCGGCGGTGGGTGCTGGCGTGGTTCGCCCTGGTCGGGTGCGGTCTGGCCAGCGCCATCGGGATGCTGGCGGTCTGGTCCCGCCAGACCGCCACCCATGGTCATCCCGGCCCGGGCATCGGCCTGATCCTGGGGTGGATCACCGTGATCCTGCTGGCCTTCCACTGGGCCCGGGTGGTGTGGACCCGCACCGCGGTCCAGCTCGCCGCCGAGGACGAGCGTCGCCGCGAAGCCGCCGAACGCCAGTCCCGGTCATTGCTCGACGACGTCGACCGGCGCGAACGCGGCGAGCAACCGCCGCCGCCCGCCGAAACCGGCGCCTAGCGCTTCTTGCCCAACGCCTCGACCGCCGCGTCGGCCCACTGCCGCCACTGCTCGGCGCTGGCCCTGGCCTCGGCTGCCTCCTTGGTGCGGCCGGCCGCCTCGGCCTTCTCGGCCTGCTTCTCGAACTGCTCGACGCGGGCCCGGAACTGCTCGGCGCGGGCCTGGGCCTGCGGGTCGGTCCACCCCGAGTCGGCGGCGTCGCGGATCTTCTTCTCCACCGCGCGCAGCCGTCGCTCCAGGTCGGCCTGTCGTTCCCGCGGCACCTTGCCGATGGCGTCCCACTTGTCGGTGAGCGTGCGCAGCGCCGAACGCGCCGCCTCCAGGTTGGAGGTGTCGAGCTTCTCCGCCTCGGCCAGCAGCGCTTCCTTGGCGGTGGCGTTCGCGGTGAACTCCGCGTCCCGCTCGGCGCTGATGGCGTTGCGCGCCGCGAAGAACGTGTCCTGCGCGGACTTGAACCGGTGCCAGAGGACGTCGTCGACGTCCTTGGCCGCCCGGCCCGCCGCTTTCCACTGAGTCAGCAGGTCACGGAACGTCGCCGCGGTGGCCGCCCAGTCGGTGGAACCCGACAGCTCCTCGGCCTGCTCGCACAGCTTCTCCTTGGTCTGCTTGGCGCCGGCGCGCTCCCGGTCGAGTTCGGCGAAATGCGACCCCCGGCGCCGGTTGAACGTCTCGCGAGCCGCCGAATACCGCTTCCACAGGGCGTCGTCGGTCTTGCGGTCCAGACCGGTGATGGAGCGCCACTCGTCGAGGATCGTGCGCAGCCGATCGCCTGCCGCTTTCCACTGGGTGGAATTGTTGGCGATTTCCTCGGCCTCGGCGGCCAGGGCCTCCTTGCGGGCAGCTTGCGCGGCGCGGTGCTCGTCGCGGCGCGCCCGGTCAGCCGCGGCGGTCTCGTCGGCGTGGTCGCGGATTGCGGCCAGCCTGTCGGCCAGTGCATCGATGTCGCCGAGAACGCTTGCGGTAGGCAATGTTTCGGCCAGGGCGGCCGCGGCCGCCTTGATCTTGCGGGCATCGCCGGTACCGGAGGCCAGCCGCGTCTCCATCAGGGTGACCTCGGTGGCCAGGTCCTCGAAACGCCGCCCGAAGTGGGCATAGGCGGCCTCGGTGTCGCCGGCCTGCCAGGAGCCGATAGTCCGTTCACCGGAGGAGGTGATCAGCCAGACCGTTCCGTCGTCGTCGACGCGGCCGAACCGGTGCGGGTCACTGGTCGGCGGTGCGACCACGGGCGTGGCCGGTGGGTGCGGGCGCGGAACCGGTCGGGCAGGACCCGGTCGGGGAACCGGCTTGGGCGATTCGCCGCCGTGGGGTTCGTCGATCGTCATGAGCTCGCGTCACCTACCCTCCGCGCGGTAGCTCCCGCGCACCTGCCGCGCGACGCGGCGCCAATGCTGCCTGGACGAAGGTCGGCCACCCTCAGGGTGGCCTTCCTCGAACGTATTGAACCAGGTCGGTCCCGCGTATGCCCCCGGGTTCGCCGGTCCGGCTTGCACGCCGGCACCGCGGCCGGGCAGTCTGGCTTCTCCGGCGAGCGGGGAGGAGACCATGGGCAAGGCGGAAATCGCCACCATTCTCACCCTGTGCGCGGCGCTGTGCATCGCGATCGGCGACGTCATCCAGCAGCGCTCGGCCCAGACCGTGACCGACGAACCCGTCGGCCACGCCGCCCTGTTTCTGCATCTGCTCAGGGACTGGCGGTGGTGGCTGGGCAGCCTGGTCGCTGGTGGTGGCTTCGCGTTCCAGGCCGCCGCCCTCGGGTTCGGCTCGGTGCTGCTGGTCCAGGCCCTGATGGTGACCTCGCTGCTGTTCGCGCTGCCGATCAGCGCTCGCTACGCCGGCCGGCGGGTGACGCGCGTGCAGTGGATCTGGGCGGTGCTGCTCGCCGGTGCCGTAGCTGTCATCGTCACCGTCGGCAACCCGACCGAAGGGCAGTCCCGGGCGGGCTGGGAGCTGTGGGTATGGGTGATCGCGACGCTGGGACCGGTGCTGGTGCTGTGCCTGGTCGGCGCAAGGCTGCTAGGCGGAGGGCAGGAGCGCAGCGACCCGGGAATGGGCACCGGAGGGCAGGAGCGCAGCGACCCGGGAATGGGCAGAGGCAAACCTGCTGCCGCGGTGCTGCTCGGTGTCGTCGCCGGCTCACTGTGGGGGCTGTTCGCCGTGCTCACCAAGGGTGTCGTCGACCGCTTGGCCGACGGGATCTGGGCGCTGCTGAAGACCCCGGAGCTCTATCCGTGGGCGGTGGTAGCCGTCGTGGCCACTGCTTTGCAGCAGTCGGCTTTCCGGGCCGGGTCACTGGCCGCCTCACTGCCGGCGGTGACGGTCAGCGAGCCCATGGTCGGCTCGATCCTCGGTGTCTTCGTGCTCGGCGAGACACTGCGGGCCGACAGGGCGGGCTGGCTGGTCCTGATCGTCGCCGTGGTGGTGATGGTGGCGGCGACGGTGGCGCTGGCCCGCGGCGAGGTGGTCTCGGGGCGGCCTGCGGCGGCACCCGGCTGACCCGCGGGACTAGCGTGTGTGGCGTGTTGACGGCCATCGCAGTGACCCCGTCCGCGCCGGTTCTGGTGCCTCAGCTCGCCAGCTCGGCTGCCGTGGAGGTCGCGTCATACCGCGACGCGGCCCTGGCCGCGGCCGCGGAGCTACCGGACCGGTGGGTCGCGATCGGCGTCGCTCCGATCGGGGAAGTCATCGAACCGGCCACATCCGGCACCTTCGCCGGATACGGCGTCGACATTCCGGTCGCGCTGGCACCCGATGCGCCGGACACGGTCAGCGCCCTGCCGCTGTGCGCGCTGTTCACCGGCTGGTTGCGCGGGCAGGCCAACCCCACCGCGCGCGCTGAGGTGCGCGTCTTCGCCGCTGGCCTGGACGCCGGGGCCGCGGTCGCAGCGGGGCGGTCGCTGCGCGCCGAACTCGACGCTCTCGAGGGTTCGGTCGGGGTGCTGGTGGTAGCCGACGGCGCGAACACGCTCACACCGCCGGCTCCCGGCGGCTACGACCCGGACGCCGAGCCGGTGCAGGCCGCCCTCGACGACGCCCTGGCCGCCGGTAATACCGCTGCGCTGGCCGAGCTGCCCGACGCGATCGTCGGGCGGGTCGCCTACCAGGTTCTGGCCGGGCTGGCCGGTCCCGGGCCGCGCTCGGCGCGCGAACTGGTGCGCGGCGCGCCCTACGGCGTGGGCTACTTCGTCGGTGTCTGGACCATCACGGAGTGAGCCGACCGATTGCCGTCATCGGTCCGACGGGCACCGGAAAGTCGCAGCTGGCGCTGCGGGTCGCCGAAGCGCTCGGCGGGCAGATCGGCGTCGAGATCATCAACGCCGACGCGATGCAGCAGTACCGCGGCATGGACATCGGCACCGCCAAGCTCAGTGTCGCCGAACGCCAGGGCATACCGCATCACCAGCTCGATGTCCTCGACGTCACGGAGACAGCGACCGTCGCGCGCTACCAGCACGCGGCCGTCGCCGATGTCGAAGCCGTCATGAACCGCGGCGCGGTGCCGGTGATCGTCGGCGGCTCGATGATGTACATCCAGTCGTTGCTCGACGACTGGGCCTTCCCGGCCACCGACCCCCAGGTGCGGGCGCGCTGGGAGCACCGGCTGGCCGAGGTCGGGGTGGCCGCACTGCACACCGAGCTCGCCGCGCGCGACCCGGCGGCCGCGGCGGCGATCCTGGCCACCGACGGGCGCCGCATCGTGCGGGCATTGGAGGTCGTCGAGCTGACCGGCCAGCCGTTCGCCGCCTCCGCACCCCGGATCGGGGCGCCGCGCTGGAACACGCTGATCGTCGGATTGGATTGGGACACTGCGGTTCTCGACGAACGCCTGGCGCAGCGCACCGACGCGATGTTCGACACCGGACTGGTCGAGGAGGTCAGCTCCCTGTTGGGCAACGGGCTTCGCGACGGTGTCACCGCGGGCCGGGCGCTGGGCTACGCGCAGGTGATCGCCGCGCTGGACGCCGGGGGCGGCGCTGAACACCTCGCGCAAGCCCGAGAGCTGACGTTCATCGGAACCCGCCGCTACGTGCGCCGTCAGCGGTCGTGGTTTCGCCGCGACCACCGGATCATCTGGCTCGACGGGTCGGCGCCCGGGCTCGCCGACCAGGTGATCGCGCACTGGCGCGACGTATCCTGAACGCGTGGTGACATTCGCCAAAGGGCACGGAACGCAGAACGACTTCGTGCTGCTTGCCGACCTCGACGCCCGCTTGGAGCTGGCTCCCGGCGCGGTCGCCGCGCTGTGCGACCGGCGCCGCGGCCTGGGCGCCGACGGCGTGCTGCGGGTCACCACCGCCGGGGCCGTGATCGCTGCGGGCGTGCTGGATCGGCTGCCCGAGGGTGTCGAGGCCGGCGATTGGTACATGGACTACCGCAACGCCGACGGCTCGTTCGCCCAGATGTGCGGCAACGGGGTGCGGGTGTTCGCCCACTACCTGCGGGCCAGCGGCCTGGAGGAGCGCGACGAGTTCGTCGTCGGGTCGCTGGCCGGTCCGCGTCCGGTGGTCGTGCACCGCGCCGATGCCGTCGACGCCGAGGTCACCGTCGAGATGGGCAAGGTCAACCGGCTCGGAGTCGGGACCGCCACCGTCGGCGGGCGCACGTTCACCGGGGTCGGAATCGACGTCGGCAACCCCCATCTGGCCTGCCTGGACCCGGAGCTCAGCGATGCCGCGCTGGCCGCTCTGGATGTCGCGGCACCCGTGCAGTTCGACCACTCCCAGTTCCCCGAGGGCGTCAACATCGAGGTGCTCACTGCACCGGCCGGTGGCGCCGTGTCGATGCGAGTCCACGAGCGTGGCGTCGGCGAGACACGTTCCTGCGGCACCGGCACGGTCGCCGCTGCCGTGGCCGCACTGGACTACCTGGGTACGCCGACCGGTGTGCTGCGGGTCCGGATTCCCGGTGGTGAGGTCAGCGTGGAGGTCACCGACACCAGCAGCTTCCTGCGCGGCCCGTCGGTGCTGGTGGCCCGCGGCGAGCTGGCCGACGTGTGGTGGGCGGCCCAGCTCTGAGTACGCAGGGCACGTTATTGAGGTGCGCCACGTTGGGTGTGCGTGACACGATCGGTACCAGTTATGACCACATCTGATCCTTCCGCCGAGCCGAGTCTCGGCGAACTCGCACTCGAGGACCGCGCCGCCCTGCGGCGCGTCGCCGGGCTGTCCACCGAACTCGCCGACGTCTCCGAGGTCGAATACCGCCAGCTGCGACTCGAGCGGGTCGTGCTGGTCGGGGTATGGACCGACGGCAGCGCCGCCGACGCCGACGCGAGCCTGGCCGAATTGGCGGCACTGGCCGAGACGGCCGGCTCGGAGGTGCTCGAAGGGATCATCCAGCGCCGCTCCAAGCCGGACCCGTCGACCTACATCGGCTCGGGCAAGGCCCAGGAGCTGCGCCAGATCGTCATCGCCACCGGAGCCGACACCGTCATCTGCGACGGTGAGCTGAGCCCCGCCCAGCTGAACGCGCTGGAAAAAGTCGTCAAGGTCAAAGTCATCGACCGGACCGCGCTGATCCTGGACATCTTCGCCCAGCACGCCACCAGCCGGGAGGGCAAGGCGCAGGTTGCCTTCGCCCAGATGGAGTACATGCTGCCGCGCCTGCGCGGCTGGGGTGAGTCGATGTCGCGGCAGGGTGGTGGCGCCGGCGGCAGCAGCGGCGGGGTGGGCACCCGCGGGCCCGGTGAGACCAAGATCGAGACCGACCGGCGCCGCATTCGCGAGCGAATGTCGAAGCTGCGCCGCGAGATCAAGGACATGAAGCAGATCCGCGACACTCAGCGCAGCCGTCGGCTGCACAGCGACGTGCCGTCGATCGCCATCGTCGGCTACACCAACGCCGGCAAGTCCAGCCTGCTCAACGCCCTGACCGGCGCCGGTGTCCTGGTGCAGAACGCGTTGTTCGCCACCCTCGAACCCACCACGCGCCGTGGTGAATTCGACGATGGCCGACAGTTCACGGTGACCGACACCGTCGGCTTCGTGCGCCACCTGCCGACCCAGCTCGTCGAGGCGTTCCGCTCCACGCTGGAGGAGGTCGTCGACGCCGACCTGCTGGTGCATGTCGTCGACGGATCAGACAGCAACCCGATGGCACAGATCGAAGCGGTCCGCCAGGTCGTCCGCGAAGTCCAGAACGACCACCATGCCGCGCCCGCCCCGGAACTGTTGGTAGTCAACAAGATCGATGCCGCCGCGGATCTGACCCTGGCTCAGCTGCGCCGTGCGCTACCGGGTGCGGTGTTCGTCTCCGCGCACACCGGTGAGGGGGTCGAGCGGCTGCGTACCCGCCTCGGTGAATTGGTCGAGCCGCGCGAGATCACCGTGGACGTCACCATTCCCTACGAACGCGGCGATCTGGTCGCACGCCTGCACAACGACGGCCACGTCGATGCCACCGAGCACACCGAGGCCGGTACGCGCCTGAAGGCACGGGTGCCGGCAGCGCTGGCCGCTGGGCTTCGGCAGTACGCGACCTAGGTCATCGGATCACCGGGGGTTGGTGCGCCCGAACCGGAGGCAGCACCCCGGCGAACTTCTCCACCTCGACCAGCACCGCCGCGCCGGTGCACCCACGGGCCAGCGCCGACGTTCCGATGTCGTCGGTCAGCACGTTCGGATTGCCGTGCACGCACATCGAATCAGGATCGGCCGGGTCCAGTGGGTCATACCAGGCGCCGGTGGACAGTTGAACCACGCGCGGCCGAAGCCCCTCGTCGACGACCACGCCCGCCAGGCAGGCGCCGCGGTCGTTGAACACCCGCACCACGTCACCGTCGGCGATGTCGCGCTCGGCGGCATCGGCGGGGTGCATCCGGATCGGCTCGCGGCCTTGCACTTTCGTGGCCGCGCTGGTGGCGCCTGCGTCGAGCTGGCTGTGCAGCCTGCTCGCGGGCTGGTTGGCGATCAGGTGCAGCGGATAGCGGTGCGCGCGCGGCCCGCCGAGCCACTCGGTGGGCTCGTACCAACGGGGGTGCCCGGCGCAGTCCGGGTAGCCGAAGCCGTCGATGGTCTGCGAGAAGATCTCGATGCGCCCGCTCGGGGTCGCCAGCCGGTGGGTCTGCGGGTCGGCGCGGAAGTCGGCGAGCAGCGTCAGACCGTCCTCGACCGGTAGCCGCACGAACCCGTCGGCCCAGAACTGATCGAAATCGGGTACCGCGAAATCGATTTCAGCCGACCATATCTCGTACAGATGGGCAAGCCACTGGCGCGCGGTGCGGCCCTCGGTGAACTGCTCACCGAACCCCAGGCGGTGCGCCAGGTCGGCGAAGGTGGTGTAGTCGTCGCGGGCGTCGGCGTACGGCGCGGTGAGCGCCCGCATCGCCACCAGCAGCGGGTCGTTGCGGGATCCGGAGAAGTCCTCACGCTCAAAGGCGGTCGTGGAGGGAACCACGATGTCGGCGTGGCGGGCCATCGGCGTCCAGTACGGGTCGTGCACCACCACGGTGTCCACTCGGCCCAGCGCGCGGCGCAGCCGCGGCAGATTCTGGTGGTGGTGAAAGGGATTGCCGCCGGCCCAGTACACGCATTTGATGTCGGGGTAGGTCAGGGTCAGCCCGTTGTAGGTATACGTTTCACCGGGGTGCAGCAGCATGTCACTGATCGCCGCGACGGGGATGAACGTCTGCACCGGGTTGGGGCCCTGCGGCAGCGAGGGGAGCCGGAAGCGCAGCGGCGGCAGGCCGGGTTCGTTCATCGATCCGTAGCCGTGCCCGAAACCGCCTCCGGCAAGCCCGATCTGGCCGAGCATCGCCGCCAGCGTCACCCCCATCCACGGGGCCTGCTCGCCGTGGCGCAGACGCTGCAGTGACCAGCTGACGGTGACGATCGTGCGCTGCCCGGCCATCCGGCGGGCCAATGCCGTCAGGATGTCGGCGTCCAGACCGCAGATCGGCGCGGCCCACTGCGGCGACTTGGGCACCCCGTCGTCGGTGCCCAGCACGTAACGCTCGAAACGGTCGTAGCCGGTGCAGTAGGTGTCGAGGAAGTCCCGGTCGGCCAGACCTTCGGTGGCCAGCACATGGGCCAGTGCCAGCATGATCGCGACATCGGTTCCTGGCGTGGCCGGCAACCACTGGCAGTCGCCGTCGACATCGGAACGCAGCGGGCTGATCGACACGATCTCACCGCCCTTGTCCCGGAACCGGTTCAGCGCGGCGCGCGCCGGATGATCGGTGGTGCCGCCGTGATTGATCCCGGTGTTCTTCAAGTTGACCCCGCCGAAGCACACCAGCAGATCGGTGTGCTCGGCGATGACCGTCCACTGCGTCGAACGCTTGAACAGGTCGTCGTGGGTGCCCACCACCCGCGGCATGATCACCCCGGTGGCGCCCAAACTGTAGGAGTGCCGGGAGAACGTGTACCCGCCCAGCATCTTGAGGAATCGGTGTACCTGACTCTGCGCGTGGTGAAACCGGCCCGCGCTGGCCCATCCGTAGGACCCGCCGTAGATCGCCTCGTTGCCGTAGGTGTCCACGACACGGCGCAACTCAGCGGCCAGCAGATCGGTCAGTTCGTCCCAGCCGACGGCGACGAATTCGTCGGCGCCACGAACCGCACTGGGGCCCGGCCCGTCGCGCAGCCATCCGCGCCGCACCGCCGGCGTGGCGATGCGCGACGGGTGGCGCACCGATCCGGGGATGTTGCCCAGCAGGGGAGAGGGGTCGGTATCGCTGGAAATGGCCGACACGGAGGTGATCTCGCCGTCGGCGACGCTGGCGCTGAACGCACCCCAGTGCGTGAGGCTCGTGGGGGCTCGGCCCATGGCTGAGAGTCTAAACGGGCCCCCGCCCTACGCGCCCGCCCAGTGCCCCAGCAGTGCCTCGGTGACGATCGCGGCGTTGTCGGCGGCGATCTGGCGGTAGACGAAGAACTGCAGGAACGGAATTCCGGGCAGGTTCAGCGGATCCCCGGCGCCGTCGGAGATCCCACGAATGCCGAGGAACGGCACCCCGTAGGCGTCGGCGACCTGCTGTGCCGCGGCCGTCTCCTGGTCCACGGCGTCGACCGGCGGGTTGGTGTTGGTCAGCAGTCCGGTGATGTTGCTGATGAGCCCGCGCGCCAGAAATGGCCCGATCGCGCGGACGAAGTTGCCCGTCGACAGCGGCGAGTAGTCCGGCGCGCCACAGGGCTGCGGCCCGAACACCGCACCCCCCAACGGAATTGCGGGGAAGGCGGTGCCGCCGTTGTTGTCGTCACTGGCGCCGTCACCCCCGACCACCACAGCCGGCTTGCGGCCAAGGTCGATCCGCAGGCCCGAGGTCAGCCCGCTGCAGGGGCAGGCCGGATCGCCGATGCTGTCCGAACTCAGCAGGTCGACCGACACCGCACCCGCGGTAGCCAGTAGCCCGGGATCCACCGGGTGCCAGGTCGCGCCGTCATCGGCGGTCCACCGGGCGGGCACGGTCACCGAACCGATCTGGGCGCCTGCGAAACCGCCGGCGACACCGGAGAACACCACCGCACCGATCGTCGTGCCTGTTTCGGCGGTGAAGTGCTCGAAAGCAGTTGTGGTGGTTCGGGTTGCGTTGACCATTCCGATTCCGGTCATCGCCACGATGACCTTCTTGCCGCCCATCTCGCCGAAGTAGAAGTGCGCTCCGTCGACGACCACCGAAGGGGTGGGGTCCAAGGTGGTACGGGCCAGGATCGCGTCGGTCTCGGCGGGAAACGCCGACAGGATCAACGTCCGCTTCTCGGGCTGGCCTGCCGGGCCGGCGTTGTCGACGGTGGTGGGGTCGCTGACCGCCTGCCTCGGTGTGCGCCGCGCCGAGTGCGCGGCACCGGCGGTGGCCGGACGGGTGAACTGCGTAGGCCTGCTTGGGGTTGGCTGACGGTCCGCCTGGCCGCTGGAGGCGTGGTGGGCTGTCGTGGACGACGGGCCGGTCTCGGCGGCAGCGGTGGCCGGCCACGCCAGCAGGCCCGCACCCACACCGGCGGCCACCGCGACGACCCAGAGCCAGCCTCGACTGCTCGATCGAACCGTTGTCCCCATGGCCACCATCCCGACTTGGCGACACGATATCGGCGTCACACCGCCGGTGTCCGAACTCCGGGTGAACGGCCATGTGCGGCTCGGTCCTGCTGATTCTCTACCAACTACTCGGTTGGTCTATTCTCGTGGCAAGCACGCCCAGCGATTACACCGATTCCGCGGAGGTACACCCATGAGCACTGCCGTCAAGTACGACCGGACGCTATTCGAGCCGGAGCACGAGCTGTTCCGCGAGTCCTACCGCGGGTTCCTCGAGCGGCACGTCGCGCCCTACCACGACCAGTGGGAGAAGGACAAGATCGTCGACCGCGGGGTGTGGCTCGAGGCCGGCAAGCAGGGCTTCCTGGGGATGGCGGTGCCCGAGGAGTATGGCGGCGGCGGCAACCCCGACTTCCGCTACAACACCATCGTGGTGGAGGAGACGGTCGCCGGCCGCTACAGCGGACTGGGCTTCTCGCTGCACAACGACGTCGTCGCGCCGTATCTGCTGCGCCTGACCACCGAGGAACAGAAGCAGCGCTGGCTGCCGAAGTTCTGCACCGGCGAGCTGATCACCGCGATCGCCATGACCGAGCCGGGCACCGGAAGCGACCTGCAGGGCATCAAGACCCGCGCGGTCAAAGAAGGTGACCACTACATCCTCAACGGATCCAAGACCTTCATCACCAACGGCATCAACTCCGACCTGGTCATCGTGGTGGCCCAGACCGACCCCGATAAGGGTGCGCTGGGCTTCTCGCTGCTGGTCGTCGAACGCGGCATGGAGGGCTTCGAGCGCGGCCGTCACCTCGACAAGGTCGGGCTCGACGCCCAGGACACCGCTGAGCTGTCCTTCACCGACGTGAAGGTGCCGGTGGAGAACCTGCTCGGCGAAGAGGGGCAGGGCTTCATCTACCTCATGGAGAACCTGCCGCAGGAGCGGATCTCGATCGCCATCATGGCCGCAGCCGCCATCGAGGCCGTGCTGGCCGAGACGATCCAGTACACCAAGGAGCGCAAGGCATTCGGCAAGCCGATCGGTTCGTTCCAGAACAGCCGATTCCTGCTGGCTGAGCTGGCCACCGAGGCCACCGCGGTGCGGATCATGGTCGACGAGTTCATCCGGCTGCACCTCGACGAGAAGCTGACCGCCGAGCAGGCCGCGATGGCCAAGTGGTGGACCACGGAAGCCCAGGTCAAGATCATCGACCGGTGCCTTCAGTTGCACGGCGGCTACGGCTACATGCGGGAGTACAACGTGGCCCGCGCTTACCTGGACGCCCGCGTGCAGACCATTTACGGCGGGACGACCGAGATCATGAAGGAGATCATCGGGCGCAGCCTGGGCGTCTAGCCCGCATACAGCGGTTTTGTCACAACTTAATGCTGTTTTCCGGTGTTTGTGCGTGCCGTATCTCAGATATCGCCGCGTGTCGTGATCTGCTGACGCAGAGTTGACGCGGACTATAACTAGAGGAATCTTGACCGGAACGCAGGGGAGTTACATGACCTGGCTTGGAAGTCGTCTCACCAGAGGCGTCGGGCGACTAGCGCTTGGCGTGGTCGCGACGGCTGTGGCGGCGCTGCTGGTTGCTCCTGCGGCGGTGGCATCACCGGAAAGCGATGCCGCCAACGCGGCCATCGACCAGGCGTGGCAGGCCGCAGGCGGCGACGGGTCGCCGGTCGGCGGCAAGGACGGCGACGTCTACCCGGTCGGCGACGGGTTCGCGCAGAATTTCAGCGGCGGCAAGATCTTCTTCACCCCGGCCACCGGGGCGCACCTCCTGTTCGGCGCGATCCTGGACAAGTACCAGGAGCTCGGCGGCCCCGCCGACGGCGATCTCGGATTCCCGACCATCGACGAGGTGGCCGGCCTGCTCGGTCCGAACAGCCGGGTCAGCACGTTCAGCGCCAGCGACAAGCCCGCGATCTTCTGGACGGCCGAGACCGGGGCACGGGTTGTGCGCGGCGCCATCAACGCCGCATGGGACAAGCTGGGCGGTTCCGGGGGCACGCTGGGCGCGCCGACCGGCGACGAAACCTACGACGCCGACGTCGTGAGCCAGAAGTTCACCGGCGGCACGGTGTCCTACAACAACGCCACCAAGGTGTTCACCACCGACCCGCCCGACCTGGCCGCGAACCTGGCCGGTGTCGAAGTCCCGTCGGATCCGACGACGTTGATCAACCAGGCCTGGCGGGCAGCCGGCGGTATCTCCGGCGTGCTGGGCGGACGGCAAGGTGCTCAGTACACCGTCGGCAGCGACGGTGCCGCGCAGGATTACGCCGGCGGCAAGATCTTCTACTCGCCGGCGACCGGTGCCCACGCGGTGACCGGCGCGATCCTGTCGAAGTACGAATCGGCCGGTGGCCCGACCGGTGACCTTGGTCTGCCGACCGGCACCGAGGCCGATGGCGGCGCGCCCAACAGCCGGGTCAGCACGTTCAGCGCAGCGGACAAGCCGGTGATCTTCTGGACGCCGGACAACGGCGCGATCGTGGTCCGCGGTGCGATCAACGCAGCCTGGGCGAAGCTCGGCGGTGCGACGGGCTCGCTCGGCGTGCCGACCGGCGAGCAGACCACAGACGGTGACACCGTCACGCAGAAGTTCAGCGGTGGCGAGATCTCCTTCAACAAGGCCTCCAATACCTTCACCACCAAGCCGCCGGAATTGGCCGGACAGTTGTCGGGCCTCCAGGTGCCTGCCGCGAGCGGGCCGCAGACGCCCGGTGCGCCGGGGGCCGACGGCAAGTCCGGCAAGTCGTTCACCTGGCACTGGTGGTGGCTGCTGGTGATCATCCCGGGGCTGCTGCTGATCGGCGTGCTCGCCCTGGGTGTGCTGTGGCTGCAGCGGCGCCGCGCCGCCACCGCCGAGGACGACGACGACTTCGAGGACGCCGACTACGACGATGACGATCGCTGGCCCGGCGATTCCGAAGCGTCGCGGTACTCCTCCTATCCCGACGGCGGCCGTGCCGAGGTTCCGAGTTCCTCCGGGTTTAATTGGTCCTCCCCGGGCCTGGGGGCCAAGTCGATGCCCGGCCCCGACGACGTGTTCGACGGTGACCAGGACTCCATCGACACCACGCCGACCCGCATTCCCGTCGAGCCCGAGGCCGACACCGCGGCAGACGACGTACACCCGGATTACGTGGAGTACGCCGAGGTCGAGGAGGAGGCCGACGAGGCCAGCGACTCCGGCCGGCACGCCGCGGTCAATCTCGAAGAGTCACAGTCGATGTGGCGCCTGGACATGGGCGGTATCGGCACTCCGCGTCGTCGTCGCGCCGCCGAGGAGCCCGACGAGGTTCCGATCGTGCCCGACGAGGATGTGACCGTCGAACCTGCCGAAGAGCAGCAGTCGGATGCGCATGAGGACCAGGACCCCGCCCGTCCGGCGATCCACCTACCGCTAGCCGATCCCTATCAGGCGCCTGAAGGCTATGTGATCAAGGCCAACACCCACTCCGGCCTGTACTACACACCGGAGTCCGAGCTCTACGAGCACACCATTCCCGAGGTGTGGTTCGCCAGCGAGGAACTGGCCCAGGCCAACGGTTTCCACAAGGCCGAATAGCGGCCCGCTCGTCGTCAGATCTTGCGGATGACGGTGACGACCTTGCCCAGGATGGCGGCGTCGTTACCGGGGATCGGGTCGAAGGCCGGGTTGTGGGGCATCAGCCACACCTGACCACCCGTCCGCTTGAACGTCTTGACCGTCGCTTCGCCGTCGATCATGGCGGCCACGATGTCGCCGTTGTCAGCGACGTTCTGCTGGCGCACCACAACCCAGTCGCCGTCGCAGATGGCTGCGTCGACCATCGATTCGCCGACGACCTTCAGCAGGAACAACGACCCTTCGCCGACGAGTACGCGCGGCAGCGGGAAGACGTCCTCGACGGCCTCCTCGGCCAGGATCGGACCGCCCGCGGCGATCCGGCCCAGGACCGGAACGAACGTCGGCTCGGGCAGCGCGTCTGAGCCGACGACCTCGGTCACCGGTGGCGTCGGCATGTCATCCGCGCTGCGGACGTCGACGGCGCGTGGCCGGTTGGCGTCGCGGCGCAGGTAGCCCTTGCGCTCCAGGGTGCGCAGCTGGTGGGCCACCGACGACGTCGAGGTGAGCCCGACGGCGTCACCGATCTCCCTGATACTCGGGGGATAGCCGCGGGTGGTCACGGAAGCGCGGATGACCTCCAGAATGGTCCGCTGCCGCTCGGTCAATCCGGAGTCGGGAGCCCCGCTACGGCTGCTGGTGTCGGTCCCCGATGTCTCACTGCGGTCACTCATAGCGCCGAATGTAGTCGCCCGGACCGACACAATCAAACATTTGTTCGAGCGTGTCGCATCGTGTCGCGATGTTCGATCGCGCGGGGCGAAAACTTGTCGGTGGTCCGTTTTATTCTTCCGACACGCTCGCTCACATGTTCGGACATCGAACACATGATCGAGTATATTTCGAACACAAGAGCGAACAGTCGGGCGCATCGGAGGAAGGAGCGGACATGACAGTCATCGACGATTTACAGGTGGTGGCGTGGCCGTCGGAGCCGCGGCGGTACCCCGTCCGGTCCGGTTCGCCCGTGCGGGTGCGTCCGGGCGGGACGCGCACTGATCGGCCGGGCCCCGCACGGCCGGCGGCCGGGCACCTGCACTACCGCGGCACCGGCGTTGCCGTATCGCGCGCGGCGCACACGCGCAAGCCGGTCAGCACGACGGCCACCATCGTGCTCGCGGGGCTGGCGGCGCTGATCACGCTGTGGCTGGGCTCGCTGTTCCACTTCAGCTCCACCGAGGTGGCACCGGCGGCGGTCCCTGACCAGCTGGCGGTGGTGCGGGTCGAGGCAGGCGAGACGTTGCAGCAGGTTGCCTCCCGGGTGGCGCCCGATGCGCCGGTGAGCCAGGTCGTGCAGCGCATCCGCGAACTCAACAAGCTCGATTCGGCCGCGCTGGACGCAGGCCAGACCCTTATCGCACCCATCGGCTGATTCGCCACCGCCGTGGCCCGCGACGACGCACTCCGCTGGACGGCCCGGGTAGGCTCTGGGTGGTTCACATCACCCGGCTGCGGCGGCGAAGGAGCGGTCATGCACTGTCCGTTTTGCCGTCATCCCGATTCCCGCGTCGTCGACTCGCGTGAGACCGACGAGGGCCAGGCGATCCGGCGGCGCAGATCGTGCCCCGAATGTGGTCGGCGATTCACAACGGTGGAGACCGCTGTCCTGGCCGTGGTCAAACGCAGCGGCGTCACCGAACCGTTCAGCCGGGAGAAGGTCATCAGCGGGGTGCGCCGCGCCTGCCAGGGCCGCCAGGTCGACGACGACGCGTTGAACTTGCTCGCTCAGCAGGTCGAGGACACGGTGCGGGCCGGCGGGTCACCCGAGGTCCCCAGTCACGAAGTGGGCCTGGCGATCCTCGGCCCGCTGCGCGAACTCGACGAGGTCGCTTACCTGCGCTTCGCCTCGGTGTACCGCTCGTTCAGTTCGGCAGAGGATTTCGAGCGCGAGATCGAGGCGCTCCGGGCCCACCGCAGCGTCGGAACATCGGGCTGAGCCCGGCTCAGCCCAGTTGCCGCACCCCGTCATCGACCACGCGGCCACCGACGATCACCCATCCCTCGGGACTCCATTGAGTCTGCAGGCAAGAACCCTTGCCCTGGGTGATGGTGAGGTCGCGGCTGAGGTAGTCGGTGATGCGCACCGCGGCCGACCCGGTCGCCTCGTCCTCCGGCACCCCCAGATCGTTGGCGAACATTCGCGACCGGATGTGCCCCTGCTCGCGGTCGACCCAGGCCCACAGGTAGTGCTCGGCGTCGTCGGCGTAGTCACCCGGATCGGCGGCCAGCACGTCCTCGGCGGACGGCAGGTCGTGGATGGCGAACTCCGGTGACCATTCCGCCCTGGCCCGAATCGTCGTCAGCTCGCCGTCGTCACCCAGCTGCACGATGCCGGCGGGCACCTGCAGGGTATGGACCGGTGTGCCCCGCTCCCGCAGCCACCAACCCGCTCCTACCGTCGGGTGCCCGGCGAACGGCAGTTCGGTGGCCGGGGTGAAGATGTGCGCGAGCGCCGTCGTCGAGCCCGGATCGGGCAGTTCGATGAAAATCGTTTCGCTATAACCCAATTCGGTCGCGATGCGTTGTCTCTCACCGGCGGCGACGGTTGAGGCATTGACGACCCCGAGGGGATTGCCGAAGTTGCCCGTGGCATCGGTGAACACCCGCAAGACGGTGACGTCGACGGTCATGAGCCGACTCTACGACGCGTGCTCGCCTGCGTGCACTGACTAGGTGGCGCTGCGCTCGTCGGTGCCCATCGCGTCGAGCACCGCAACCCGGGTGTCCAGGGAGCCGGTGACCAACCGCTCGCTGATCCCGGTGCGCAACAAGTCACGCAGGACGCCCTGGTCGTACTCGGCCGGCGCCGTGGAGTCGATAAACCGTTGCACCACCTCGACGAACCGGTCCGGATCGTCGTGGAACGGAAAATGCCCGGATCGCGCGAAGATCTCCAGCTGCGAACCGGGCATGGCCGAATGTGCCATCTTGGCGTGGGCTACCGGGATGACGGCGTCCTGATCGCCCCAAATCAATTGCACAGGAACGGATTCCGTCAGATAACATCGGTCGAGCATGGTCACCACCTGACCGCGCCAGTCCACCACCGAACGCAGTGTGCGGGTGAACGCCGAGGACGCCGTCGGCTCGGGAAGGTCGGTCAGGATGCGCAGTGCATCGGGGATGTCGCGGCCGAGGCCGGTCGAACCGAAGACCGAACCCAGCGCCCGGCCCGCGACTTGTAGCGCGGGCAGCACCATCGGCAGCCGCAGCAGCGCCAGGGCCTCGCCGCCCAGGGGCAAGGAGGCCAACCGCAGCGCGATGTTGACGTCCTTGGTGACCCCGCCGGCGCCGATCAGGATGAGGCGCTCGACCAGTTGGGGGAACTGGTAGGCGAACTGCATGGCGACGCCGCCGCCGAGCGAGTGCCCGACCACGGTGACCTTGTCGATATCGAGCACGCTGAGCAGGTCCCGCATGCCGTTGGCATAGGCCGCCACCGAGTAGTCGGCGCGCGGCTTGTCGGACTGGCCGTGGCCCAGCAGGTCGGGTGCGATCACGGTGAAGCGCTGCGCGAGCTTGCTGTGCACTGAATGCCAGGTGGTCGAGTTGTCACCGATGCCGTGAATCAACAGCAGCACCGGACCCGATCCCGCGACCCGGAATGCGCGGCGGTAACCGTGGATGGTCTTGAAGTGCAGCGTCGGAGTCACTTCCCGCACCGGCTGCAGATTGGGCTTTCGCTGCGGCATCTCCAACCTCGTCGTCGGTGCGGGGACTTCCTAGGTCTCGCCGTCGTCGGTGAGACCGTCCTTGAGGTCCTCGGCGTGCTGGGCCAGGAATCGCTCGAATTCCCCGGCGAGTTCGTCACCGCTGGGGAGTTCTTCGTCGTGTGCAAGCAACGACCGGTTCTCCTGCGCGGCAACGAATGCATCGTACTGTCGCTCCAGTGCGCTCACCACTTGAGCGACCTCGGGACTGGCCTCTACCTGCTCGTCGATCTTGGTGCGCACGGCCGCGCCGGCCTCGGTCAGGGCCCTTAGCGGAAGCTGCAGCGAAGTCGTCCTGGCCACCTGCTCCAGCAGCGCCTCGGCGGCGATGGGGTAGTCGGTCTGGGCCAAATAGTGCGGAACGTGCACGGTGAACCCGAGGACTTCGTGGCCGTGCTGGGCCATCCGGTACTCCAGCAGGTTCGAAACGCTGCCCGGCACCTGCACTTCGCCGACCCACGGTTGGTGGTCGGTGATCAGTTCGCGGTTGTTCGAATGCGCCGTCATGGACACCGGGCGGGTGTGCGGCACCGCCATCGGGATGGTGCCCAGCCCGATGGTCTGCCGGACTCCCAGCCGCTCGGCCAGCAGGCGCACCGCGGTGACGAACCGCTCCCACCTCAAATCCGGCTCCAGCCCGGCGAGCAGCAGAAACGGCGTCCCCATGCTGTC
The DNA here is from genome assembly GCF_011694515.1 of Mycobacterium sp. DL592. Classification (NCBI taxonomy): domain Bacteria; kingdom Bacillati; phylum Actinomycetota; class Actinomycetes; order Mycobacteriales; family Mycobacteriaceae; genus Mycobacterium; species Mycobacterium sp. DL592. The sequence continues at coordinate 2,962,978 of NZ_CP050192.1, read as the reverse complement.
GTGCAGTGCGTAGAGGTTCAGCTGCGGTTCGTCATAGTTGGTGAAGTGGTCGGTCTTGAACGTCATCACCGGCCGCCGCGAGCGGTAGTCGAGCAGCTCGTCGATCGCGAACGAGGCGACCAACTCGGTGTCGAGCACGTTGCGCAGATGTTCGGCGGCCAGGTGGATGGCGTGGCCGGCGTCGGAGAACCCCTCCAGAGCGTGCACCAGCACCGGGCCCCGCCCGTCGGACGCCGACAGTTGGGGTGCCGGAAACTCCAGTTCGTACATCCCGGTGGGCTCCGGTTGATACTGCTGTCCCTGCTCGTCAGCCATCGTTTCGCCTCCTCGCGGTGTCCTGCGACGTCATGGTCGCGCTCGTACCGTTGACCACTAGTGTCTCGCAGATCCGGCACAACGCCATCGTGTGCCCGTCTCTGGACAACGCAGCCGTGGTCGCGCTCGTTCCCTGCTCGCCGACGATATCGGGCATGATCTCCTGCATGCGGACCGTCCTGGCGGCATTGAGCATCGCGACAGTTGCTGTTGTGGTGGGCGGCTGCGGCCAGTCCAGCGAGCCGCCGGCCAAAGCCGCCGAGACCGCCAAACCTTCCGGTGAGGCCATCTCGGCGCGACCGTCGGCGCCCCAGCCCGCGGTCGGCGCCCTGTTCCTCGGCGGCACCGACACTCACACCTGCACCGGATCGGTGGTGCGGTCGGTCTCCAAGGACCTGGTGCTGACGGCCGCGCACTGCCTGGCCGACGGCTATCCGGCCACCTTCGTGCCCGGTTTCGCCGACAAGGCCGCTCCGGGTGACGTGTGGACCGTCGACACCGTCTACCTCGACCCGCGCTGGGTGGCGACCCAGGACCCCAAGGCTGACTACGCCTTTTTGCGGGTCAGCAGGCCCGGTGGCGGCGCGATCGAGACGGCGGTAGGTGCTGCGCTGGTGCTGGGCGCAACGCCGAGCGAGTTCAGCCAGGTGACGATCGTCGGCTATCCGCTCGGTGTGGGCGGCAGCCCGCTGAGCTGCGACACGATCGCCGGGGTCGACGAGGGCGGCTTCCAGACCCTGCAGTGCGGCGGTCTGGTCGACGGCACCAGCGGCGCACCGTGGATCAAAGGCCCAGAGGTGGTCGGGGTGATCGGCGGCCGAGACGGCGGCGGCTGCCAGGACAGTGTCTCCTTCTCGGCCCCCTTCGACCAAGCCACCGCAGCCCTGCTTAAGCGTGCCGAGGCCGGCGGGCCCGGTGACACCGCGCCGAACACATTCGACTCCGCGTGCTAACCGCTCACTTACGGAACTGGTTCAGCGCCCGAAGTTTGTTCATCACGTCCAGCGCCGCGACCTTGTACGCCTCGGAGAACGTCGGGTAGTTGAACACGGCGTCGACGAGGTATTCGATCGTCCCGCCGCAGCCCATCACGGCCTGGCCGATGTGGACGAGTTCGGTGGCTGCGGTGCCGAAGATGTGAACGCCGAGCACCTTGAGGTCCTCGGTGGACACCAGCAGCTTCAACATGCCGTACGAGTCGCCGGCGATCTGGCCGCGGGCCAGCTCGCGATAGCGGGAGACGCCGACCTCGTAGGGGATTGCGTTCTTGGTCAGCTCGGACTCGGTGGCCCCGACGTAGGACACCTCGGGGATGGAGTAGATGCCGATCGGCTGCAGCGCAGTCATACCTGCCGTCGGCTCGCCGAAGGCGTGGTAGGCGGCGAGCCGGCCCTGCTCCATCGAGGTGGCCGCCAGCGCCGGGAAGCCGATGACGTCGCCGACCGCGTAGATGTGGTCGACCTTGCTCTGGAAAGTCTTGTCGTCGACGAAGATTCGACCGCGGTTGTCGGCTTCCAGGCCGGCGTTGGACAGATCAAGGCTGTCGGTCTGGCCCTGCCGTCCAGCCGAGTACATCACGGTCTCGGCGGGGATCTGCTTGCCGCTGGCCAAGGTGGTGACGGTGCCCGCCGAGCCGACATCCACGGCGGTCACCTCCTCGCCGAACCGGAAGGTCACCGCCAGATCGCGCAGGTGGAAGCGCAACGCCTCGACGATCTCGGGGTCGCAGAAATCGAGCATCGTGTCGCGCTTTTCCACGACGGTGACCTTGGTGCCCAGCGCGGCGAACATCGAGGCGTACTCGATACCGATCACCCCGGCGCCCACCACGACCATCGAGGTGGGGATGTTCTTCAGGTCGAGGATGCCGTCAGAGTCCAGTACCCGGTTCTCGTCGAATGCGATCCCGGCTGGCCGCGCGGGTTTGGTCCCGGTCGCGATGACGATATAGCGGCCGCTGATGGTGAAATGTTCGGCCCGGGTGGGATCCTCGATCGTCAGGGTGTGCTCGTCGAGGAATCGGCCAAGGCCCATGTAGAGCTCGACACCGTTGCGCATCAACTGGTTTCGGATAACGTCGACTTCTTTGCCGATCACGTGCTGGGTGCGGGCGAGTAGATCGGCCGGGGTGATCTTGTCCTTGACCCGATAGCTGGCGCCGTACAGTTCGCGCTGGCTCATACCGGTCAGATACAGAACGGCCTCGCGCAGCGTCTTGGACGGGATCGTGCCGGTCTGGACGCAGACGCCGCCGATCATGTGGCCCCGCTCGATGACGGCCACCGACTTGCCCAGTTTGGCTGCGGCGATGGCGGCTTTCTGGCCGCCGGGACCCGAACCGATGACGACGAGGTCGTATTCCAAACCCATGAGCAACAGGTGTACGCCGGTTTGCCGAATCTCGCATGCCGACGGTGTCAATACGACGTGAACACTGCGCCATCCCCAGCCCGCAGTTCATCCACAGCTTCGGTGTCCTGGACGGGTCGGCCGGACCGGTATGACGGTGTCGGTTGACAGCGTCGGGGCATGACCACCTACCGCCCTGATTACCGCATCAACCGTCCCGGCGCCCTGATCGCCGCCATCCCTGCCGTGCTGGGCTTCGTTCCCGAGAAGTCGCTGGTCCTCATCGCGCTCGAGCACGACCAGATGGGGGCGGTCCTGCGCGTCGACCTCGACGACGCGATGGCCGGCAAAGTCGACCATCTGATCGAGATCGCGGCGACCTCGGGAGCCGAGGCCGCCATCGCCGTGATCGTCGACGACAAGGGCGCGCCGTGCCCGACGTGTAACGACGACTACCGCCGGCTGTGCCAGGCGCTGGCGGACGCGCTGACAGACCAGGACATGACGCTGTACGCCGCACACGTGGTCGACCGGATCGCGGCCGGCGGCACCTGGCACTGCGTGGACGGCTGCGGGGACACCGGCCCCGTCGAGGATCCGTCGGCCTCCCCGCTGGCCGCCGCGGCAGTGCTCGACGGCAGGCGGCTCTACGGCCGGCGTGCCGACCTGCAGGCGGTGATCGCCGTCGCCGATCCGGCGCACGCCGACTCGCTGGTCGAGGTGATCGGCCAGTGCGCCACCGACAGAGAAATCCGGTGGCGCGCCGATCCGGATGCGTGCGGACGGCGTGACGTTGAGGCGACGATCGCGGCGGCCGCCCGGGTCAGCACCGGAGCCCAACCCGATGACGCGGAGGTGGCGGCGCTGGCGTGCGCGATCACCGATGTCGCGGTGCGTGACACGCTCTACGCGCTGGCCGTCGGGTCGGAGGCCGGGCAGGCCGAGACGCTGTGGGCATTGCTGGCCCGGACCTTGCCGGAGCCGTGGCGAGTGGAAGCCCTTGTGCTGCTGGCATTTTCAGCGTATGCCAGGGGTGACGGCCCGCTGGCCGGCTTGTCGTTGGAGGCGGCACTGCGTGGCGATCCGGAGCACCGGATGGCGGGCATGCTCGACACCGCGCTGCAGTCGGGGATGAGGCCGGAGCAGATCCGTGAACTCGCGGGCACCGGCTACCGGCTGGCGAAGCGGCTCGGGGTGCAGTTGCCGCCGCGCCGGATGTTCGGGCGACGGGCGGTCTAGCCCAGGCTTAGGCGTTCTAGACCTTCTCGACCTTCACGGCGTGGGCCATCTCGTGCGGCAGGTCGACGTTCTCGTGGCCACCGATGATGATCGTCACGCTGCCGTTCGGGTTGTTCTCGACCTGCACTCGGGCGTTAGGCACCACACCGGCGTCCTTGAGCCGGCTGATCAGCCCGACGTCGCCCTGGACGTGTTCGGTCAGCTGGCGCACCACCACCGCGACCGGGGAACCCGCGGGCAGTTCGGTGAGGCGGAACAGCGTGTAGTCGGGCTGGCGGGCGTAGTTATCCAGTCCCAGGTGGGACAGTCCGGGAATCGGGTTGCCGAACGGGGACACCGTCGGGTCGTCGAGGACCTTCACCAGGCGGCGTTCGACGTCCTCGCTCATCACGTGCTCCCACCGGCAGGCCTCGGCGTGGACTTCCTCCCAGGGCAGGCCGATGACGTCGACCAGCAGGCGTTCGGCCAGGCGGTGCTTACGCATCACCGATACCGCCAGCGCCCTGCCCTTCTCGGTCAGTTCGAGATGGCGGTCACCGGCTACGTGCAGCAGTCCGTCGCGCTCCATGCGTGCCACGGTCTGGCTGACCGTAGGTCCGCTCTGCTCCAGCCGTTCCGCGATACGCGCCCGCAGCGGAGTCACACCCTCTTCTTCGAGGTCGTAGATGGTCCGCAGGTACATCTCGGTGGTATCGACCAGGTCGTTCATAGGCCACCCTTCGTCACGGCCAAGTCTACTGGCGCAGCTGGGCGAATGGTCGGACAACACTGCCCCGGCACAGCTGTGTGCCCGTCAGCCAGGGCCGACGGGCACACAGGAGAGTGGTGGTCAGCTGGCGTAGGACCGCAGCCGGTCGGCCCGTTCGCCGTTGCGGAGCTTGGCCATGACCTCACGCTCGATCTGGCGGACCCGCTCGCGGGACAGCCCGAACAGCTTGCCGATCTGGTCCAGGGTGCGGGGCTGGCCGTCGTCGAGGCCGAACCGCAGCCGGATCACCTGGTGTTCGCGCTCGTCGAGGGTGGCCAGCACGCTGCGGATGTCGGTGTGCAGAAGCTCCGAGATCACCGCGTTCTCCGCCGACATCGCCTCGGCGTCCTCGATGAAGTCGCCGAGCGGGGCTTCCTCGTCGCTGCCGACCGGCATGTCCAGGCTGACCGGGTCCCGGCTGTGCTCGAGCAGATCGTTGATCTTCTCGACCGGGATGCCCGACTCTTCAGCCAGTTCCTCGTCGGTGGCCTCGCGGCCCAGGTTCTGGTGCATCTCACGCTTGATGCGGGCCAGCTTGTTCACCTGCTCAACGAGGTGGACGGGAAGCCGGATGGTGCGGCTCTGATCGGCCATACCGCGGGTGATGGCCTGGCGAATCCACCACGTGGCGTAGGTGGAGAACTTGAAACCCTTTGTGTAGTCGAACTTTTCCATCGCGCGGATCAACCCCAGGTTTCCTTCCTGGATGAGATCCAGCAGTGGCATTCCGCGACCGGTGTAGCGCTTGGCCAACGACACCACCAGGCGAAGGTTGGCCTCCAGCAGGTGGCTGCGTGCGGCCTGGCCGTCGCGGACCACGATCGCAAGATCGCGCTTGCGGTTGTCGCTGAGGCGCTTGCGGGTCTCCAAGAGGTGCTGGGCGTACAGGCCGGCCTCGATGCGCTTGGCCAGCTCGACCTCATCCTCGGCGCTCAGTAGTGCGGTCTTGCCGATGCCATTGAGATAGACGCGCACCAGATCAGCGGCTGGGCTCTGGGCGTCCAGATCGCTGTCGAATCGGCTGGTGGTGGCATTTGCCATGGTGGCCTCCTGATCGGCTCCGACTGTCAAATGGTTCAACGTCGGCTAGGAGCTAAGAGTTCCCACGTGCTTGCCGTCTCACACCCTCTGACGTGCAGAAATGTCGCGAGGTTCTGAGAATGTGCTGAGAATGGCGCGCGGTGGCGCTCAGTGGGAACCGGCATCGGCCGGTCCGGCCGGATGCGGTTGCACAGTGGGGAGGACGGCCTCGATCGCCCGGCGATCGGGCCGCGGGAAAAGCTGGGTGCGGTTGGGCATGTCGTTGTACCGGCGCGGCTCCTCCGCGCGGCGCGGCGGCCGGTCGTTGGCGATGAGTACGGCGATCCAGGGCAGTGGAATCGAGACCGCGACGATCGCCAGCGAGATCAGCCCGTTATGCCAGATTCCGTAGGCAATCGCCGCCAGCAACAGAGCCGGAATGCGAAAAGACATGATCGCCAAGTACTTACGTACCCGCGCGCGGTGCTGCTCCTCATAAGCGGGTGCCGCCGCGGTGATGAGCACGGGCCGACCGTCGTCGTCGAAACCCACCTCACGCTTCATTCCCCTACTGTTCCACATCTTGGGGCCGTTTGACCCGGCCGGTTTCTTACGGGGGTCTTACCGGGCAGAATGGTGTCATGCAGACCCAGACGATCGAGCGCACCGACACCGACGAACGCGTCGATGACGGGACCGACGACGACACTCCCAAGGTCTTCCACTACGTCAAGAAGGACAAGATCGCCGAGAGCGCAGTCATGGGAACCCACGTGGTGGCCCTGTGCGGCGAGGTGTTCCCGGTGACCCGGGCCGCCAAGCCTGGTTCGCCGGTCTGCCCGGACTGCAAGAAGGTCTACGAAAGCCTCAAGAAGGGCTGACCGGCTCGGCCGTGGGTTCCGGGCTGGGGTGCGCGGGCTTGGCCGCCTCCCCGGTGCTCTCGCCCAACGAGCGCGCCTTGTGTTCGAGCCACGTCCGCAGCTGGCGGCCGCGGGGGATCGGTGCGGGGAACTCCTCCTGGATTGCGGCGTTGAGTTCGGCACCGATCATGATCGCGAAGCCCAGGAAGAACGCGAACAGCAAGAACGCGATCGGTGTGGCCAGCGCGCCGTAGGTGTAGCCGGTGCTGGTGATCCAGGTCAGGTAGAACCGAAGGCCCATCGTGGCCACCACGAACACCGCCACCGCCAGCACCGCACCCCACACCAGCCGATGGGTCGGCAGTGGTCTGGGCAGCGACACCCGGTAGAGCACGGTCACGGCCACGACCACCACGAACATCAGCACGGGGAAGTAGCCGTGCTGCAGCACGTTGTCCCAGCTGTCGGGGATGTACTCGGAGACCTTGCGCGGACCGAGCGCGACGAACGGGGCGGCCGCGATCACCACCACCAACATCACCACGTACAGGCCCAGGGCGAAGAAGCGCTGGCGCACCGGGTGGCGTAACGGGGTCTGGTCATGGGCCTCGACGACGGAGTCGACGAACGCCGATACCGCTGACGAGCCCGCCCACAGACTGATGACGAAACCCACCGAGACGACCTCACCGCGGGCACCGACGACGATGTCGCGCACCGTCGGCTCGATGATCTCGGCCACGACGTTCTTGGAGAAGAAGCTGTTCGAGGTGCTGATCAGCTGGTCTTGGATCCGCTGCAGGGTGTCGGGCCCGAACAGCGGCGCGATGTAGGCGAGGCTGCCGAGCATGCCGAGCAGCAGAGGCGGCAAGGAGAGCACCGACCAGAAACCCGCCTGGGCGGACTCGGAGAAGATCGAGTCGTCCCAGCTTTTCGACAGGGTTCGCTTGGCGATGCGCCACACGTGATGGCGGGATGGTTTCGCAGGCTGGTCAGTCATGACCAGTCCAGCATTCCTGACGGTTCCCGTCCTGCCCAGCGACGTGGCCGTCAGGCCACGTCATGCGTCCGCGGGACTCACTTCGATCACGGCTGCCAGCTCGATCAGCTTGGCCTGGTGCTCGTTAGCGTGGTGCTGGCAGAACAGCAATTCCGCACCGGAGGGCAGCTTGGCCCGCACTCGGGCCGCTGCACCGCAGCGGTCGCAGCGATCAGCCCTAGTCAATTCGGGACTGGTCAAGAATGCGGTCATGGGCTCCTCCGTAAGGTGCTCAGCGCGCCGGCGGTTTCGGCGCCACCGTCGCGTATCTCTACTGTCTCAGACGTTTTGCGTTCCGGCCTTGTTCCCCGGGGGTTTGACGTTGTGTCGTGTCTCACGCTCCGTCGTGTTGCGGGTGATGCAGTGTGGTCGTATGTACCCGAATCCCGATTTCTTACTCCACCTGTGTGGACGGCGTGACTGGGACGATGCCAGGGGCGTCGGCGAACTTTGCCCCTCGTCGCTGACCGACGTCGGGTTCGTCCACCTGTCGGCGCCGCACCAGGTTCACCTGCCGGCCAACCGGCTTTTCGCCGGCCGTACGGACCTGGTGCTGCTGCACATCGACCCGCGGGTCCTGACCGCGCCGTTGCGGTGGGAACCCGGTGTGCCAACGGATCCCGCGTCGATGTTGTTCCCGCACCTGTACGGCCCGTTGCCGGTCGACGCTGTCGTGGAGGTCGCCACCTACCTGCCGGGACCCGATGGGAGCTTTCCGCCGTTTCAGTCCGCGACGTAGGCATCGGCTTCGATCTCGACCAGCAGATCGGGCTCGATCAGCGCCGACACCTCGACCATGGTGGCGGCCGGCTTGACCGCACCGAAGAACTCGGCGTGTACCGCCCCGACCTCACGCCACTGGGAGATGTCGGTGACGTAGATCCGGGTGCGAATGACGTCGGACAGCCCACCGCCGAGTGAGGCCAATGCAGATTGGATGCGGCGCAACGCATTTCGTGTTTGCTCGGTGATATCGGCACCCGGGCCGGTGGTTCCCGCGACGGAGATCAGCGGCCCGGTCCGCACCGCCCGGGAGTACCCGACTTCGGGTTCGTAGACGGATTCAGAGGACAGGTTCTTCCGGTTGGCCACGCCGGTCAGGGTAGGCAGGTCTGGCCGGCGTCCGCACCTGAGTTTTGCCCAGCGGTTGTCGTGGGTGGTCGACGGCCGCTAGCGTCAATTACGCGGGGGCGGCTTCCTCCCAGTGCTCGAAGTCCAAGCAACTGAAGCGTGCTGGACATGGGCCGCTCCCGCCCAGTTTGCACGCTCGGGGGAAGCGCGGATAAAGCTGCCTAGTCCAGGTAGTCCCGCAAGACCTGCGAGCGGCTGGGGTGCCGCAGCTTCGACATGGTCTTGGACTCGATCTGGCGGATGCGTTCGCGGGTCACCCCGTACACCTGGCCGATCTCGTCGAGGGTCCGCGGCTGGCCGTCGGTCAGGCCGAACCGCAGCCGCACCACACCGGCTTCGCGCTCGGAGAGCGTCTCGAGAACCGACTGCAGCTGATCCTGCAGCAGTGTGAACGACACCGCGTCCACGGCCACCACGGCTTCGCTGTCCTCAATGAAGTCGCCGAGTTGGCTGTCGCCCTCGTCGCCGATGGTCTGGTCCAGCGAGATCGGCTCACGCGCGTACTGCTGGATCTCCAGCACCTTCTCCGGCGTGATGTCCATCTCCTTGGCCAGCTCTTCGGGAGTGGGCTCGCGGCCCAGGTCCTGAAGCAGCTCGCGCTGGATGCGGCCCAGCTTGTTGATGACCTCGACCATGTGCACCGGAATACGGATGGTGCGGGCCTGGTCGGCCATGGCGCGGGTGATCGCCTGGCGAATCCACCAGGTGGCGTACGTGGAGAACTTATAGCCCTTGGTGTAGTCGAACTTCTCGACCGCACGGATCAGACCCAGGTTGCCTTCCTGAATCAGGTCCAGGAACGCCATGCCGCGGCCGGTGTAGCGCTTGGCCAGCGACACCACCAGGCGAAGGTTGGCCTCCAGCAGATGGTTCTTGGCGCGGTCGCCGTCGCGGCAGATCCACTGCATATCGCGGCGCTGCTGCACGGGCAGCTTCTCGCCCTTCTCGGCCAGCTCGGAGAGTTTCTGGGTGGCGTACAGACCGGCTTCGATCCGCTTGGCCAGCTCCACCTCTTCCTCGGCGTTGAGCAGCGCGACCTTGCCGATCTGCTTGAGGTAGGCGCGCACCGAGTCCGCTGAGGCGGTGAGCTCGGCGTCCTTGCGGGCCTGCCGCAGCGCCTCGGATTCCTCTTCGTCCCAGACGAAGTCTCCGGATGCCTTGTCCTTCTCCGACGGCTCGCTGATGTCCTCGTCTTCGGCGGTGTCGGCCTCGGCCGCCGGGGTGGCCTCCTCGTCGGCGACGACCACGTCATCATCGGCGACGACCACGTCGTCTTCGAGATCGTCGAGCTCGATGTCGTCGACGGCGACGTCGAGTTCCGGATCGGCTTCGAGGTCGGTGTCCAGGTCGTCGACGACGACATCGCCGTCGGCTGCGGCGTCAACGCCCGTCTCGGCCTTCTTGGCGCGCCCGGGCGCGGCCTTGGCGGCCTTCTTGGCCGGAGCGGCCTTGGCGGCCGGGCGGCTCTTGGTCGTGGTCTCGATGTCCTCGGCGTCGGCGTTGACGGCCCCTGCAGGGGTGGCCTTCGCGGCCCGCTTGGTCGGGGCGGAACCGTTGGGTGCCTTGGCCGCCGGCCGCTTCGCGGGAGTCTTGGTGGCGGTGCGCTTCACCGGCTCGTCGGTTGCCGGGCTTGCTTTGGTCGCTGCCACGTACACCCTTTCGGTCGTGCTGGCTGTCGGCGGGCGTGGGCGCGCCCGACCGAAAGCGTCGGCTATCAGGAATATCGGCGTGGATCTCGTTGTGGATACTTGCCGCTATCCGGTAGGCGGCCGCCGACGACCATTGTAACGACTGCTGGGCCCTGCACCCGCTCAGCGGGCAAAATTCAGTGTTCGGCGTCGCCTGCGGCGGCCATCGCGGCGCCGACGATGCCCGCCTCGTTGAGCAGTTCGGCCGCCACCACGGGGGTGCGGTTCTTCAGCAGCGGGATCCACTTGTCGGCTTTGCGGCTGATCCCGCCGCCGGCGATGAACAAGTCAGGCCAGATCAGGTTCTCGACTGCGACCAGCACTTTGGTCACTTCTTCGCTCCACCGCTCGTAGCTCCATTCCTTGCGCTCCTTGACCGACGAGGCGGCGCGGTGCTCGGCTTCCTTGCCCCCGACCTCGAGGTGGCCGAACTCGGTATTGGGCAGCAGGACGCCCTTGTGGATCACCGCCGAGCCGATGCCGGTGCCGAAGGTCAACAGCACGACGACGCCGTTCACGCTGCGCCCGGCACCGTGGCGTTCCTCGGCAAGCCCAGCGGCGTCGGCGTCGTTGAGGACCGTCACCTGCCGGCCGCCCAGCGCAGCGCCGAAGAGCTCCGCGGCGTCGGTGCCGATCCAGGCCTTGTCGACGTTGGCCGCCGTGCGCACGACCCCGTCGACGACGACGCCCGGGTAGGTGACGCCGAGCGGCCCGGTCCAGCCGAAGTGGTTGACGACCTCGGCGACGGTTTTGCCGACCGCCTCGGGTGTCGCGGGCTGGGGGGTGAGGAGCTTGAAACGCTCGCCGATGAGCAGGCCGGTGTCCAGGTCGACGATGCCGCCCTTTACCCCGCTGCCGCCGACGTCGACCCCGAATCCTCGGTTCTGTCCTGGGGCGGTCTCGGTTCCGGTCATGGCTGCTCCTGGGCGAGGCGGGCGGTCTGCGCGATCCACACACTAATGCGTACTCGCCGCTGTATGTGCTGCGATAGCCCGGTGAGCGACAACACGCCTGAGCATCTGCGCGCGCTGGCCGAGACGCTGGCCATCGAGGCCGCGGCCTTCGTGCGGCGGCGCCGTGCCGAGGTCTTCGGCGAGGCGGCTGACGCCGCCCGGGACGGCGCGGTGCAGGCGAAGAGCACCGCCACCGATCCGGTCACCGTGGTCGACACCGAAACCGAAGCGCTGCTGCGTGATCGGCTCGCCACCGAGCGCCCGGGCGACCCGATCCTCGGCGAGGAGGGCGGTGGCCCGCGCGCCGATTCCGGCGGTGCGGTGTGCTGGGTGCTCGACCCCATCGACGGCACGGTGAACTTCGTTTACGGCATTCCCGCCTACGCGGTCTCGGTCGGCGCTCAGGTCGACGGCGTGTCGGTCGCCGGGGCGGTCGCCGACGTGGTCAGCGGTGACGTGTACTCGGCGGCGCGGGGCGGGGGCGCGCACGTGCTGCGCGATGGTCGGCGCAGGGCCCTGCGGTGCCGCCCGGTCACCGAACTGTCCATGGCGTTGGTGGGTACCGGTTTCAGTTATGCGGCTTCCCGGCGCGCCGAGCAGGCGGCGTTGTTAGCCCAGCTGCTGCCCCTGGTGCGGGACGTCCGGCGGGTTGGTTCGGCGTCGCTGGATCTGTGCATGGTGGCCGACGGTCGCCTGGACGCGCACTATGAACACGGCCTGCACGTGTGGGACTGGGCGGCTGCCGCCTTGGTGGTCACTGAAGCCGGCGGGCTGGTGCGACTGCCCGCCGACGAGGACGGCGCGGTGCTGGTGGCTGCCGCGCCGGGGGTGTTCAGCCCGCTGGTCGAGGCGCTCGACGGCGTCGGGGGCCTGCGTGCGTTGGACTGAGCGTCAGCAGGTTCCGTTGTGGATCTTGGCGATCAGTGCCGAGTCGGCCGGTTCGGTGGCGTCCGGCCGCAGTCCGGCCAGCACGGCGTCGATGTCGTCGCTGTGGGCGAGCGTGGTGAAGTCGGTGCCGATGGCCAGGTCGACAGAGTCGTCCTTGCGGTCATCCTGGTAGAGCTCGACGCAGGGGGCGACCAACCAGACCGCGGCTGCACCGGCCTTGCCGTTGGCGCCGAAGCGGATCTGGCCCTGGCAGTTGAGCCGCTCATTGGCGTAGACGGGGTCATTGGCGGCGGTCGGCTGCGCGAAACCGACGTCACGCAACGCCCCGGCCACCTCGCCGGCCTGGCCGCCCTGGCCACTGGCGTTGAGCACCCGGATCTTGGCGTCGGCGAGCTTGGCCGGGGCGACGTCGATCAGCGTCGATCGCGAGACCTGCTCACCGAGCTTGGGAGCGGCCGCATCGGCCGACGGAGGTGGGGCGTTGCAGGCTGCGGCTTCGCGGACGTCGACGGGGCGGGTCAGGACGACACCCCACACCAGCGCGGTGATCGCGAACAGCACACCCAAGGCGATGATCCCGGGCAGATAGTTGCGCCGGCGGAACGGGCGACCATGCTTGTCGAAGGCGGTGCCTTCGGTAATTTGAGCGACCACGGATGCACTCTAGAACCACCTCGGGCACCTTGGCCGAACACGCCCAACACGGGATATCAATAGATGTGACGTAAATCACACTTCAACGCGGTGTGATCTGGGCACGAATCGTTTGGCGGATGCGTTCGACGCTGATACAAAGCCTTGCTGAGGTTACGAGGGGACAGACGATGGCTACCGATTACGACGCCCCACGGCGTTCAGAGACCGACGACGTGTCCGAGGATTCGCTCGAGGAGCTCAAGGCACGGCGCAACGAGGCGCAATCAGCTGTCGTCGACGTCGACGAATCAGACACTGCCGAGAACTTCGAGCTGCCCGGAGCCGACCTGTCGGGGGAGGAACTGTCGGTGCGGGTCATTCCCAAACAGGCCGACGAGTTCACCTGTTCGAGCTGTTTCCTGGTGCATCACCGCAGCAGGCTGGCAAGCGAGAAGAACGGCACGATGATCTGCACCGACTGCGCGGCGTAGCCGGCAGTCAGCTGCGCAGCGCCGAGAGCACCCTGTCGGGGTGCCGCGCGCTGACCAACCAGTACGGGGTGGGGTCGTCGGGGTCGTCGAGGACCAGCAGGACGAGGGGGCCGACCCACCCGCGGTGCAGGACGAACGCCGCCGGGTCGAGCTGGCGGCCCAGGGCCGCCGACTTGGCGGTGCGTGGAATCTCGGCCGAGCGTGTCACCACGGAGACCGGCAGATGCGCTTGGCCTGCCCACAATTCGACATCCGGGCCGTCGCCGACCACCCGGACCTCGGTACGTGACAGCCACAGCAACACGCCCACCGCCACCAGCCCGAGCACGACGTACGGCAGCCACGGCGGCAGCGAGCGCACACCCATGTTGACTTCCTTGGCGATGATCCACGCCGGCACCAGACCCAGCGGCCACCACCACCACGGCACCCACAGCCGCTCGCGATACCGCAGGGTTTGCGAGGTCACACGCGAACCAGACACGAGGCCAAGGGTAGTCTGTGGCATCGTGCCGACCAGTCTCGCGGTGGTTCGCCTGGACCGCGATCTTCCTATGCCCAGCCGCGCCCATGCCGGTGATGCCGGGGTCGATCTGTACGCGACGCAGGACGTCGACCTGGCGCCCGGGCATCGTGCTCTGGTGGGCACCGGGATCGCCGTCGCGATTCCCCACGGCATGGTCGGCCTGGTTCATCCGCGCTCCGGTTTGGCTGCGCGCGTTGGCCTTTCGATCGTGAACAGCCCCGGCACGATTGATGCGGGCTATCGCGGGGAAATCAAGGTCTCACTGATCAACCTCGACCCCACCACGCCGATCGAGATTCGGCGCGGTGACCGCATCGCCCAGCTCGTGGTCCAGCGGGTCGAACTACCAGAGCTGGTCGAAGTGGCCTCGTTCGACGAGGCCGGACTGGCAGACACCACCCGTGGCGAGGGCGGCCACGGATCCTCCGGCGGACATGCGAGTTTGTGATGGCATTCGGCAGACGTAACAACGACGATTCCCGCGACGAGACCCCGGACACGCCGGTGGTGGCGCCCGAATCGCATGACGAGGACCCCGAGGAGTTCGACGGCGGGCCCTTCGACATCGAGGACTTCGACAACCCCGACGACGCCGCGCAGGCGCGCCTCGATCTCGGTTCGGTGCTGATCCCGATGCCGGCGGCCGGTCAGGTCCAGGTCGAACTCAACGAGGGTGGCGTGCCCAGCGCGATCTGGGTCGTCACCCCCAACGGCCGGTTCACCATCGCCGCCTACGCCGCCCCCAAGACAACCGGTCTGTGGCGCGAGGTCGCCGGCGAACTGGCCGACTCGCTGCGCAAGGACAACGCCCAGGTATCCATCCAGGACGGCCCGTGGGGTCGCGAAGTCGTGGGCACCGGCGCCGGTGTCGTGCGGTTCATCGGGGTCGACGGATTCCGGTGGATGATCCGGTGCGTGGTCAACGGCGCCGCCGAAACCATGGAGCTGCTGACCGCCGAGGCGCGGGAAGCGTTGTCCGACACCGTCGTTCGCCGTGGCGACACACCGTTGCCGGTGCGTACGCCGCTGCCGGTGCAGCTGCCCGAGCCGATGGCCGAACAGCTGCGCCAGGCCGCCGCCCAGCAGGCCCAGATGGCTGCCGCCCAGCAGGCGCAGATGGCCGCCGCTCAGCAGGCGCTGATCGAGCAGCAGCAGCAGGGCCTTGCGCCCGCCGAGCGGCGCGGCGCGTCGGGGTCGGCCATGCAGCAGCTGCGCAGCACCAACACCGGCGGCTAGTTAGCCGGCGGCGTCGATCAGCGCCGCCACGCACGCTGCACCCAACAGGCTCGGCTGCGGCCCGAACTCGTCGAGCGTCACGGTGCGTAGCGCCGCGCGCGGTGCCGCGGTCACCCACTCCAATGCCACCTCCAGCGGATGGATCGGGTCGTCGGTGGCGCCGACCACGCCCATCGGCACAGCCAGCCCCTCGAATTCGGCGATGGTGGGGCAGACGTAGCCGGCGGCTTCCTCCATAGCCTCGGGCAACTGGGGCCACTGCGCCAGCCAGCTGCGGGTGAGCTCGCCGGCCAGCCAGGCCGGGCTCGATGCGCGCATCTGCGCCGTGGTGGCCGCCAGCCCGTCGGTGCGGAGCTGATGTGCGGTGTGGCGGGCGGATAGCGCGGCCGCGGCCTGGTGCGGCTCACCGGTCCACGGCGGCAGCGCCGCCAGCACTCCCACAGTGCGCTCGGGGTGCGCCAGCGCCCACGCCGCGGCGACGGCCGCGCCGATCGAGACCCCGCCCACCACGATCGGTGCGTGCCGGGCGGCGTCGTCGAGGGCTTGTACGTACCCGCTGACCAGGCGGCCCGGCTGTGGTGCGGTAGCCACCACGACCGCGCCGGCCTGATGCAGGGGGTCGCCGAAGGCGCGGTAGACGTAGTCGTCGTCGGACCCGGTTCCGGGCAGCAGAACCGCCGCGACGCCACGCAGAGTGATCGACATAGCGGCAATCGTGCCCTGTGCCGATACAACCGGGTCTGCTCCGGGTATGCCACGTGGCATTGGGGAACCAAGAGGTCTACCGTGACGTTGGCAGTGTGATCGAACTTCAGGAGAGGCCATGGCTACGGCCGAAGGTTTTGTTCGCCGCATCACGCGTCGGTTGACGGAAGATCCCGAACAACGAGACGCCGAGGAGCTGACCGGCGAGGCCGTCAGTACCGGTGCGCATCGGGCCGTCGATTGTCGGCGCGGACAAGAAGTCACGATGGTCGGCACGCTGCGCAGTGTGGACACCAATGCCAAGGGCTGTGCGGGCGGTGTGCGCGCCGAACTGTTCGACGGCACCGACACCGTCACCCTGGTCTGGCTGGGCCAGCGCCGCATCCCCGGCATCGAGTCCGGGCGGACCCTGCGGGTCCACGGCCGGCTGGGGACCCTGGAGAACGGCAGCAAGGCCATCTACAACCCGCACTACGAGATTCAGCGTTGAGCGAGGCGCCGGCCACCTCCGAGCCCGTGGACGACGAAGAAACCAAGCCGACCCCCGCGCAGGCCCTGCTGGCCCAGATGGGTGGCATCAGCGGTCTGGTCTACTCGGCCCTGCCCGTCGCCGTCCTCGTCCCGGTCAACACCGCCTTCGGGCTCGTCCCCGCCATCAGTGCCGCCCTGGGGGTGGCCGCGCTGATCCTGGTGTGGCGGCTCATCCGGCGTGACTCCGTCCAACCCGCCATCTCGGGGTTCATCGGCGTCGGCATCAGCGCCCTGATCGCCTGGATGGTCGGGGCCTCCAAGGGCTACTTCCTGCTCGGCATCTGGACCTCGCTGCTGTGGGCGACGGTGTTCGCCGCCTCGATCCTGATCCGCCGGCCGGTCGTCGGCTACGTGTGGAGTTGGATCAACGGCCACGACCGCGCCTGGCGGCACAGCCCGCGCGCGGTTCTCGCGTTCGACATCGCCACCCTGACCTGGGTACTGGTGTTCGGTGCCCGCTTCCTGGTTCAGCACCACCTCTACGACGCCGACCGCACGGGCTGGCTGGGGGTGGCCCGCATCGCAATGGGCTGGCCGTTGACCGCGGTGGCAGCCCTGGTCACCTACCTCGCGATCCGTGTCGCCCAGCGCGCGGTGCATGCCCGGCATGCCGAAGAGGCCGGCACCGAGATCGAGCCCGCCGACGACTGAGCGTCAGCCCTTCGATTCCGCCAGCACCGTCGAGCGCAATTCGCCCTCGACCTCCGGAGCCGCGACGAACAACAGCTCGTCACCGCCTTCGAGCGGCTCGTCGGGCTCGGGCACGATGACCCGCTGACCGCGCAGGATCGTCACCAGTGCGGCGTCGCGGGGCAGGGCGAGCTTGCGCACCGGCCTCCCGCCCCATGGCGTGTCGTCGGGGAGCGTGATCTCGACGAGGTTGGCGTGGCCCTGGCGGAACTGCATCAGCCGCACCAGATCGCCCACCGCGACGGCTTCCTCGACCAGCGAGGCCAGCATCCGCGGGGTGGAGACGGCGACGTCGACGCCCCAAGCGCTGTCGAAGAGCCACTCGTTGCGCGGGTCGTTGACGCGGGCGACCACCCGCGACACCGCGAACTCGGTCTTGGCCAGCAGCGAGAGCACCACATTGGCCTTGTCGTCGCCGGTCGCGGCGATCACCACGTCGAACTCCTCGAGGTGCACCGCCTCGAGCAGGCTGAGCTCACAGGCGTCACCGAGGCGCCAATGCGCAGCCGGGATCGCGTCGACGTCGACATGCTCGGCGTTGCGCTCGATCAGGGTGACGTCGTGCTCGTTGTCCACGAGCTCACGGGCGATCGAGCGACCGACCGCGCCGGCCCCGCCGATCGCGACCTTCAACCGTTTCTCGCCCATCTGGTTAGTGCCCCTCTCCGGCGTCCGGGCCCGGTGGTAGCGCGGCGATCGCCAGCGCCTCGCCGGCATGCCCGGACACCGCCGCGATGTAGACCTGATCGCCGGCCTGCACGACGGTCTTGGCTTCGGGCAGGATTCCGGTGCCGAACCGGATCAGGAACGCCACCCGCGCGCCGGTGGCCTCCTCCAGGGTGGTCACCCGGTGGCCCACCCACCCTTCGTGCAGTGAGGCTTCCGCGACGGCCACCGTGCCGGTGGGGTCGCGCCACTTGGTGGTCTCGGTGTCGCCGACGAGCGTGTTGAGCAGCCGGTCGGTGGTCCACGGGACGGTGGCCACCGTCGGGATGCCGAGGCGTTCGTAGACCGCCGCGCGCTTGGCGTCGTAGATGCGGGCCACCACCCGCTTCACGCCGAAAGTCTCGCGGGCGACGCGGGCGGAGATGATGTTCGAATTGTCGCCGGAGGACACCGCGGCGAAGGCGTCGGCGTTCTGAATGCCCGCCCGCAGCAACACTTCCCGGTCGAAGCCCATACCCTGCACCCGCTCGCCGGAGAACTCCGGGGAGAGTCGGTGGAAGGCCGTTCCGTCACGGTCGATGATCGCGACGTCATGCCCGATCCGGGACAGCGCGTCGGCCAGCGAGGCGCCTACTCGGCCGCACCCCATCACCACTATCCGCACCAGCTGTCCTCTCGGCTACGTTGTGCATCGGTCCGCCGCAGCGGGGGCCGGAAAGTGGCTGACCGATCCGTGCGGACAACGACAGTATGGGGAACGCTACAGCCAAACGCGGTTGGGCTTAGTCTTGGCACTCGTGTCTAAGCTTTCGACCGCCGCGCGTCGGCTGGTCCTGGGGCAGCCCTTCCGCAGCGACAAGCTCAGCCACACGCTGCTGCCGAAGCGGATCGCCCTTCCCGTCTTCGCATCCGATGCCATGTCGTCGGTGGCCTACGCGCCCGAGGAAATCTTCCTGGTGCTCTCGGTCTCCGGCTTGGCCGCCTACTCGATGGCGCCGTGGATCGGGGTGGCGGTCGCCCTGGTGATGCTCGTCGTGGTCGCCTCCTACCGGCAGAACGTGCACGCCTACCCCTCCGGCGGCGGCGACTACGAGGTGGTGACCACTAACCTGGGCGGGACGGCGGGGCTGACGGTGGCCAGTGCGCTGCTCGTCGACTACGTGCTGACCGTGGCGGTGTCGATGGCCTCGGCGATGTCCAACATCGGCTCGGCGGTGCCGTTCATCAACGAGCACAAGGTGATTTTCGCCGTCGCGGCGATCGTCCTGCTCACCGCGGCCAACCTGCGGGGTATCCGGGAATCGGGCACCGCGTTCGCCATCCCGACCTATGCCTTCATGATCGCCATGTTCCTGATGTTGCTGTGGGGCTTCTTCCAGATTCACGTCCTGGGTCACCACCTGCAAGCCGAGTCGGCCGGCTTCGGCCTGCGGTCTGAACACGGGGACGTCGTGGGCTTGGCGCTGGTGTTCCTGGTCGCCCGCTCGTTCTCGTCCGGCTGTGCGGCGCTGACCGGTGTGGAGGCGATCAGCAACGGGGTGCCGGCCTTCCGTAAACCCAAGTCGAAGAACGCCGCGACCACGCTGGCCCTGTTGGGCGGCATCGCCGTCACGCTCTTCATCGGCATGATCGTGCTCACCCTGGAGACCGGAGCCAAGGTGGCCGAACGCCCCGAGGAGCAGCTGATCGGGGCGCCGGCGGGCTACCAGCAGAAGACCCTGGTGGCGCAGCTGGCCGAATCGATCTTCCACAACTTCCCGCCGGGGCTGTTCCTGATCACGGGTGTCACCGCGCTGATCCTGGTGCTGGCCGCCAACACCGCGTTCAACGGTTTCCCGGTGCTGGGTTCCATCCTGGCCCAGGACCGTTACCTGCCGCGTCAGCTGCACACCCGCGGCGACCGGCTGGCGTTCTCCAACGGCATCGTGTTCCTGGCCCTGGCGGCCATCGCGTTCGTGGTGGCCTTCCGTGCCGAGGTGACCGCACTCATCCAGCTCTACATCGTGGGTGTGTTCATCTCGTTCACGCTCAGCCAGATCGGCATGGTGCGGCACTGGACCCGGCACCTGCGCACCGAGACCGACCCGGCGGCGCGGCGCCGCATGATGCGCTCGCGGGTGATCAACACCGTCGGCTTCATCGCCACCGGCGCGGTGTTGATCGTGGTGCTGGTCACCAAGTTCGCTGCCGGCGCGTGGATCGCGATCGTCGCGATGTCGAGCTTGTTCGTCCTGATGAAGGCGATCCACAAGCACTACGACACGGTGTCTCGGGAGCTGGCCGCCCAGGAGGCCGAGCAGGGCGACATCGTGTTGCCCAGCCGCAACCACGCGGTCGTGCTCGTCTCCAAGCTGCACCTGCCGACGCTGCGCGCGTTGTCCTACGCCAGGGCCACCCGGCCCGATGTGCTCGAGGCGATCACCGTCAACGTCGACGACGCCGAGACCCGTCAGCTGGTGCACACGTGGGAGGACAGCGACGTCACGGTGCCGCTGAAAGTCGTTGCCTCCCCGTACCGGGAGGTCACCCGCCCGGTGCTTGACTACGTCAAGCGGATCAGCAAGGAAGCCCCGCGCACCGTCGTCACGGTCTTCATCCCCGAGTATGTCGTCGGCCACTGGTGGGAGCAGATCCTGCACAACCAGAGCGCGCTGCGCCTTAAGGGCCGGTTGCTGTTCATGCCCAACGTGATGGTGACTTCGGTTCCGTGGCAATTGAATTCGTCTGAGCGCCTGCATGACCTGCAGGAGCAGAACGCGCCCGGTGACGTTCGCCGCGGTTTTGTCGAGTGACAGCTTCACTGGAGCCGCCCGGCCGGCGACATCAGACCCCGTCGGCTGAGCTGGTTCTCGAAACCGGCCCGGCAGCCAATGGCGGCAGTTGCGTGGCCCGGCACGAGGGCCGCGTGGTCTTCGTGCGCTACGCACTGCCCGGTGAGCGGGTGCGGGTCCGAATCACCGGCGATCGCGGATCCTATTGGCATGGAGAAGCTTTCGAGATCCTCGAGCCGTCACCTGATCGCGTCGAGTCGCTGTGCCGGATCGCCGGTGTGCACGGCTCGGGCTGCTGTGACCTCTCCTTCGTCGACCCGACTGCCGCCCGCGCCATCAAGGGGCAGGTGGTCGCCAACCAACTGGCCCGGCTGGGTGACTTCACCTGGGAGGGCGTCGCCGAACCGGTCGGTGACGGGGCGGCGACGGGCTGGCGCACCCGGGTACGACTGGCGGTGGGCGACGGCAGTCGGGCCGGTTTCCACCGCTACCACAGCGAGGACCTGGTCACCGACCTGCGCTGCGGGCAGTTGCCGGACGGCATGCTCGACGGGCTGGATTCGATCCGGTGGGAACCCGGCGAGCAGGTGCACGTGGTGCTCGACGACGACGGCGGCCGCCACATCGTGTGCACCACCCGCCAGCCGCGTCGCACACGTGTTGTCGAAGGTGCCGAGGAGACCGTGCAGCGCGTGGGGGAGCGGGTGTGGCGGGTTCCGGTCACCGGCTTCTGGCAGGCGCACCGGGCGGCCGCCTCGACCTACAGCGCGCTGGTGCGCGAGTGGGCCACCGACGTGACCGCGACGACGGCATGGGATCTCTACGGCGGGGTGGGGCTGTTCGCCGCGGTGCTGGCCGACGTCGTCGGCGAGAGCGGCCGGGTGCTATCCGTCGATACTTCGCGCAGCGCCTCCCGTTCGGCGCGCGCCGCGCTGGCAGACCTGCCGCAGGTCGAGGTTCTCACCGAGTCGGTCCGCCGCGCGCTCGGCGCCGCCCGCACCGGCGCCGACATCGCGGTGCTCGACCCGCCGCGGTCGGGGGCCGGGCGTGAGGTCATCGATCAGCTCGCCGAAGCCGGCGTCCCGCGGGTGATCCACGTCGGCTGCGAGGCCGCCGCGTTCGCCCGCGACATCGGGCTGTACCGGGCCCGCGGGTACACCGTCGACCAGATCCGGGTGTTCGACTCCTTCCCGCTGACCCACCACATCGAATGCGTTGCCCTCCTGACGCGGTGAACCATCAGTAGACTCACGCCCCGAAGGTGTGCCGGGAAGTCTGGTCGGCAGCGAGTCTCTGTCCCGTCGACGACGAGGTGAATCGTGGCCGATCGCAAACCCTTGCTGCGCCGTGCGCTGTTCTCCCGCGGCTCGTGGTCGGAGACGACGCGTGTCACCACGATCCTGCGCAAGGAGACCGTCGGCGGCGCGTTGCTGCTCGTCGCGGCCGCGACGGCGCTGATCTGGGCCAACTCGCGGTGGTCGGCGTCGTATCACAACCTGACCGCCTTCCACGTCGGCACCGACCGGCTCGGCCTGCACCTTGATCTGAGTCTGGGCGGGTGGGCCGCCGACGGTCTGCTGGCGATCTTCTTCTTCGTGGTCGGGCTCGAACTCAAGCGCGAGTTCGTTGCCGGCGACCTGCGCGACGCTAGCCGTGCGGCCCTGCCGATCGCGGCAGCCGTCGGCGGCATGGTGGTCCCGGCGGCCATCTTCGTCGCGTTCACGGCCAACGCCGGCGATGGCGCCATGCGGGGATGGGCCATCCCGACCGCCACCGACATCGCGTTCGCGGTGGCGGTGCTCGCCGTCATCTCCACGCATCTGCCGACCGCGCTGCGGACCTTCCTGCTGACCCTGGCGGTGGTCGACGACCTGCTGGCGATCACGGTGATCGCGGTGTTCTACACCGAGAAGATCAAGTTCGTGCCGCTGCTGATCGCCTTGATCCCGCTGGCGCTGTTCGCGTTCCTGGTGCAGCGGCGCATCCAGTCCTGGTGGCTGCTGGTGCCGCTGGCCG